>JAEXZL010000169.1 GCA_023451395.1 Bacillota bacterium | reverse complement strand
CTTCTCTTAAGTCACCTAGCTCCACCATGAGAATAATTTAGGAAGACTTTTAGAGCTCAAAGACAAACTTGAGGAGCAATTTAAAATAAGAATAAATACTGTTTCCGGAGGAAATTCCAGCAGTCTTCATCTTATCATTAAGGATGAAATTCCCAAGGGGATAAATTCCTTAAGGCTTGGAGAGGCAATTGTTCTTGGAAGAGAGACAGCCTATGGAGAAGATATTAATGGACTCCACAGGAATATTTTTACCTTAAGAACTGAAATTATTGAGATAAAGGAAAAGCCTTCAATGCCTCAAGGGACTATGGGGGTAGATGCCTTCGGAAATAAGCCAAGCTTTCAGGATAAGGGAATGATGAAAAGAGCAATAGTTGCCCTGGGAAGACAGGATGTAAATCCTGATAATATATTTCCTGTAGATAAGGGAATAGAAATTCTAGGAGCCAGCAGCGATCACATGATATTGGATATAACTAAAGGAGAAGGATGCTATGAGGTTGGCTCTGTAGTTGATTTTTCTTTAAGCTATGGGGGGCTGTTAGCAGCTATGAACTCCTTGTATATTAGTAAGGAGTATATATAGAATATAAACAATAGGCGTGCAACAAAACAATCCTTTAATTGTTTTGTTGCACGCTTAATATTTTGCCTATAAGAGTAGGTGATTATATATCATTTTTTAGTCTTTTATCAATCACTCTATTTACTATTAATCCAATTGCAGCTACAAAGGGGACTCCTAAAAGCATACCCAGCATACCAAAAAATCCTCCACCAACTACTACTGCAAAGATTATCCATAGTGCTCCTACCCCAACCTTATCCCCTAATATTTTAGGTCCAAGGTACCAGCCGTCAAACTGTTGAAGAAGAAATAATATGATAAAAACCCAAAAAGCCTTAACAGGGCTTGTAAAGAGGACTATTATAGATCCTATTGCCATTCCCACCATAGGTCCAAAATAAGGTATCATGTTGGTTAATCCCACTATAAGACTTATGAGTATTGTAAAAGGTGAGTTAATCATCATTAATAGAAGGAAGGCTAGTAGAGCTATTATACCAGAGTCTATTAGCTTTCCTACCAGATATTTGGAGAAGATTTCATTTATTTCCCCTCCAAAAGCTATGATATTTTTACCTTTTGCACTACCGCAAATTGCAATTATAAGTCTTTTAAGAGAGGAAATTATCCCTTCTTTACCGGAAAGCATATAAATAGAAATTACAATTCCTACCACAAAATTAAAGAGGCTAGAGGTTATTGAGATTATCTGCACTAGAAGCATATTAAGAGAAAACTCTAGGATGCTTCCGATCTTCTCCAAAAGTTGTGTAATATTTCCTTCCAGATAACTTGTTATTTCTCCACTTACTAAAAAATCAGTATCTTTTAGTACTTCAGAAATAAATGCTTCTGCAGAAGATATATACTCCGGTATCAAAGCCACTATTTCCTTAAGGCTCTTTAGTAGGCTTGGAGTAATTATGCCTAGGGCAAAAATTATCACTCCTATAAGAACAATATATACTGCAATCAGGGATGGGAGTTTTTTTAGTTTGAATTTTAACTGCAGATATTTCATAAGCGGGTTTAAAAGGTAGGCAAAGGCAAAGGCCCAAAAAAAGGGAGACATAAGAGAAATAAAATGTTTGCCTTGCTTTATAAAAAATGTGTAATTTTCAATAAGTTTAAATGATAATAGAGAAATAAAGATGATGGGAAAAAATTTTAAGTAAGGTATTTTGTTTTTTGCTTCCATTAGTTTTCTCCTTAAATCAATAATCAAATTATATACTATAGGAAAAAAACAAAAAATACAACAAAATAACTTAAATTACATTATAATACCACAATGAACAGAGCTTTTATAATAAGTTAGAAGAAGGGAAAAAGAAAAAGAAGTCGAATATCTTATTATTGATAGTATTTAATTATGAATAAATGAGGTTGAAAACTATGGAAGAAAAATATACACAAAGAAGCTTGTTTGAGAAGTTTAACTATAAAAATGCTTTATTACTTTTTTTAGTGCTAATTTCCTTTTGGGTTAGTAGTTATGAAAGCATGAAACTTTTCCATTTTATTACTGAAGGCGTAATTATACTTCTTTGTTATAGTATTGTTGTTATCACGAAGAATACATTTTATTTGGGGAAAAATCAATGGCTAAAATATTTTGGAGTATGTTTTTTTAGTGTTTTGGTTTTTGAATGTTTACATTTGTTTTTTTGCAATAACTTGGATTTGTTTGTATACAATACTACAGTTATATCTTATGCTTTTGATATGTCTGAAAGCTATATAACTTCCTTGGCACTGTTTTTTTATTTAGGATTTTCATATAAAAAGTATACACCTCTAAATTTATTTAAGATATTTCTTATAATTCCAATAATGCTGCTTTTATTAATTATTTCTGGATTGATTCCTATATACTTTATACCTAATAACACAGGAATCAACTATTTAGGAGAATTGGGAGTATTACTTATTTATATAGTGGATTTAGTAATCATATATAAGAGAAGAAAGGTGTTTCAAATTGACCATCTTTGGTTTGTTTGTATTTCTATTATTTTAGATATATTTTCTAAGATTTTTTCACTGATAAATATTAATGCTTATAATATATCCATTGTTCTTAGCCATTATTTTAAGTATGCTGCATTATATATGCTATATATAATGATTGTAAATGAAAACTTAAGTGAGCCAGTAAGAATATTAACTAAAGAAGTATATGAGCAAAATGAAGAACTGGAAGCAACAGTTGAAGAGCTTGATAAACAAAATAAAAAACTCTTGGAAGCAGAGGAGGTTCTCAGGGATAGGGAAAGGGTTTATAGGATGGTAATAGAGAAGATACCTATGCCTACCTATTTAAGGCAGGATGACTATATTATCTTTGCCAATGAAGCTTTAGCAAGACTTTTCAAGGCGCCTCGCCCAGAAGAGCTTCTAGGAATTGAAATTTATGATTTGATTCATCCTGACTGTCATAAAGCAGTAAGGAAGGTTCTAGAGGAAGCAAAAGGTAATCCTATCATAGGCTTTTCAGAAAAAATGATTGATTTTAATAAGAATGTGATAGATGTTGAGGTTACAAACCTTCCTATTTTAACCTCTAGCGGTCCGGTACAGATGGTTATTATTACAGATATGACCGCAATAAAAAAATCTGAGCTTATGGTGCAAGCCTTGAAGGATGCAAAGGAAAATGAAAGACTATGTACTGAGTTTTTTGCGAATCTTTCTCATGAGTTTAGAACTCCAATAAATGTTATATACAGTTCCTGTCAGCTAATTGAAATGTATATTGAAAAGGGACAATTTGATGATATTGATAAGTATAATAAGATAGTTAAGCATAATTGTTATAGGGTATCAAAGCTCATAAATAATCTAATTGATTCTAACAGAATAAGCGAAGGCTTCTATCAGATTAGCCCAAAGAATGTTGATTTTATTGCTGTGGTGGAGGATACAGTACTCTCTGTATCACCCTATATTGAGGATCATGGCATGGAGATTGTATTTGATACAGATGTAGAAGAAAAACCTATGCTTTGTGATCCAGAAAAGATAGAGAGAGTTATATTAAATCTTCTTTCTAATTCCGTGAAATATAAAAGGGAATCAGGAGGAAAGGTTGAGGTGAAGGTCTTTGATAGGGGTGAAACGGTAGAGGTAGTAGTTAAGGATAATGGATTGGGTATTTCTAAAGAAAAGATTTCTTCAGTTTTTAATAGATTTGTTAAAATAGATAAATCCTTTAGTAGAACCCGAGAAGGATCCGGTCTTGGCCTTTATATAGTAAAATCCCTAGTTGAAATGCATAAGGGCACTATCACTGTTCAAAGTGAAGAAGGCTTGGGAACAGAGTTTCATATAAAGCTACCTGTAGTAACTACAGAAGATGTGATTGAGTTTAACGATTTAAGGAACACTAGGAGTTTAGAGGAAAAGGTAAAAATCGAATTTTCCGATGTTTATGATTTTGAATAAGAAAAAGCTATTTAAGGTAAGAATCCTTAAATAGCTTTTTCTTATTCAATAAGCTTTATAAGAGTTTAATATATCCTCTGTAATTTTTTTGATATTCTTTGATTTGTACTCCTTGTACCAGAGAAGAGTTTTTTCCACTGCTTCTTCAACGGTCCATTTTGGCTCCCAGTTTAAGAGTCTTCTTGCTTTGCTTATATCAAGACTTAAAAGACCAGCTTCATGGAGAGTCGTCCCTGTAGGAGGCTTTATATAATAGCTTCCTCTTCCGTAATACTTAATTATCTTTTGTACAATTTCTTCTACAGTAATGATACCCTCATCCTTTGGCCCAAAATTCCAGGCCCCAGAATATTTTTCTTCACCCTGAATAAGTAGCGAACCTACTAGTAAGTAACCGGAAAGAGGTTCTAGAACGTGCTGCCAAGGCCTCACAGACTTATAGTTCCTTATCTCAATGCTTTTTTGTGCTTCAAGGGCTTTTATTGAATCTGGTACTATGCGGTTAGGAGACCAATCTCCTCCGCCTATAACATTACCTGCTCTTACAGTGGCAATGAGCTTTTTTGGTTTATCAAAGGATGTGAGAGGATAGAAGGAACTTCTGAAGGAGGAAGTAAGAATTTCTACAGCTGCTTTGCTAGAGCTATAGGGATCATGCCCTCCTAATGTATCCTCCTCCCTATAGGAATATATCCATTCATTATTTTTATAGCATTTGTCGCTAGTAACTACTATTATTGCTTTAGTATCCTCACATTGGGAAGCTGCAAGCAAAAGATTAAGGGTTCCCATTACATTAACCTCATAGGTGTATTTTGGGTCTTCGTAGGATTTTAAAACTAAAGGCTGAGCTGCTAGGTGAAAAACTATCTGGGGTTTATATAGCTTAAATACCTTATCTAATTCATGAGTATCCCTTATATCACCACGAATATCCTTTATACTATCTTTATCGATGGTAAGACTGTAGTTATCACGTTCTGTTAAAGGATCTAAAGCATAGCCAATGACTTCAGCACCAAGTTTCTGAAGCCATAGAGTTAACCAGGAGCCTTTAAAGCCAGTATGGCCAGTAATTAAAACTCTTTTTCCATTATATATATTTTCCATTTTTCCTCCTAATAGCTACAGTATGTCATTGTAGTTAAACAAGTTTTCTTTAAACCAGTTAATTGTATTTACTAAGCCTTTTTCCAGAGGAATTTTAGGATTCCAATGAAGTCTTGCTCTTATTTTATTTATATCCGGTGAGGGGTTCCATATTTCATTCTTTCTGTAGGCAATAGCACCATAATTTACTTTGCTTGTTGTTTCTGTAAGACTTATTATCAAGTCAGAATAATATCTTAGAGGTTTTGATACGCCACTGCCTATATTGAATATCTCATTCCTTAAGGTAGAATCCTCACAGGCAAGAATAAGAGCATCTATTAGATTTTCAACATAAAGATAATCCCGATACTGTTCTCCTTTTGTAAGGTTTATATCCTTTTCTTTTAAGGATTGCAGTATTACATATGCAAATAACTTGTGAGGCTCCTCACCCTCTCCAAAGAGACCAAAGGGTCTAAAGGTGATCACTGGTATATTGTTTTCGGAGCCCAGTTGGTGGGCGAGTATAGTTCCACAGGCTTTTGTGCTGCCATAGATATTAACTGGTTTTAAGGGCGTGTCCTCGGTTATTCTATGATCAACTTCACCGTATTCTGAGGAGCTTCCCAGAAGAATTACCTTCTTACAATCAATATATTTAAGTGCAGAAAAAATGTTTGCTATGGCTAATACATTAATCTTTGTAGCAGTAATATAATCCTTTTTTGAGGCATCAACTCCGTAGGCTGATAGATGGAAAAAATAGCTTGGATTAATTTTTTGTATAGTTCTGTTCATATCTGAAGAAGAAGAAACATCGCTAATATGCAGAGATAAACTGTCTTTAAAGGAGGATAACCTCCAGAGGGAGGTGCTTTCTCTAACAATTAGATGAACCTCTGCTCCTTCTTCTAACAATCTATGAGTAAGATGAGAACCAACAAAACCAGCACCTCCAGTTATTGCTACTATTTTACCTTTCAATGATTCCTTTCTTTTAGATAACATTTATTTCCCCCCATAGATTATTTATACTTATAGAAATTACAGGCCATGTTTTTTGTAATTGGAGGAATTGAAAATTCTTGAAAGTTAATGCTTTTAGAAGCCAGAATAGCTAGGGAAGCTTTTAAATCTACGATATAAGGCTTGTAAATATATTGTATATGCTTACTATCTACACGCCAATTTGGCCATCTCCATAAGTCAAATTCATTTTCGTTAAACATTATAAAGTTACAAAAATGATAAGAAATTAAAGGAGCTCCAGAGATAAATACCTTAGATTTATTAATTGTAATATTGTCCATAGTATTCCACAGAGCTGCATTTATTCCTGGATTGTCATTTAGCACAACCTCTTGATGGAGTTCTGGAAGCTTATCTAGGTATTTTTGATCTCCCCATTTATCTGGATGACCCTGCTCTGAAGAGCACCATTCAATACACCTCTCTCTCCACCATTCTAAAGCAGTGTGAGCATTTGGTGTGTTTTTAAATCCAAGACAGCCAGCTTGATATTTTCCAAATTGAGCCTCTACCACCTCTTTGTCCCTCTGAGGAAACAATAATATAGAACTATTATCAAGAGGATTTAGCATAGAAGAATAATCTGAGAAAAAGTAAATGTCACTGTCTAAGAAGAATATAGTCTTCATTTTTGGATATTTTCTCATTAAATACAATATAAGAGAAGGCTTCATTGTCCAGCAGTACTCGCTGCTTGTTCTTTTAGGTTTAACACTTAAAAGCTTACTGTCTTCAACCTTAGATACCCTAAGAAGGGAAACATTCTTTAAACCTAGTGAGTTAAGACTCCTGTAGGAAATGTCATCCATACAGCACATAAAGAGCTTAAAATCATTTCTATATTTTAAAAGTGAATGGTATAAGGTTAGGGCCCTTGGGATATATTCCTTACCCACTAAGCTGCAGAAGTTATATTCTGTTTTTTCCGGAGAGGGCTCAGAAGTTGGATTTAAAGCTGGAGGGGATTTATAATAATTAAGCGCATACTGACCATCTCTAGGTTTAGCTATACTCTTATATAGATCAGGATTCAGTTTGTCAATGACAGCAATAGCCTTCTTAAGTTTTAAGATATAAGGGATATATATCATATTAACAAGTCTCTTAGGAAGCTTTATGAATATGCAGAGGTCAAACTCATCCTTATTAAAGAGTGTAAATCCATTATAGTGATAGAAGATTAAAGGCTGGTCACCTATAAAGTGACCTGTATTATCTGTATCTAGGTTACAGGCATGAGCATACCAGGCAGTTACATTTATTCCAAGATTTTTTGATACCTTAACATTATTAAAACGTTTTGTCCAATCAGCGGTATATTTTTGATCACCATAAAGATTGGGTTCCACCCTGTTATAGCACCAGTTAATACATTTCCTTCTTAGCCATTTTAGGGCATCCTTACCAATTGTATCCTTTTTAAAAGCCATAAACCCACAATTATAAATCCCATAATTTTCATACCAAGGCTCATTATCCTGAAAGTAAAATCTTTCTCTGGTTAGCATTATTGATGATGTGCTAAATTCATCAAAAATAGGCTTAGGATTTTGAAAAAATTCTAAATCGCTATCAAGATAAATAATGTGCTCAAGGGCTGCAAAGCTTTTAAAAAGATAGAGCATAAAGGGACATTTTACAGTCCAGGCATATTCCTTGTCGTCTCTTTTATTTTTAATTGGAAGGAGATCGACATCGAATTCCTCCAGTGTTTTTAAGGGGATAAGGATAACAGATTTGAAGGAAAGATCCTTTAATATTTTTTCTGTGACTTCATCCATGCAAAGAACATATAGTATAAAATCTGGATCATGTTCCAGTAAAGAGTTTATTAATATATAGCCTTTGTATAAAGAAGTATTGCTCATAATTGTACAATAACAATGCTTCATTTTATTTCAACACCTCAATTTCACTAGTTAATGATGTGCTTGTAATAATTTTTAGATTTATCAGGACTTTCATGGGAATAAAGACTCCTAATTTTATCAGGATGCTTGTTTTCAAGAAGTCTAATATATTTTTGGAGCTCCTTAATATATGGCTTGTAAATATAGTTTTTTATCTCTTCAGAAAAATTAATAGTTTCATTTTTCCAAAGATCAAATTCTTGACCATTAAAGATTTGCATACTGCCAAAATGATAAATTACAAGCTCAGTATTATCTATATATATATTCTTGTTATTACTACTCACTTTATGATTATTGTTTAAAATTAGATTCCAAGGTGCTGTATTTATCCCTATATGATCCACAAGTTTGATATTTGAAAATAAATGAGGAATCATCTCCAGATATTTCTGATCTCCCCATCGATTATTGACAAGATCAGCTGTTTCGTAGCACCAGTCTATACAGCTTTTCTTCCACCAGCTTAAAATATCCAGAGAGCTGTTGTCCCTGGTAAAGCCTAATAAACCAGCTTGAAAGCTACCATGAACTTTTTCGTTTTCATAACCATATCTCTGCCTGCACATAAAGAAGGAGTGACCGCTCCATTCCTTCAGGAGGGTACCTATATCCTGGAATAGATAAATATCAGCATCACAATATATTAAATTATCTAAAGGAATATCTACTAATAGATGCATACAAAGAACAGGCTTTAAAGTCCAGGCATATTCTGTGAGACTTCGTTTCTTCTTTAGCTCCAACAGCTCTTGATTTTCAAGAGCAGAGGAACTTATAATTGTAACCTTTTTTAGTGAAAGCCTGTTTAAAATTTTAAAGCTTATATCGTCTAAAGTACATATCCATAAATGAAAGTCATTTGCATTTCTTTCAAGAGAACTATATAATGCTAGAACTCTTAATACATACTCCTTGCTAACAATTGTGCAGAATTTATTTTTATTTTGGAAAACTTCCTTGTTCTTAGTAAAGTCTTTAATAATAGTAGGTGAAGCAGAAACTTCCTTGCTTCTATCAAGGAGGCTGCTTATTTTATCTACACTATCTGAGGAAGCTAATCTAAAGTAACTCTTAGCCTCCTGTGGAGAACTACTCTTATAGAGACTTGATAGGGGGTGATTTATATAGAGCTTAATAAAATTACCTATCCTTTGCAGCCTCTTAAGATATGGTTTATATATCTTTTCCTCCATAATGTTTGAAAAGTATAGCTTTTCAAAGGTCCATAAATCAAATTCTTCTAAATTATAGATAGATACGCAAGCAAAGTGGAAGCATATAAGCTTATGTCCTTGAATATATATTTTGTTATCTTCCGTGTAGATATTGTAATTGTTGTTATAAACACTATTCCATGGAGCTGCATCTACTCCTAAATCATTGCATATAGATACTTCCTCAAAGTATTTTGGGAGTTTATCTAGATACTTTTGATCTCCAAAGCGTTCATTTTCAGGTTCAGACTTTAAGTAGCACCATTCAAAGCACTTATCTCTCCACCAGGTAAGGGCTGCTCTTCCATATGTGCTGTTCTTAAAACCAATAACACCCGCTTGATAATAGCCATAAATCTTGTGCACCCATTCTAAGTCTCTCTGGGGACAGAGAAGTACTGAATTATAATCAAGTTCCCGGAAGAGTTTTTCTGGGTTGCTATAAAAAAAGATATCTCCATCGCAATAAAAGGCTCTTTCAACAGAGTATTTGTCAAAGATATATTCTAATAGAAAGGGCTTAAGAGTCCAGCAATATTCACTGGGACTTCTGCTATATTTTAATTTCTTAAGCTCAGTACTTTCTAAATTCTCAACAGGGAAAGCAGTTACAGATCCTAAGGAAAGGCTGCTTATAATATCGTATATTGTATTATCAAGACAGCAGATATATAAGTGAAAGCTTTTTGAATGCTCTTTCAAGGAAGAATACATTGCGAGTATTTTTATAACATACTCCTTGCTGCCTAGAGTACAGAAATTCATGCTATTACTCATAGAAATTGACCTCCAAACCCCTATAATATTATGTAGAAATGAGCTTTATACAATAAAGCTCAAACCTATTAAAATTATTGCCATTCTTCGTTAGCCTTTTGAAGATCCTTAAGAGTATCAACTGCAATCCAGAGCCCATCATGCATATACACTGCCATTTCTCCAGCTGTAGTTAAAGTCTTTATGGTGCTGTTTTCAAAGGAACAGCTCTCTATATCTTCAATATAATTAAAAACTTCCTTTTTTAGTACAAAAAAGCCACCGTTAACTACACCCATAACAGAGGTCTTCTCATCAAAAATCGTAGCAATATTATTTTCATTCATGGAAAAAATACCGTATTGGCTGATTTTGTTTACTCCTGTAACAGTGGCAATTTTGCCTTTTTCCTTATGGAAAGCTACAAGAGAGTCCAGATTAATGTCACTTAAACCATCTCCATAAGTAAGCATAAAATCCTCATCATTTATATAGCTTTGAATTTTTTTAATTCTTCCTCCGGTATTTGTTCCAATTCCTGTATCAATAAATGTAACTTTAAAATCCTCATTGGCTTTAAAAATTTGAACCTCTTCTTTACCATAATCAATGGAGAAGTCATGATTTCTCCATTTGTAATTATAAAAATAATCCTTTATATATTCTCCGCCGAAGCCTAAGGGTAGAATAAATTCTCTGTGGCCATATTTTCTATATATATTAATAATGTGCAGGATAAGAGGCTTTCCTTTAACCAGTGCAAGAGGCTTAGGAATAACATCTTTTTCCCCTCTAAGCCTGGTGCCTTTACCTCCACATAAGATAACTACCTGCATCCTAATCACTCCTCATTTGCTACTTGCATAGGTGCTCTATATAATATCTTATGTTTACTTATATTTTTTGCTACAACAAACAGCAAGTTATACTCTAAAATGCAAGGCTTCGACAGAGTTATAAAAAAAGCCCCTAAAGGTATAACCTTTAGGGGCTTTGCATAATTTTACTTGTTTTTTCTTGTGGATTTCTTTCCGTTTGAAACTTCGATTCTAACTCTTCTGCCACCAAGCTTCTTACCACTACTCTTCTTAAGAATAGCATCAACGGCCTTTTCGCTCACATCAATAAAGGAGAACTTCTCCATTATATCTATGTCTCCAACAAGCTCTTTACCAACGGAAGCTGTATCGTTGAAGAATTGAAGGATGAGCTTAGGATTAACCTTATCCATTCTTCCTATAGTTAAGAATAATCTTACATAGCTATCTTCTGAACCAATGAAGTTTTCTGTATATTCGTAGCTGATTTCCTTGCTGTATACAATGTTCATTAATGCAGCCGCAACATCAACAAGGTTAAATTCTTCATCTAACTCCTGAGTAATGGGCAGGAATTTTTTGTAATCTTCCTTTTCTAGAGTTTCCTTAACTCTACTTATAATATTGTTGTATTTAGTAGAGAAAATATCATCTATAGTAGGAAGCTCTTTTCTTTTTATCTTACCCTTAGTGGATTTTTCAATCTGCTTTAAGGTCATATATTCTCTTGGAGTAACTAGAGAATAAGCTATACCTGTTTTATTAGCTCTTCCGGTTCTTCCTATTCTATGTACATAGGATTCTATATCTTGAGGTATATCATAGTTTATTACATGTGAAACATTTTCTACATCGATACCTCTTGCTGCCACATCAGTAGCTACTAAAAATTCTAAGGTTCCATCCTTGAACTTTCTAAGGGTATTTAGCCTTAAATTCTGACTCATATCACCATGCATACCTTCAACGTTATATCCTCTTCTTTGAAGGGATTCAACCAATTCGTCTACAGCTCTCTTTGTATTACAGAAGATGATAGCACTGGTTGGCTCATCAACATCTAAAATTCTACATAGGGATTCAAATCTATCCTTATGTTTTATTTCAAAGTAGTACTGATCTATTGTTGAAACAGTCATAGTACTCTTTAAAATTGATATGTGCTTAGTGTTATCCTTCATGTATCTTTTAGAGAGTCTTCTGATTTCCTGAGGCATGGTAGCGGAGAACAACAGGGTCTGCCTATCTGAATTAGAGCTCTTTATTATATCCTCGATATCATCGATAAAGCCCATGTTAAGCATTTCGTCAGCTTCATCTAATACTAAGAAGCTTATATTCTCAAGATGGAGAACATTTCTTCTTATAAGATCGAGTATTCTTCCAGGAGTTCCTACAACTATATCTATGCCTCTTTTTAAAGCTTTAATCTGTCTGTCAATTTGCTGTCCTCCGTATACTGGAAGCAGTCTCATTTTAGTATGCTTAGCTATCCTTGCTAATTCATCATTTACTTGGATGGCAAGCTCTCTGGTAGGAGTTAATATTAATGCCTTTACTCCTCTTTCATTTGGGTTTAACTGGCTTAAAATTGGTGCGCCAAAGGCAAGGGTTTTACCGGTTCCAGTCTGTGCCTGACCTATGGTATCTACTCCTTCTAAAATTACAGGTATTACCTCTCGCTGAATTTGTGAAGGCTCTTCAAATCCCATGTCATCAATTGCTGCTAGTATGTCCTTGCTAAGTCCTAAATCATAAAATTTCTTTGAATTCATTTACTATCCTCACTTTTTTTCTATTATCAAATACTAATAATGTATATTATTCGCTATTGAACAACTAACTATAACATAGTATCTCCCACTATGCAAGTTTATATTTATCTGAAAACCATGATATAATCGCCCTTCCATAGACTTTGAAAACTTTTTATAAATTTTGCTTTAAGAGAATAAATTACAAGAAATTTAAAAAATAATAAATTTAACTATAAATTTCGCTATAAGACTTTAAAAGATGATATAATCTATAATACTATATTATTTTTAGTAAGAAGTGGTTTAAAATAACTATTCGTATATTAGAGAGGTGTTGTAATTTTGGAAGGTAATATACTACCGCAGCTACTACTTATATTGATTTTAACTTTTGTGAATGCATTTTTTGCAGCAGCGGAAATGGCCTTTGTTTCCATTAATAATAATAGGATAAAAATTTTAGCATCCCAGGGTAATGTAAAAGCACAGCTCCTTCAAAGGGTGCTTCAAGAACCTACCAAGCTTTTATCAACCATCCAGGTAGGAATAACCTTGGCAGGTTTTTTTGCCAGTGCTTCTGCAGCTACAGGGATTGCTACAGAGCTGGCAGCGGTTTTAGAGGATAAAATTCCTTATGCCTATCAGATTTCCTTGGTAGTAGTAACTCTTTGCCTTACCTATATTACACTGGTTTTTTGTGAGCTTTTTCCAAAGAGGTTAGCTCTTCAAAAGGCAGAGAAAATAGCTATGGCTTCTATAAGACCTATAGTATGGATTTCTAAGGTAGCTCTTCCATTTATAAAGATACTATCCGGTTCAACAAATCTGTTGGTAAGATTATTTGGTATTGATAGTGATGATTTGGAGGAGAAGGTATCTGAGGAGGAGATTAGGGCTCTTATTCAAGCTGGTGAAGAAACAGGAGTAATAAACTCTGAAGAAAAAAATATGCTTGAAGGAATATTTAAGTTTGATGATATTTTAGCAAAGCAAATTATGATACCAAGACGTGAGGTCTTTATGGTAGACATTCAGGATGGCACTGAAGAAATAATTGACAGTCTCCTTGAAAGTCAATATTCCAGAATACCGGTATATGAAGAGGAGCTTGACAATATCATAGGTGTTATATACCTAAAGGATTTATTTAGAAGAATAAGAAAAGATAAAAATTCCATAAATCTAAGAGAAATAATCAGAGAACCATATTTTGTTCATGAGAATAAAAACATAGATAAGATTTTTACTGAGCTTAAAGCTAACAAGGTTCATATGGCTTTGTTGATAGATGAGTACGGTGGCTTTTCTGGTATACTTACTATGGAGGATTTGGTGGAAGAGGTTATGGGTAATATTTCTGATGAATATGATGAGAATGACGATCTCATTAAAAAAATTGATGATTTTACCTTTCAGGTATATGGACTAATACCTCTAGAAGATTTTAATAGATATTTTCATCTAAATATTAAATCTGCCAATGTAGAAACCTTGGGAGGCTTTATCATTGAAAGGCTGGGAAGGCTCCCTATGGAAAAGGAAGAGCTAACTTTAAAAAATGTAACCTTCTTTGTGGAGGAAATTAAGAATAACAGGATTGAGAAGGTAAAGATGGTCTATCAAGGGTCAAAAAGTAAAATCAAATAATTTATTTGAAGTGTAATGTAAGCAGCTTGATATATGAAGTTATATCATGCTGCTTTTACTTTTCCCTGAAAAGCTCCTAGAGGGTATTTTTCTGTCCTTAAGTTATCATTAGGTATTAGTTGTAAAAATGAATTTTATTGAAAGTATAGTGTATTAATATGCACCTTTATTATTTTAAACTCAAATATTAAAGTTTTAGATAGATGTTTATTATCACATTATCAATATATAGGCCTTATAATCTTTGTGATTGCACAAGTAAACATTTACTTTATAAATATTAATAAATTTATTTAAGGGTATTGCATAAATATAAAGAATATATGTATAATTATACATATACTTTTAGAGATTATTGATTTTTAAGAAAAGGGGAGATATAAATGAAAAAGGGACTTTTTAAAAAGGTAATATCAGTGTTAATTACCTCTGTTATGGCTGTTTCTTTAGCTGCCTGCGGAAATACAAATAATCAGGGAGAAAAACAGAGTGCTTTGGAAAAAATTAAAGCTTCTGGTAAGTTTGTAATTGGTACAAGCGCAGATTTTCCACCCTATGAGTTCCATAAAGAGATTGACGGTAAGGATGAAATAGTTGGATTTGACATAGAGATTGCAAAGGCTATAGCAGATGCTTTAGGCGTGAAGCTGGAAATTAAGGACATGGATTTTGAAGGTCTATTAACAGCATTGAATGCAGGAGCAGTAGATGCAGTGTTTGCAGGGATGAATCCTACAGCTGAAAGAGCTGAGAAGGTTGATTTTTCAGAGATTTACTATATGGCTGAACAAACCTTATTAATAAGAGCTGAGGACAAGGATAAGTATACAGGAATAGAGGCTCTTACAGGACTAAAAGTAGGGGCTCAGAAATCTACCATCCAGGAAGATATGGTAACAGAACAGATTAAGGATGCTCAAGTGGTAGGCTTAGCTAAGATACCTGATTTAGTACTTCAGCTAAAGACTGGTAAGGTGGAAGCAGTAGCTGTAGAAAATACTGTAGCGGACTCTTATGCTAAAGCAAATAGTGACTTAACAGTGGCTACCTTCCAATTTGAAGTGCCAGAGGAAGAAAAGGGAGCAGCTGTTGCTGTTAAGAAGGGTTCAGATGACTTAGTTGCTGAATTAAACAAGATATTAACTGGTTTAAAGTCAGAAGGAAAAATAGATCAATTTGTCATAGATGCTAATGAGCTGGTTGAAGGAGAAGAATAGGAGAAATTATGGATTTCGGTTTTTTATCTAAATATCAAGGCTTCTTTATAGAGGGAGCAAAAATAACATTGTTTTTGGCTTTTTTTACAGTAATTTTTGGAACAATACTAGGACTTTTATTATCCCTAATGAAACTTTCCAGGATAAAGCTATTAAAAGTAATAGCAAGTGCCTATGTGGAGTTTGTAAGGGGGACCCCACTTCTTGTACAGCTTTATATAATTTATTATGGTCTTTTTGCTATAGGCCTTGATATACCTGCCAATGTAGCGGGAATAATAGCCCTTTCTTTAAATAGTGCTGCTTATGTAGCTGAGATTATAAGGGCAGGAATAAATGCTGTAGATAGTGGTCAAATGGAAGCCTCTAGAAGCTTGGGAATGACAGGAGCACAGGCTATGAGGCATGTTATCATACCCCAGGCCTTTAAAAATATACTCCCAGCCTTAGGCAATGAATTTATCGTAGTGATAAAGGAATCCTCCATTGTTTCTGTAATAGGAATTCATGAGCTTATGTATAATACAAACACTGTTAGAGGAAATACCTTTATTCCCTTTGAGCCGCTTTTAGTGGCAGCTATTATATACTTTGTTATGACCTTTACTTTATCAAAATTGCTGGGAATAGTTGAAAGGAGACTGAAGGTTAGTGATAAAAATTAAAGATTTAAAAAAATCCTTTGGAGGTCTTGAGGTTTTGAAGGGAATAAATGAAGAGGTAAAAAAAGGAGAGGTCCTTGTTATTATTGGACCTAGTGGTTCAGGAAAGAGTACTCTTCTTCGCTGCATGAACCTATTAGAAGTACCCTCTGGAGGAAGTATAGTATTTAAAGATAAAAATATTACCGATAAAAAAATAAATATAAATAAAGTTCGTGAGAATATGGGGATGGTATTTCAACATTTTAATCTCTTTCCTCATAAAACAGTTCTAGAAAATATAACTCTTGCTCCTATGAATGTTAAGAATATGAGCAAAGAAGAAGCGGAAAAAATAGCTTTTAAGCTATTAAAGAAGATAGGGCTAGAGGATAAGGCAAAGAGTTATCCTAATAAGCTTTCTGGAGGACAGAAGCAGAGAATTGCTATAGCTAGAGCACTAGCTATGGAGCCAGAGGTTATGCTTTTTGATGAACCTACCTCAGCTTTAGATCCTGAAATGGTAGGAGAGGTCTTAAATGTAATGAAAGAATTGGCTGCGGAAGGCATGACAATGGTTGTGGTTACCCATGAGATGGGATTTGCTAAAGAGGTGGCTGATAGGGTTATCTTTATGGATGAAGGTATGATAGTAGAAGAGGGTAAGCCTGAAGATATATTTACCACTCCTAAGAATTTAAGAACAAAGGATTTTCTTGGAAAAGTTCTTCATTAAATATGTATATTTTATGAAGGAAATTAATTATATGTATATAAAATAATCTTTATAGTACAACAATATTGCTATATTATTTAAAAATATTTAGCAGTATTGTTTTTTTTCTCCATAATTTGTTCATAAATATATGATAGTATATAATAGGTAAATTTCAGACAGAAGAGGAGGACAATATGGTAATCCCACGAAAAATTTTAGTGGTAGACAGTGAGACGAAGGTTGTAGAATCAATTGAAACACATTTGCAGAGAGAAGGCTATATTGTTTATAAGGCCTACTCAGCTGAAGGTGCTTCGGGGATCTGCAGCATGCTGGAGATTACTCTTATAATAATGGAAGAATGCCTAATAACAGACTTTAAGAATCAGATACTAAAGAGCAAATACTATGATACAATAGCGCCTGTCATAGCACTTAAAGAAATGGACGATGAAGAAAATGCACTAAAGGATATTGGGGAGAAGGATGGATATATATTAAAACCCTTCAACCATAGACAGCTAGTGTTAAAGGTGAATTCTATCATTAAGAATATAGAGGAAAAGAAGCATGACATCCAAGAAATAGTTAACTATAACGGAGATGACTTGTACATTGACTTTAGCACCAAGGTAGTGAAAAAGAAGGGGCGTAGGATTAACTTAACCTTTACAGAATATCGAATTCTAAGACTTTTAGCTACCAATCCTAATAAGGTGTTCACCAGAGAAGAGATACTGGAACAGGTAATGAAGCATGATTATGATGGATATGACAGAGTGATTGATTCACACATCAAAAATCTTCGCAATAAGATTGAGGATAACTCCAGAAATCCTAAATATATAGTTACAATCCATAAGATTGGCTATAAATTCATAGGGGCATAAAAAATCAGGTTCAAGGAACCTGATTTTTTATGCTTATATAATTATTTTTTTAAGGCCTCAATTATACTTCTTACAATCTCGGCACCTAGGCTTATATATTGAGTAACAATGTCAGCTTTTTCTGTGATATCTAAGGTTGTCTTGCTTACTGCTGCTCCCACCACATCTACTGTATCTGTTACAGTATCAACACTTCCTCTTACATCTGAAACTACAGAGTTTATATTTTCCATTATCTCTGGAGCTTTATCTGTGGTTTCTTTGAGATTTTTTGCTATCTTAGGTAGAGAGTCTATAATTTCCGTTAAATTAGCTGAATTGCTGTCAACAAGTAAAGTTACACTTTTAACTGCAGTGCTTATATTTTTTAAGGTTATTATAAGATATACTACTGCTGCTATTAGCGCGATAAATAGAATCACAAAAAGAAGTTCTCGTAAAGAAATAGTCATATCCATATATGGTTACCTCATTTAAGTCCTGACTATCTCAAGTCAGACTTTACATCCTTAACAGTTTTATATAGATCATCCTTTGTTTCTTGAACATCTTCTGCAACCACCTTGCCATCATTTTCAAGAGTTTCGGAAACTTGAGCCATCTTATAATCGATGTTTCCTTCTTTAATATCTTTTTCTGCTTGAATATTGCTTTCTACATCATTTTTAACGTCCTTGGCTTTTTCTTTAACAACGCTGCTCAGTTCCTCTTTAGTATCTTTAGCAGCGGATTTTATCTTGTTAATTTTAGCTTTGTTTTCATCTATGGTATCCTTAACTTGCTCCTTAACCTCTTCAGCTTTAAACTTAAGATTATATACCGCGTCCTTATAACCCTTTTTTAAATCCTTTCTTAAATCCTCACCTTTTTTAGGTGTAGCTAGAGCTGCAGCGGCAGAACCTATAGCTGCACCTACACCAATAAGTGCAAGCTTCTTCATATTGTTCTTTCTTTCTATTCTTCTTTTTTCCTTTTTTATCTTATGAACTACACCATTATATAACATAAACATCCTCCTTAATATATGATAATTTTTAAATTTTTATAAGAATAAACTGTTGAGTTTATTATAATTAGTGTCTTATGGGATTACAAGAAATTACAGGGATAGTTAATAATAGGTTTACACCCCGTTAAACACTTTGAATAGATGTTCATTAATAAGAAAAGAATGTGAATTATTCGAAATAAAAAACACCCCTAAACCTTGATATAGGGATGTGCAAAAATTGGAGGTTTTATATTGTTTCTACATTATCACTCTTAGTGGTGGATAAGTTTGTTTTATTATTATCATCTAGAGGTTGAACTACAATATAGCCTTCACCTCCGGAAAACTTCTCTTCATTTTCCTGAAAGACTTTGCTGTTTGGAGCAATATTTATATCTGGATCACCGCCATCTACAGAGTAATCATAGTAATCCTCATCGCTTAAAGTTATTCTGTTGTTGAGATAGTTTATTATAAGATAGGTGGCAACAGAGCCTATAGCAACACCTAATAGCATATTATTTATAGCCTTTTTTCTTTGATTCATGTGATATAGATAGTTCATTAGGATTATCATTCCTTTCACCATGAAGTTCTCCTTTAAATGGATTGTTTTAGTTAATCATAGCTAGTATTTGCTTTAGGTCAAAAATTATTCTAGTCACAAAGATGGAAAAAGATATATAATAGACATATATGTATTAGGAGGTATTATATGGATAATTTGAATAATATGAATAACGTGGACTTCCAGGAAAATGAAGAAAGAAGCTTAGAAATTGGTGAAAAAATAAAATTCTTTTTTATTAGACCTAGAAAGCTATTTGAGGATTTTTTATCAAAGGAATATTATATTAGCTTAATTGCCTGGGTGGCTTCTGCTTCAGTGGTTTTAAGCATACTGAAGGACGTAATCTTTATGGATTATTTTCTTGATGCCAATGCAATTGAAGGGCTGACTACTGGGAATGGCAGTGCTGATATTGGACTTTCGATTTTTCAAGGGATATTTAGCAATCCAGTAACTATGATTACTATTTCAATAATAACTACTCTCGTGGGGTTTGCGTTTTCTTCAATAATAGGAACCTTTTTTTACTGGATTTTTGGAATGATATTCAAATGTAAGGCGGATTTTAAGTTTTATTATGGTATTTATGTAATCTCATTTATACCTTTGCTTATAAGAGAATTTATTAACTTTTTATATGTACTTATATCTGGTGGCTATAATCCTATTCCTGTTGAAGATTTATTTTTTACTAGCTTTATGGAGTTTATAAACCCTTTTGCTATATGGAATATTGTTTTGATGATAATAGGTATATCTGTAATTGCTGGAGTATCACAAAAGAGAAGTTCTTCGATGGTAATTACTAAATATATTCTAGGTTTTCTATTGGCTATAGGCTTTGTAGCAATAGCAAATGCCTTTATTAATAGCCTTAATATGCTTGGTATAATGACTATGTAGTATTTTATCTTAAGGAGTAATTTTAATTAAAAGCAACCACAAAACCTATAACAATAGTTTTGTGGTTGCTTTTAACTTTTTATTGAATGGTTGCTTTGGTAAATTATTCAGGGTAATGTGTTATAATAGTTAATGGAATTTTGCTTTATGAGGAGGGATATTATGTCCTACGAAAATAAACGAATCAAAGAGATAAAAACCCTGGCAGAAACAAGATTCTTAAGCTTATATGAGCTTAAGTACAAAAATAAGCTGGGAAACTTAAAAAGTTGGACTGTAGCATCTAGAAAGAAGCTTGATGAACTGGAAGATATTCACTTTAATTATAAAGAAGGAAAAACTGATGCTGTGGTTATATTTGCGATACATAAGGATTCTGGAAAGTTAGTAATTATAAGACAGTTTAGAGTACCAGTGAATGATTATATGTATGAGCTTCCTGCAGGACTTATAGATGAGGGAGAGGATATATATACAGCTCTTGAAAGAGAGCTTAAGGAGGAAACTGGGTTAAAACTATTTAAAATAGATAAGAGTAAAAAAGTACTGCCGGTATATGCCTCAGGTGGTATGACAGATGAGGCTCTTGCAATTATTTTTTGCAGTTGTGAAGGAATACCAAGCACAGACTATTTGGAAGAAGATGAGGATTTAGAAATTATACTTCTTTCAAAGGACGAAGCTTTGGAGCTTCTTAAAAAGGAGATAAAGATAGATGCAAAGGCTTATATGGCATTGCATTTATTTGCAGCAGTGGGTGCTGACATAGTAAAGGAATAAATTAAATAGCCCGCTTTGCAGCGGGCTATTCTAATTAATAGGAGAGTATAATTCTAAATGCCTTTTGGGGGAAGGACATTTAAAGCTGTGTAGGTTTAATTATTCTCCTTGGACGATTTTATGAGAATCATCCATTATGTAGTTTGAATATTATTTTTAATAAAATTCAAACTTTCATTAAATACAACTTTATTATAACCCAAAAATTAGAAAAGTTAAAGCATTAATTTGTTAATTATATATTAATTTCCATTTTTGTTCTTTAGCTTATGTAGATTTTATGAGAAATTTTAAAAATTTTTTATAAATCCCTTTTATATTACTCTAAAAGGGTATATAATATAAATGTAACCATAGAAGTTATAGCATCGTAAGGATGCTTATTATTGCACGGGTTTTTAATATGAAATTGGGTTTCTAAAAAGCAGAGTTTACGCTCTGCTTTTTAATTCGTTATAGGCTTATTCTGCTGATTTTAAACCTCATTTATTTGATTTCAAATAATAGTTAAAGAATACTTTAAAAAGTATAAATATATTTTCAATATTTGGATGATATAATTATTTTATTTAAAGGAGGGGTTAGGATGCAGGTAAGAAAAAGAGATGGACTTAAAGAAGAATTTGATTCTTCAAAAATTAAGATGTCAATAAGTAATACCTCAATTAGTGCTAATGAGTCCTTGAGTCAAGAAGAACTTAATTCTATAGTAAATGATGTTGTTAATACTATAAAGAGCCGTTTTACCGGAGAAATAAGTAATACAAAAATTAGAGAAATAGTAACGGAAGAACTTAAAAATAGGGGATTTACCACAATAGCTACTAATTATTCAAACCCTGGAAAGTTTTTTAAAAATTTTACTCTGTAATAGTAAAAGCTTAAGGTATCTATCTTAAGCTTTTTTTTTTAATAAATAATGAAAAAATATGATAAAATATAGTTAGAATATGGTGGAAGAGGAGGATTTCTATGAAGGTTATTAAAAGAGACTCTAGATTGCAGGAATTTGACTTAGAAAAGATTAAGAGAACATTACGCAATGCTTCCGATGATATTAATCAGCCAATGAACCAAGGAGATTTAAACTCAATTAGCGATGAAATAGAAAAAAGGATTTTTAGAGATTACAAAGATACTGTGCCATCTGCAGAGATTAGAAATATCATAAACGATACCTTAAGAGGCTTTGGATTTTCTAAGATAGCAGAAAGCTATATTAATTCAATCATTTAAAGTTAAAAAAACCCCTAGCGTAATGCTAGGGGCTTTTTAAGGTTATAATACTTTTGGGAGTATTTCGAGGGATTAAATTTTCTATTTAAAATCTTTAAATAGAAAGAACCATTAATCTTAGGGGTACAATGTTTTGGGAAACATAAACTAAAGTTTGATGCTTCCACTGAAATTAAAATGGGATTGTATGAATGTATTATATAACATTAACAATAATTAATCAATAGTAAATATTAATAAATAGTAATTATTTTTATAAGAATAATTAACCTTTGGGTTTAAAAATAAGGGAGGCTATGAAACCAAAGATTATAGCGGCAGATATGCCAGCACTGGTAACATCAAAAATCCCAGTTAAAACTCCTATGAGTCCATAGGTTTCGTATTCTATCATAGCTCCTTTTACCAAAGCATTACCGAAGCTGCTTATAGGGACAGAAGCACCTGCACCTGCCAGTTTTATCAGTGGGTCATAGAGACCAAAGCCGCCTAAAATTGCACCAACAACTACTAGAGTGCTCATGGTATGGGCAGGAGTAAGCCTCATTACATCCATCATTAGCTGTCCGATTACACAGATTATTCCTCCAATAACAAAGGCTAAAATAAATTTTTCCATTTTATATCTCCTTTCCTACCGTTCTATGGCAACTGCGTGGGCAATGCAGGGGATGGTTTCCTTTTGCTGATAGGATAAAGGCGAGTGCAATGCTCCTGTTGCCACAATTAGTATTCTGTTTAATTCTCCCTTATTCATTCGATTTAAAAAATGACCATAGGTAACTGTGGCAGAACAGGCACAGCCACTTGCTCCTGCCATTACTGGCTGATCATCACTATAAATTAAAGTGCCACAATCGGTAAAAATTGCTGGTGGGATTTTAAGGCCGCTATTTTCTAATAGATCCGCAGCGATTTTGTGACCAATTTTCCCTAAATCTCCTGTAGCTATTAAATCATAATAGTCAGGCTCTAGGCCTAAATCATTAAAATGTGCAATTATGGTATCTGCTGCTGCAGGGGCCATGGCTGATCCCATGCTAAAGGGGTCAGTTATACCCATGTCTACTACCCTTCCTATAGTGGCTGATATAATCTTTGGACCTTCACCATCAGCACTGATTACAGCTGCACCAGAGCCGGTAACAGTCCATTGAGCAGTAGGGGGTTTCTGTCCCCCATATTCTGTAGGGTAACGAAATTGCTTTTCAGCAGAGACATTGTGGCTGGAGGCAGCTGCTACAGCATATTTTGCTGCCTTGCTTTCAATGAGTAAGGAGGCAAGGGCGAGACTTTCCATGGAGCTTGAGCAGGCACCAAAAAGACCTAAATAGGGGATTGCCAATGCTCTAGCTGCAAAGGAACTAGAGATAATTTGATTCATCAAATCACCACTTAAAAAAAAGCTTATATCTTCTTTTTTAAGTCCCGCTTTTTTGATAGCTGTTTCTGCTGCTTCCTGGAGTAAGGCCTTTTCTGCTTTTTCAAAACTCTTTTCTCCTATCCAAATATCATCGTGTAGGTTATCAAAATCCCCGGCTAAGGGTCCTTTAGCTTCAAAGGGACCGCCTACCACACCGGTAGCTTTTATTCTAGGTTTTCCTTGAAAGATCCAGCTTTGCTTTCCTTGATGCATTTACATACCTCCTATCCAAAGAATAAAAATCTTAATAAGTGCAACTACAAAGGCTGAAAATACTCCAAAAACTATAACAGAGCCAGCCAGTTTAAACATGTTTCCTCCCACTCCAAGAACATAGCCCTCGGTACGATGCTCTATAGCTGCTGAGGCTATGCTATTGGCGAAGCCTGTTACGGGAACTGCAGTTCCTGCACCTGCCCATTGAGCAAGGTGGTCAAAAACACCTAGACCAGTAAAAAGTGCCGATAAAATTATAAGAATTGCCATGGCAGGGTTACCAGCTGATTTTTCTGTAAAACCAAAATAGTTGATAAAAATCCACTGAAGTAGCTGTCCAAGGGTACAGATGAGTCCTCCTACTAGAAAAGCCCTTAGGCAATTTTTAAGTACTGGCCTCTTAGGTTCTCTGTCCTTGGAGTAGCTCTTATAATCTTCAGCAGTCATATTGAGTTTTTTATTATTTGCCAAATTTAACACCTCCTATACTGTCTATAATATTTTTAGCATTAATTCTAAAATTATGAGTCCTTTTATTTATGATATAATTTAAGTTGAAAGAAGTTATTTTTTGTCCTAGTGGAATAATAATATAGCTTCATTATAAGGAGAAAATAATAATAAATATTATGAGAGGAAGGAAAAATGGATAAACTCATATGCTTTTTTGATGATTATAACGGTGCAGCAATCTATGCCGCTTTGAATTTGAAGCCAAAGGACATAATATTTCTTATTGATGATAGGGAAGCTTTTTATGAAGATTTTGCAAGCATTAAAGAACATCTTATTAAAAAGCTTCCAGGGGTAAATGTACAGGGAGTTATTTTGAAAGAGCCCTACGAAAGAAGTATTTCTCAATTCATAAGGGGACTAAAGGGAGAAGAAATCTGGGTAAATCTTTCCGGTGGCTCTAGATTATTAAACCTAATAGCCTTTAAGCTTTGCTTACAGCTTGATATACCAGCTGTATATGCAGATATGCAGAGGGAGAGTATATTTGAGGTGTCTGGAAAAGAAATAAGGGCCATAGACTGTGACATTAAAGATATGACCATTAGCGATCTTATTGCTAGCTCAGGAGGAAAGAGTCTCCAGGAAAGCAGCAGATTCTTCATGGATAAGAGAGTCTTAGAGATGATGGGTTTCATATTAAATAACTATCCTCGGTGGTTTAAGCTAAAACAGCTTTTAAGAAATAATTATTACATAGAATATAATGATTTTTGGCCTTTAAAGGTAGTAATAAGAGAAAAGGCAATAAAGGATTTTTCAATATTTATGCCTTTCTTTAAAAAGGGTAAGGAATTAGGGATTTTTAATTATTATGAAAAAGGTGGCCGTCTTAATCTGGAGTTTACTTCCATGGAGTATAAATCCTTTATTTTTAAGATAGGTACCTGGCTGGAGGTATTAACCTACAATGCTGTAAAAGAGTTGGAAGGGATTAATGAAGCTAAGGCTGGAGTGGTATTTTTATGGGATATTGACAAAGAGAGGATTAAGAATGAAGCAGATGTATTGGCAACTTCTGGTTCAAGATTAATATACATATCCTGTAAGGATACACCAAACTATGATGAAGAGGATCTTAATGAGCTTGAGGTGTACTCTAATAAAATTGGCGGTGAAGATACAGTTAAAATACTTGTAGCTACCAGTGCTCCTAATAAAAGCACCACTCTTCTAAGAGCAGAAGAAATGAACATAAATATTCTAATCTTTAAGGGAGATGTGGAGGATTTTAAAAAGAAGCTTCAGAAGCTAATATTATAATTTTTTTATTAATATTAAGTATTAAATAGCAGAGTCTTAACATTATTTTAATAATTTTAATATTCATTTTTGTTGCAAACATTTTCAACTGAACATATAATTAGATTATAATATAATATTCCAGACGATGGTAACGGGAGATATCTAAGGATAGCCGAAGGAGAAATACACAGAGCAGCCAATTCTTTGTAGAAACTTTCAGGCAAAAGGAGCGTTATCGGATGGGTCTCTGGAAAGTATTCAGAAATATATCTGAATCGCCGTAGGAGCAATACATTTATGTAGAATCTCTCAGGTAAATTACAGGGAATATGGAGGCGAATTTTTTTCTGTGTCTTCCATATTCCCTTTCTTATTATAAAAAATTAAATATTAATTATTAAATAATAATGATTAGAAGGAGGGGTAAGGTGGAAAATTTAAAAAGAACACCATTATTCTTGGATTATGAGAGGTATGGTGGTAAAATTATTGACTTTGCTGGCTGGGCACTTCCTGTAGAATTTCAAGGAATTATGGAAGAGCATAAGGCTGTAAGAGAAGCTGCTGGACTTTTTGATGTTTCTCATATGGGTGAAATAACTATTAAGGGAAAGGATGCTTTAAGTTTTGTAAATATGCTTATTACCAATGATGCTTCAAAGCTTAAAGATAATCAGATTCTTTATACCTTTATGTGCTATGAAGATGGTGGTGTAGTGGATGACTTATTAGTATACAGATTGGGAGCTGAAAACTTCCTGTTAGTAGTTAATGCCTCCAATAGCGATAAGGATTTTCAGTGGATAGAGGAGCACAAGGGTGAATATGCCGTAGAAATATTGAATATTTCAAAGGAAGTTTCACAGCTTGCACTTCAAGGACCTAAGGCTCAAGAGATACTCCAGAGAATGACAGAAGATAAGCTTGAAGAGATTAAGTTCTTTTACTCCAAAGATAAAGTCTTAATAAGAGGAAAGGAATGCTTGATTTCAAGAACAGGCTACACTGGAGAGGATGGTTTCGAAATATACTGCCAAAATGAAGATGTTTCTTATCTTTTTAATGAAATACTTCAGGAGGGAGAGTCTTATGGCTTAAAGCCTATAGGACTAGGAGCAAGAGATACCCTTCGTTTTGAGGCTAACCTTCCTTTATATGGAA
This sequence comes from Bacillota bacterium, assembly GCA_023451395.1. Classification (GTDB taxonomy): domain Bacteria; phylum Bacillota; class Clostridia; order Clostridiales; family Clostridiaceae; genus JAEXZL01. The sequence goes on along the minus strand of JAEXZL010000169.1, from coordinate 17,767 downwards.
ATGAATTGTCCCAGGATATAAATCCCTTAGAGGCTGGCTTTGGATATTTTGTTAAGCTTGATAAAGAAGATTTTATAGGTAGAGAAGTATTGCTTACGCAAAAAAAGGAAGGCTTGAAAAGAAAAATCGTAGGTTTTGAGATGATTGATAGAGGAATACCGAGACATGGTTATAAGGTGTTCAAGGGTCAGGAGGAAATTGGCTTTGTTACTACAGGGTATCTATCTCCTACATTAGGTAAAAATATAGGTCTTGCAATGGTAGCCATAGATCATAGTGAAATGGACGCAAGTCTTGAGATTCAGATTAGAAATAAGAAGGCAAGCGCTAAAATAGTGAGCAGAAAATTTTATTCAAGAAATAAATAAAGAAATATAATAAGAAATATAAAAAGGAGAGATTAGCAATGAAAGTTTTAAAGGATTTATTTTACACAGAAGAACATGAATGGGTAAAGGTAGAAGGTAATAAGGCTTATTTAGGAATAACAGATTATGCACAAAAGGCTTTAGGCTCCATAGTATATGTAGAAATACCAGAGGTAGATGAGGAGTTTTCAAAAGGAGAGGTTTTTGGAGTAGTTGAATCTGTGAAGGCAGCCTCAGACATATATATTCCTGTAACAGGAAGAGTAGTAGAGGGAAATGAAGAGGTGGTAGATGATCCTAGCCTTATAAATACAGCACCCTATGATAGCTGGCTAATAGCAGTTGAGCTTCAGGAGGAAGAGGAGCTTAAAGATCTTATGACAGCGGAAGCTTATGAAGAATTCTGCAGCAAGGAGGATTAATTATGCATCCTTATATTCCAAATACAGAAAAGGATAAAAGGGAGATGCTGGATGCTGTAGGCCTTTCCTCCGTAGAAGAGCTCTTTAAGGATATCCCGGAAAATGTAAGACTTAATAGGGAATTAATGCTTCCAAAAAGTGGTTCTGAAATTGAGGTGAGAAGAAAGCTAAACAGCCTTGCCAATAAAAATATTAACCTTGAGGAGCTTGTCTCTTTCTTAGGAGCAGGAAGCTATGACCACTATATTCCTTCGGTAATTAAGCAGCTTGTTTCTAGGTCGGAATTCTATACTGCCTACACACCATATCAGCCAGAAATAAGTCAGGGAACTCTTCAAGGGGTTTTTGAATATCAGAGTATGATCTGTGCCCTTACTGGAATGGAGGTTTCCAACGTATCCATGTATGATGGCCCAACAGCTGCAGCGGAGGGGGCAATTCTTGCATCAGTAGCATCTAGAAGGAAAAATATATTGGTATCTAAAACAGTAAATCCTGAAACTAGAATGGTTATAAAGACTTACCTAAGCTTCAGGGATATAAATTTTATAGAAATTCCTGAAAAAGATGGGGTTACAGATCTAGAGGCTCTTAAAGAAATGATTGATGATAACACTGGAGGAGTTATGGTACAGTATCCAAACTTCTTTGGGATAGTTGAGGATGTAAAGCCTATAGAGGAACTTGCTCATAATAATAAGGCTAATCTTATTATGACTGTAGACCCTCTAGCTTTAGGTGTATTGAAGAGCCCTGGCGAGCTTGGAGCAGATATTGTAGTAGGTGAAGGCCAAGCCCTTGGAGGAAGCATGAGTTTTGGTGGACCAGTTTTAGGCTTTATGACTGTTACAGAAAAGCTCATGAGAAAAATGCCCGGTAGAATAGTAGGAGAAACTGTTGATGTAGATGGAAAGAGAGCCTTTGTGCTTACTCTTCAAGCTAGAGAACAGCATATAAGAAGAGATAAGGCAACCTCAAATATATGTTCTGATCAGACCTTGAACTCCATTGCTGCGGCGATATACCTTGGAGCATTAGGGAAGAAGGGCATAAAAGAGGTTGGTAACCAGTGTCTTCAAAAATCTCATTATGCCTATGAGAAGCTTATCAGTACAGGGAAATTCAGACCGCTATTTAAAGATAAGCCCTTTTTTAAAGAATTTGCTTTAGTAAGCGAAAAATCTGTGGAAGAGCTTAATGCAATGCTACTTGAGAATGGTATTTTAGGCGGTTTCTCCTTAAAGGAGACTGACTATCCTTATGAAAATGCCGTGATAATAGCTGTAACAGAGCAGAGAAGCAGAGAAGAGATAGATAGCTTTGTAAAGCTTATGGAGGTATTATGATGAGCTATGAAAAAATGATATTTGAATTATCAAGGGAAGGTAGACACGCTTATTCTCTTCCGGAGCTGGACGTACCATCTATAGCATCTGAAGAGCTAATTCCCTCTGAGTATTTAAGAGAGGATGAAGTAGAGCTACCAGAGGTTAGTGAGCTTGATTTAGTAAGACACTATACTCTTTTATCTAAGAAAAATTACAGTATAGATTCTGGATTTTATCCCTTAGGTTCCTGTACTATGAAATACAATCCTAAAATAAATGAAGAAATAGCTGCAAACCCAGGCTTTTCTAAACTCCATCCTTATCAGCCTCAGGAAACGGTACAGGGAGCTCTAGAGCTTATGTATAATCTTTCCCAGTCTCTTTGTGAGGTTGCTGGAATGGATAAGTTCACACTTCAGCCTGCAGCAGGAGCTCATGGTGAGCTTGTAGGACTGATGCTTATAAAGGCTTACCATGAAAAGAGGGGAGACTTTAAAAGGAAAAAGATAATAGTTCCGGATTCTGCCCATGGAACAAATCCTGCCAGTGCAACTGTAGCAGGCTTCCAGGTAGTGGAGATAAAATCTAAGAAGGATGGTTCTATAGATTTAGATTCCTTAAAGGAAGTTTTAAACGACGAAATTGCAGGTCTTATGCTTACAAACCCAAGCACCTTAGGACTCTTTGAAAAGAATATACACCTTATAGCTAAGCTTGTTCATGAAGCTGGTGGACTTCTGTATTATGATGGAGCAAATTTAAATGCCATAATGGGTATCACAAGGCCTGGAGATATGGGTTTTGATGTATGTCATATAAACCTTCATAAGACCTTTTCTACTCCTCATGGAGGGGGAGGACCAGGATCTGGTCCTGTAGGCGTTAAGAAGGAGCTTATACCTTATCTACCAGTACCTTTAGTAGAAAAGGGAGAGTCTTATTATTTAGATTACAATCAGCCTGACAGCATTGGTAAGGTTAAGAATTTTTATGGAAACTTTGGAGTTCTTGTAAGGGCTTATACCTATATTCTTTCCCTAGGAAGAGATGGTCTTAAGGAAGCTTCAGAAAATGCTGTGCTAAATGCTAATTATATTAAAGAAAAGCTTAGGGATAGCTATAAGCTTCCAATTGATGATATATGTAAGCATGAGGTAGTTTTTGCAGGACTTAAGGATAAGTCCACTGGAGTTTCAACTCTTGAGGTGGCTAAGAGGCTTATAGATTATGGTTTCCATCCACCCACAGTATATTTCCCTTTAATTGTTGACAGTGCTTTAATGATAGAGCCTACGGAAACAGAAAGCAAGGAGACTATGGATGCCTTTATAGCTGCCATGGAGGATATTGCTAAGGAAGCAATTGAAAATCCGGAAATATTTAAAACTGCCCCACATAATTCTCCTGTAAGGAGGATAGATGAAGTAAGAGCTGCTAGAAAACCGGTTCTAAAATGGACAAAATAGGTGATTATATGAATAAAAAAATCATTGTTATTGGAGGAGGACCTGGAGGCTATGCTGCTGCAATAAGAGCAGCACAGCTTCAGGCCCAGGTAGTGCTTATTGAAAAGGATAGTATAGGAGGCACCTGTCTTATTAGAGGCTGCATACCTACCAAAACCTTTTATAGAAGTGCGGAGTTTTTTAATAATGTAAAGAGAGCCTCAGAATTTGGCATTGAGGTTTCTGAACCTTTTCTTAACCTGAATAAGCTTCAGGAAAGAAAAAATACTGTTGTTAATCAGCTTGTTTCAGGAGTTACTCAGCTAATGAAGGCAAACTCCATAGAGGTGATAAAGGGCACTGCCTTAATTAAAGGAAGAAATGAGGTGGAGGTACTTTTTGAGGATGGTAGCAAAAGCAGCTTAAGCTGCGATAATATTATAATAGCTACTGGCTCAAGGAGTGCTAACCCGCCAATAAAGGGCTCAGACCTTCAAGGGGTTGTATATAGCGATGAGCTCATGAATTTTGCTAGTGTGCCAGAAAGTCTTGTAATAATAGGTGGAGGAGTAATAGGAATGGAGTTTGGAGGCATATTTAATGCCTTTGGTTCTAAGGTCACTATAGTAGAGGCTCTTCCCAGTATTTTAAATATGTTAGACGGTGAAATAATTAAAAGATTAAATCCCATGATGAAAAAACAGGGAATAGATATTTTAACATCAGCAATGGTTAAAGAAATAGGAAAAAAGGATGGCAGGCTTCAGGTAAAAGTAGAAGGGAAAAAGGGAGAGTTAACCTTAGAAGGAGAGCAGGTTCTAATTGCTACTGGAAGAAAGGCTAATGTTGAAAATCTTGGCCTTGAAGAGGCTGGAATTCTCTATGATAAAAAGGGGATAACTGTTGATGAGAATTTAGAGACTACTTTAAAAGGCGTTTATGCCATAGGAGATGTGAATGGCAGGGTGATGCTTGCTCATGCTGCCTCCCATCAAGGGGTTACGGCTGCAGAGATAATAATGGGACAAAACACTGAGAAGGAAGGTCCTATTCCTAACTGCATTTTTATCTTCCCTGAAATTGCTTCCTTAGGATTAAGGGAGGATGAATTAAAGGCTAAGGGCGAGGAATATAAGGTGTCAAAATTCCTTTTTGGGGCTAATGGAAAAGCACTAGCCTTAGGTGAAGGAGAAGGTTTTATTAAGGTAATCTGTGATAAGGATAATAGGATAGTAGGTGTGCATATATTAGGACCTCATGCCTCAGATATTATTCATGAAGCAGTGCCTATAATAAATGAAGGCCTTACAGTAGAAAAAATAAAGCATATGATACATGCTCATCCAACTTTATCGGAAGCCTTTTATGAAGCTGTATTAGGTCTTAATAACGAAGCTATACATCTAGCTCCTAAAAATAACAAGGTAGCAGGCAAATAGCCTGCTACTTTTTTGTGACTTTACTCCCGGAGAGTAGTACAATTATATTAAGTAAATTTAAATGGGATTGAGTATATAATATACAGATCCAAAGTGTAAATTAGGAATAAGGGGGTAAGGAAGTGAATAAGTCACCAATAGAGTTAAGAAATGAAAAGCTAGGTGAAAAGGTTGTTAAAGCTTTGGTAAAAAGACATTTTGATGCTTCATACGTAAATAACAAGGAGGAAGCGCTAAAAAAGGCTTTAGCCTATATTCCTGAAGAGTCTGTGGTATCTTGGGGTGGAACAGCAACATGTCAGGAAGTTGGTCTCATTGATGCTCTTCGTAAGGGTAATTTCAGAATTATTGATAGGGATGCAGCATCGCCGGAGGAAAAATTCGATATTGCAAGACAGGCTCTTATGTCAGATTATTATATTATGGGCAGTAATGCCATAAGTGAAGATGGACAGCTAGTGAATATAGATGGAAACGGAAATCGTTTGGGAGCACTGATTTTTGGCCCTAAAAATGTCATTATAGTGGCTGGAATAAATAAGGTTGCTAAAACCCTTGAGGATGCTATGGTTAGAGCACTTACAATAGCAGCTCCAATAAATAGGCAGCGCTTTCCTGGGGAGACACCCTGCACTGTTAATGGAAGCTGTGGAGATTGCACTTCTTTAGATTCCATATGTGCACAAATAGGAATAACGAGAATATGTAAACCAAAGGGTAGGATAAAGGTTATTTTAGTTGGTGAAAACCTAGGATTTTAAATATTTTAAAGACTAATGAAAGGAATTGATATAGAAGCTGATTCTTCTATAGATGGTAAATATATGAGATATATAGATAACACTTTCACAGATCCTTATTTTAATCTTGCTGCAGAGGAGTATCTTTTAAAACATACAGAGGATGAGATTTTTTCTTTATGGAGAGATGAACCCTGCATCATAGTAGGTAAGAATCAAAATACCTTATCAGAAATAAATATTGACTATGTTAAGGAGAAGGATATTAAGGTGGTAAGGCGGCTTACAGGAGGGGGAGCTGTTTTTCATGATTTAGGTAATATAAACTATACATTTATTGTGAACGACGATAAAAGCTTCAGCGATTTTGTTAGCTTCTGTAAGCCAATAATAGAGGTACTGCAAACGCTAGGAGTAAAAGCAGAGTTCTCAGGAAGAAATGACATGCTTATAGAAGGAAAAAAGTTTTCAGGAACTGCCCAGTGTAAGCATAAAAATAGAGTTCTTCACCATGGAACACTGCTTTTTTCTTCAAATATGGTAGATCTTTCTGGAGCTCTTAAGCCAAAGGCGGTGAAGTTCACTGATAAAAGTGTAAAATCTGTGGCAAGCCGAGTTACAAATATCTCTAATCATCTAGAAAACCCAATGACCGTGGAGGAGTTTAAGGATTATATTTTTAAGTACATTATAAAAGAAGAGGGTACAATAATCGAAGCTCTTCAGCCTAAGGAAATAGAAGCTATAGAAAAGCTTAAAACTGAAAGGTACAGCACTTGGGAGTGGAACTACGGGAAATCTCCAAGATATGAATATTATAACGAAGGTAAATTTCTTGGAGGCACTGTAGAAATAACTATGGATGTATCTAAAGGACATATCTCTAAAATTAATCTTTATGGAGATTTCTTTGGCAAAATGGATATAAAGGGTTTAGAGGAGGTACTTATTGGAGTAGAACACAAGGAGGAAGCAATAAGAAAGGCTCTTGAGGAAATTGACCTTGCAAGTTATATGGTTAATATAACTGTGGAGGATTTACTTAGTCTATTGATTTAAAAAATAATTACTACTTACAAGAAATTAGAAGCATAGATATATATCACCTTAGGGTGAAGATATCTATGCTTTTTTCTTTTCAAAAATAATACAGTTATGGAGGAAAAAGTTCGTGTTTTTAAATGGTTACTATATAATAGTATATCTTATAATGAAAAATGGCCGTATAAGTGAGAAAATTATTGGTTGTTTCAATAAAATCTAGAAAATTAAAAGTAAAAACACGAACAATAAAAATAAAATATAATATAATGTTTGACTTATGTTTCTTTCACTGTTATTCTATAAGTAGAAAGTTCAGAATAGATGTATCCTTTAGATAAACTTTTTTGATGGTATTTGAAGAATAAAATAATCAGGGGTGGATGAGTTGCAGAATTTTAAGGTTATTTATGTGGAAAAGAAAAAGGGCTTTAACGTAGAAGCAAAGACCATGCTGGAGGACTTTAGGGATAATCTTATGATTTCAGGTCTACAAGAGGTGCGCCTGATTCAAAGGTATACTTTGGAAGAAATGGATGAAGAATTGATGGAAAAAGCTACTAACATAGTGCTTTCTGAGAAGACTGTGGATAGGGTTTTTTTTGGCCTAGAAGAGCTTTATAAGGATTATAAGATTTTTGCTACCGAGTACCTTCCTGGACAATATGATCAAAGAGCGGATGCAGCTATGCAGTCCTTGGCAGTATTAAAAGAGGGAGATGCACCGATAGTTAAATGTGCCGTTGTAATTGCTTTAAAGGGTGATCTTAGTTCAGGAGATATTGAAAAAATAAAAGGCTATTATATAAATCCTGTGGAAAAAAGAGAAGCAGATCTTGAAAAAATTAATCTCCAGGAAAATTATAATACTCCTCAGCCTGTAGAAGCTTATGAGGGGTTTATAGATATGACCTTAGAAAGGTTAAATGAGCTTTATAGGAACCTTTCTCTTGCTATGTCCTTTGAGGATTTAAAGCTTTGTCAGGAGTATTTTAAGAAAGAGGACAGAAATCCTACGGAAACTGAAATCAGAGTATTAGATACCTATTGGTCAGATCACTGCAGGCACACTACCTTTCAAACCTCTATAACCTCTGTAGAATTTCAGGAGAGTGAATTAAATAAGCCTCTTAAGGAAGCTTATAAAGAATACCTTCAAATGAGAGAAGAGCTTTATTCCGGAGAAAAGGATATGACCCTCATGGATATGGCTACCATTGCAATGAAGGAGCTTAAAAGAAGAGGAGCTTTAAAGGATTTAGATGAATCTGATGAAATAAATGCCTGTACTATAAAAACGAGGATTGAAACCAGTGAAGGGGAGGAGGATTATCTTATTCTCTTCAAAAATGAAACTCACAATCATCCTACTGAGATTGAACCCTTCGGAGGTGCTGCTACCTGTCTTGGCGGAGCTATAAGAGATCCCCTTTCAGGAAGAGCCTATGTTTATCAAGCTATGAGGGTTACTGGTAGTGGTGACCCCAGAGAAAAAATCGAAGATACCTTAAAGGGAAAACTTCCTCAAAGAAAGATAACCCTTGGAGCTGCACAGGGGTATAGCTCCTATGGAAATCAGATAGGACTCGCTACTGGTCAGGTGGTGGAGGTTTATGATCCTGGATTTAAAGCAAAGAGGATGGAAATTGGTGCTGTTATAGGTGCAGTTCCTGCTAAGCAGGTAAGGCGAGAAAAGCCTCAAGAAGGGGATGTGGTAATTCTTCTAGGGGGAAGAACCGGAAGAGATGGCTGTGGAGGTGCTACAGGATCCTCTAAGGAACATACCTTAGAATCAATAAATGAATGTGGAGCAGAGGTTCAAAAGGGTAATGCTCCAATAGAAAGAAAGCTGCAGAGATTTTTCAGAAGAGAGGAAGCTTCTCTTATGATAAAGAAATGCAATGACTTTGGTGCTGGGGGAGTATCTGTTGCCATTGGAGAATTATGCGATGGTCTGGATATAAACTTGGATTTAGTACCAAAGAAATATGAAGGGTTAAATGGTACTGAACTAGCTATTTCCGAGTCTCAGGAAAGAATGGCAGTAGTTGTTTCCAAAGAGGATGAGGAGATATTTATAAAAATGGCAGAGGAAGAAAATCTTGAGGCTACAAGGGTGGCTGTGGTTACCTCCACAGAATCCTTAAGAATGTGGTGGAGGGGAGAGAAGATAGTAGATATTAAGAGAGAATTCTTAGACACCAATGGTGCTAAGAGCTATTCAAGTGTATATGTTAAGGCACCCTTAGAGAAGGAAAATTATTTTAATCTTCAGAAGGATTCTCTTAAGGAAAAGAGCTTTAAAGATAATATCTCTGCCTACCTCTCTGATTTAAACAGCTGCAGTCAAAAGGGCCTTGCAGAACGCTTTGATTCAACTATAGGAGCAAATACAGTACTTATGCCCTTTGGAGGAGAGAAGGAGCTTACTCCACCGGAAGGTATGGCAGCTAAGATTCCAGTGCTTAAGGGGACCACAAGGGATGCTTCTCTTATGACTTATGGTTATAATCCAAAATTATCAAAGTGGAGTCCATACCATGGAGCACAATATGCCATAGTGGAGGCGGTTACAAAGCTTACAGCCATGGGAGGAGATTATAGAAAATTAAAGCTTACACTTCAGGAATACTTTGAAAAGCTTGGAAGTGATAAAGAAAAATGGGGTAAGCCTTATGGAGCATTATTAGGGGCTTTAAAGGCTCAAAGAGAGCTAAGGGTGGCAGCTATTGGCGGTAAGGATAGCATGAGCGGAACCTTTGAAAATCTTACTGTTCCTCCTACTCTAGTAGCCTTTGGAGTAGCTTTAGACAAGACAGATAATATCCTTTCTCCTGAGCTTAAAAAGGATGGAGATATGAATTTATATCTTTTGAAAACAGATATCCATAAGAATACCTACACCATAGATTTTGAAAATTTAAGAAAGAATCTAGAAAGAGTTAAGGAATTGGTGAACAAAGGGCAGATTGTAGCTGCTTATGCAGTAAGAGAAGGAGGCGCTGCTTTAGGAGCAGTAAAGATGAGCTTTGGAAATAGCTTGGGCTTAGAAATAAACCAAGAGCTTTCGCAAGAAGAGCTTTTCTATCCCTTCTATGGCTCATTAATTCTTCAATTTAACAGTAAAGCTGTGGCAGCAGAGGGCCTTCAGGGGCTTAACTATATAAACCTTGGACAAATTATAAAGAACAAGCCTATTGTTACCTTTAAAGAAGAAACTTTAAACCTTCAGGAGCTTATTGATATTTGGGAAAGACCTTTAGAGGGAGTATTTCCAACAAAAGTCTCTGAAAATTATTACCATGATAAATTCTATAATGAAACAAAAATTGCCTTTGTTCCTGAAAAGGCAAAAGTTTATACAGGTTTAAAGCTTGCTAAGCCAAAGGTATTTATACCAGTTTTTCCTGGTACAAACTGTGAATATGATTCCCAGAAAGCCTTTGAGTCTCAAGGTGCTGAGGTAAATACATTAGTTCTAAAAAATCTAACCCCTCAAAGCCTTAAAGAATGTATTTATATGATGGAGAAGGAGATTAAAAGAGCTCAGATTCTCATGCTTCCCGGTGGCTTTAGCGCAGCAGATGAGCCCGAGGGTTCAGGGAAGTTTATTGCAGCAATTTTTAGAAATCCAATTTTAAAAAATGCTGTTATGGAACTTATTACTAAAAGAGATGGGCTTATTTTGGGAATCTGCAACGGCTTTCAGGCTTTGATTAAGCTAGGACTTGTACCTTATGGTGAAATTTTAGATATAACAGAAGATATGCCTACTCTTACCTATAATAGCATAGGTAGACATGTTTCCTCTATGGTAGAAACAAAGGTAGTATCTAAACTATCTCCATGGTTTAATGAGGTGGAGCTAGGAGAAATTCATAAAATACCTGTTTCCCATGGTGAGGGTAGATTTACAGCACCTAAAGAAGTGATAAGGGAGCTTATAGCTAATGGACAGGTAGCTACTCAGTATGTAGACCCAGAAGGAAACCCAGCTCTTCATATGCCTTATAATCCTAATGGCTCTCTATGTTCCATAGAAGGTATTACAAGCGCTGATGGAAGAATACTTGGAAAGATGGCTCACAGCGAAAGAGCTGGTGAGGGACTTTATAAGAATATATCAGGAAACTTAGAACAGAGGATATTTAAATCAGGTGTAAAGTATTTTAAATAAGGACGAAAGGTGGTAAGTATTATGAAGGTGGCAATATTTTTCGGAAGTAAATCTGATAAGGAGATAATGGCCGGAGCTGCAAAGGCACTTAAGGAGCTCTCTATAGAGTATAAGGCTTTTATACTCTCAGCTCACAGGGTGCCAGAAAAGCTTGAAGAGGTTATTAAAACCATTGAGGAAGAGGGATATGAGGTTATTATTGCAGGAGCAGGTCTCGCAGCCCATCTTCCAGGAGTGATAGCTTCTAAATCACTACTGCCAGTTATAGGAGTTCCAATAAAGGCTGATTTAAATGGCTTGGATGCTCTTCTTTCAATAGTACAGATGCCTAAGTCAATACCAGTAGCTACAGTGGGGTTAAACAATAGTTATAATGCCGGTATTCTTGCAGGAGAAATTCTAGCAATAAAATATCCTGAACTAAAGGAAAGATTAATAACTTTTAGAGGGGATATGAAAAAGAAATTTATAGAAGAAAATGGTGAAGGAGTGGAGCTTTAATGGAAAAGAAGGAAATGCTTTATGAAGGAAAGGCAAAGAAGATCTATGCTACAGATAAGAAGGATGAGGTTATAGTTTATTATAAGGATGATGCTACAGCTTTTAATGGCGAAAAGAAGGGACAGATTGAGGAAAAGGGTGTACTTAATAACAGCATTACCGCAAAGCTTTTTGAACTCCTAGAAGAAAAGGGAATTAAAACCCATTATATTAAAAAGTTAAATGAAAGAGAGCAGCTATGCAAAAGGGTGGAAATAGTACCAGTAGAGGTAATTGTAAGAAATGTTGCGGCAGGAAGCATGGCAAAAAGACTAGGTATTGAAGAAGGAACACCTTTAAAAACTACTATTTTTGAAATCTGCTATAAAAATGATGAACTAGGGGATCCATTGATTAATGACCATCATGCTGTAGCTATAGGGCTTACAACCTATGAGGAGCTTAATAAGATTTATGAGGTTACAGCAAAGGTAAATGACTTCCTTAAGGATTTTTTCTTAAAGCAAAATATAAAGCTAATTGATTTTAAAATTGAATTTGGCCGTTATAATGATGAAATACTTTTGGCAGATGAAATATCTCCAGATACCTGCAGACTCTGGGATGCGGCCACTAATGAAAAGCTGGATAAGGATAGGTTTAGAAGGGATCTTGGAAATGTAAAAGATGCTTATGTGGAAATACTAAACCGCATAAGATAGATGAAGACAAATTTAGAGAGGTATAATAGATGATTGAACTTATTTCAGATAAATTAAAGGATGAGTGTGGGGTTTTTGGAATATTTTCGGGAGAACCTATAGAGGTAACATCTATAACTTATTATGGTCTTTTTGCCCTTCAGCATAGAGGACAGGAAAGCGCTGGAATAGCTGTGACAGATGGGAAGGAAATTAATTATCATAAGGCTATGGGATTGGTGTCTGATGTCTTTACTAAAGAAAATGTTGCTCCTCTAAAGGGTAATGCTGCTATAGGTCATGTAAGGTACTCCACCGCAGGATCCAGCAGTGTGGTTAATGCTCAACCTATTGTAACCAGATCAAAGCTAGGAAACATGGCAATAGCCCATAATGGAAATCTCATTAATGCGGATGTTTTAAGGGAGCTTTTAGAGGATGGAGGACATATATTTCAAACCTCCAATGATTCAGAGGTGGTTTTAAGCCTTATTGCTAGAAATGCTAAAAAGGGTATAGAGCAAGCGGTGTTTAGCGCAATTCAGGCTGTTAAAGGGTCCTTTGCTTTAGTTATATTAACAGAGGATAAGCTTATTGGAGTTAGGGACACTTATGGAATAAGACCTCTTTGCATAGGCAAGCTTAAGGATAACTATATACTCTCCTCTGAAAGCTGTGCTATAGATTCTATAGGTGGTGAATTTGTAAGGGATGTAAGACCTGGAGAAATAGTGGTAATAGATAAGGATGGATTAAGGAGCTTAAATCTTGTAGAGAAAACTGTTTGCACCACCTGCTCCTTTGAGTACATTTACTTTGCAAGACCAGATAGCACCATAGATGGTATGAATGTTTATGAATCCAGGGTGAAGGTAGGAGAGAGGCTATTTCAGGAGGCTCCTGTAGAAGCAGATGTGGTTGTTGGTGTGCCTGATTCAGGCCTAGCAGCAGCTGTAGGCTATGCTAAGGCTTCTGGCATTCCATATGTTGAAGGCTTTATCAAAAATCGTTATGTAGGGAGAACCTTTATAGCTCCTACTCAGGAAATGAGAGAAAGGGCAGTAGCTATAAAATTAAATCCTTTAAAAAATGTGATTAAAGGGAAAAGGGTAGTCTTAATTGATGATTCTATAGTAAGGGGAACCACTAGCGGAAAGCTCGTTCAGCTTCTTAAAAAAGCTGGTGCTACTGAAGTCCATTTTAGGGTTGCTTCACCACCAGTAAAATATCCATGCTATTTTGGAATTGATACTCCCTACAGAAGTGATCTTATTGCAGCAAATTTAAAGGAAAAGGAAATAAAAGATAAGCTAGGAGCAGACTCCTTAGGGTATATAAGCATTAAAGGAATGCTAGAAGCCTTTGGTAAGGGAGATAACTTCTGTATAGGCTGCTTAAGCGGAGTATATCCTATGGCTACACCCATAGAAACCTCAAAGGATTATTTGGAAAGGTAGTGAAGAAATGATAACCTATAGGGATGCAGGAGTTAATATAGAAGAGGGCTATAAAGCTGTGGATTTAATAAAGGAATATGCAAAAAAAACTGCCGGAGAGCTGGTTATCAATGGACTTGGAAGTTTTGCTGCTATGATAGAACTTCCGGAAGGGTATAAGAAGCCTGTTTTAGTAACAGGCACCGATGGAGTAGGTACAAAGCTCGATGTTGCCTTTAGAATGAAAAAATATGACACTGTAGGAATTGATTGTGTAGCCATGTGCATTAACGATATACTATGCCACGGTGCTAAGCCACTTTTTTTCTTAGACTATATAGCCTGTGGAAAATTAGAAGCAGAGGTAGCAGCAGATATAGTTAAAGGTGTTTCAGAGGGCTGCCTTCAATGCGGTGCTTCCCTTGTAGGAGGAGAGACAGCAGAGATGCCTGGCTTTTATAAAGAAGGAGAATATGACATTGCAGGTTTTGCTGTGGGGATTGTTGATAAGGATAAAATAATAAATGGAAGTACTATAAAAGAAGGAGATGCTTTAATAGGAATTACCTCCTCAGGCTTTCATTCTAATGGTTATTCTTTATTAAGAAAGCTGTTCCCAGATTTAACTATGGATTTCCAAGGAAAAAGTGTAGGAGAGCTGCTATTAACACCCACCAGGATTTATGCAAAGGCAGTACTTCCTCTTATAGAAAAGTATCCAATTAAGGGAATGGCACATATTACTGGAGGAGGCTTTATTGAAAATATCCCAAGAATGCTTCCTAAGGGGCTATACGCAGAGATTAATACAAAGAGTTATCCTATTCCAGAGATATATGAGCTTATAAAGGCTACAGGCCTTGGAGAAAAGGACCTCTATAATACCTTTAATATGGGCATAGGCTTTGTTTTTGCAGTGGATCCCTCTATTAAAGAAGAGGTGATAAAGGAACTTCTTTCCTTAGGAGAAAGGGCCTATGTAATTGGCAGTGTCAAGGCCGGAGGTGAAGGGGTATGCTTAAGCTAGGAGTTTTTGTCTCTGGCAGCGGAAGTAATTTTCAGAGTATTTTAGATGCAATTGATTCTAAAATTCTAGGCTGTACCGTTGAAGTGGTTATCAGTGATAATCCTAAAGCAAAGGCATTAAAGAGAGCAGAAGAAAAAGGGATAAGAACCTTTATTATAGATAAAAAGAACCTTAAGGGAAGCTTTGGAGACAAGGCATTAGAGCTTATAGGAGATAAACTTGATTTGCTTGTACTGGCTGGCTTTTTATCTATTTTAAAAGGAGATATCCTAAAGGTTTATAAGAACAAAATTATAAACATCCATCCCTCATTGATACCTAAATACTGTGGAAAGGGTATGTATGGACTTAAGGTTCATGAAGCAGTGCTTAAGAATAATGAGAAGCTTACAGGCTGTACAGTGCATTTTGTTAATGAAATAGTTGATGGTGGAGATATTATCTGCCAGAGCAAGGTTAAAACTGATGGGATAAGTTCTCCAGAGGAGCTTCAAAAAAGAGTTCTCATAGAAGAACATAAGCTTTTAGTTAAGGTTATAAGGCTTATTGAAGAAAATAGGCTATGTCTTACACCCTGGGGAATTAAGATATTAGAAGAGGTGAAGAGTAATGAAACGAGCACTTATTAGTGTATTTGATAAAGAAGGAATATATGACTTTGCAAGTTTTTTAATAGAGAAGGGTTATGAACTCATATCTACAGGAGGTAGCTATAAATATTTAAAGGAACAGGGGTTAGAGGTTATAGAAATAAGCGAAATAACCAAATTTCCCGAGATGCTAGATGGAAGGGTAAAGACTCTTCATCCCATGATTCATGGAGGAATACTTGCAATTAGGGATAATGAGGAGCACATGGAAACATTAAAGAAACATAATATAGGAACCATCGATATGGTGGTGGTTAACCTTTACCCCTTCTTTGATAAGGTTAAAGAGAATTTAAGCTTTCAGGAAAAGGTGGAGTTTATCGATATTGGTGGACCTACAATGATTAGGGCTGCTGCAAAGAATTTTCAGGATGTGGCTGTAATTACCGATAAGAAGGATTATCCTATGATAATGGAGGAGCTTCAAAGAGATGGTACTCTAAGCTATGAAAGAAAAAAGAAACTAGCGGGAAAGGTATTTAATCTTATGGGAGCTTATGATGCTGCAGTGGCAAGCTTCCTTTTAGAAGGGGATGAGGATTATCCTGAGTATTTATCTCTTAGCTATAAAAAGTCCATGGACTTAAGATATGGAGAAAACCCTCATCAGAGAGCAGCTTATTATTCTTCCAATACTTTAGATGGTGCAATGAATACCTTTGAGATATTAAATGGTAAACCTCTATCCTATAATAATATCAAGGACTTGGATATAGCTTGGAAGGTAGCCTGCGAATTTGAAGAGCCTGCCTGCTGTGCCTTAAAGCATAATACCCCCTGTGGTGCTGCCATTGGAAAGGATGTATATGACAGTTATTTAAAAGCTTATAGCTGTGATCCTGTTTCAATTTTTGGTGGTATTGTAGCAGTTAATAGAAAGGTAGATAAGGCCACTGCTGAGGAAATGGTAAAGATATTCTTAGAGATTGTAGCTGCACCGGATTTTGACGAGGATGCTCTGGAGGTTTTAAAAACCAAGAAAAATTTAAGGATAATAAAAGAAAAGCATACACCAAGGGCTAAGGATTATCTAGTTTCTGTAGATGGAGGAATTCTAGTGCAGGAAGAGGACAACAAGCTTATAGAGGAAATGAAGGTGGTTACAGAAAAGCAGCCTACAGAGGAAGAGCTTTCCGATATGCTCTTTGGTATGAAGATAGTTAAGTATGTAAAATCCAATGCTATTGTAGTAATTAAGGATAAGACTGCTGTGGGTATAGGAGGGGGACAGGTTAATAGAATATGGCCTACAGAGGAAGCACTAGAAAGAGGAAAGGGAGCAACTGTTTTAGCATCTGATGCCTTCTTCCCCTTTGATGATGTGGTTACTACTGCTGCTGAGGGTGGAATTAAGGCAATCATCCAGCCTGGTGGTTCTGTAAGGGATGAGGATTCTATTAAGAAATGCAATGAATTAGGTATTGCTATGGTCTTTACTGGTATAAGACATTTCAAACATTAATAAATTAATTCTTTAAAATTTGGGGTTGGTATAAAATGAAGATATTGATAGTTGGTTCTGGAGGAAGAGAACATGCCTTAGCCTGGAAAGCAGCAAAAAGCCCTAGGGTAGAAAAAATTTACTGTGCTCCAGGGAATGGGGGTACTGCCCTTGAGAAAAAATGCCAAAACATAAATATCACAGACATTGAACTCTTAGCTGATTTTGCTATAAAGGAAGGGATTGAACTTACTATAGTTGGCCCAGAGGAGCCTTTAACTAAAGGAATAGGGGATGAGTTTAAGAAGAGAGGGCTAAAATGCTTTGGACCTTCAAAGGCAGGTGCAAGACTTGAAGGCAGCAAGGTTTATTCAAAGGCCTTTATGAAAAAGTATGGAGTTAAGACTGCAGAGTATGAGACCTTTAAGGAAGCTGAAAAAGCCAAAGAATATCTTCATAGCTGTAGCTATCCAATAGTTATAAAAGCCGATGGCTTGGCTGCGGGAAAGGGTGTTTATATATGTGAGAACCTTTCTGAGGCTTTAAGAGCCATAGAAGAAATCATGGTCCTTGATATATTTAAAGGCGCTGGAGCAGAAATAGTAATAGAGGAGTTTTTAGAGGGAGTGGAGGCTTCTATTCTTTCTATAACTGATGGCAATACGATAATTCCCTTTATATCTGCTAAGGATCATAAGCAGATATATGATGGAGGTCATGGACCAAATACTGGAGGTATGGGAGCGGTTGCTCCAAATCCATATGTTACGGAAGAAGTTATGAAGGCCTTTAAAGAGGATATTATGATACCTACTCTTAGAGGAATTCAAGAGGAAAGCTTAGATTATGTAGGAATAATCTTCTTTGGTCTTATGATAACAAAAAGGGGGGTATACCTTCTAGAATATAATGTTAGAATGGGAGACCCGGAAACACAAGCTGTATTGCCCCTTATGGAAACAGATTTAGTAAACCTTATTGAAACTGCTCTCAATAAAGAGCTTAAGGGTTTTGAAATTAAGTGGAAGAAAGGCTGCTCCTGTGGTGTAGTGGGAGCTTCTAAGGGTTATCC
>JAEXZL010000160.1 GCA_023451395.1 Bacillota bacterium | reverse complement strand
TTTCAGAGGAAGAAAAATGGCAGGCTGTAGTTAAATGTGATAAGGACTATGATGGTAGCTTTTATTATGGAGTTGAAACCACAGGAATCTTTTGCAGGCCTTCCTGTAAATCAAAGGAGCCAAGGAGAGAAAATGTAAAGTTCTTTAACACTGCCAAAGAAGCTTATTCCTTTGGACTAAGACCCTGTAAAAGATGTAGACCGGATTTAGCCTTCTTTAATCCAGAAAAAGAGATAGTGAAAAATATTAAGGAGATTATAGATAAGAGCTATCTTAATAATACAGAGCTTAATGAGGGGCTAAAGGCCATTGGAGTAAGCAAAAATCATTTAGTGGAGCTTTTTAAGAGAGAATATAGCGTTACTCCTATGAAATATATAAATACCTTGAGAATAGAGAAGGCTCAGGAGCTTTTATTAACCTCTGATAGAAGTATTTTAGATATTGCCCTTAGCAGTGGTTTTGGAAATCTTTCTAGCTTTTATGAAGCCTTTAGAAAGAAAAATTCTATGACACCTAAGGATTATAGAAAAACTTTAATAAAGAACAATAATATAGAAGTAGAAGAAAAATGAGCTTAAGGTAATTAATAATTCCTTCAGCTCATTTTTTATTATGCAAATTAAAAGAATATATTTGAAAAATAATATATAATTAGTATATGTGTTATTATTTGGCTATGGGTTAATGAGGTTCATAATAGGGGGTGTTCTTTGAATATGCAGAAAGATAATAGTTATTCTCATCTGACTATAAAGGAAGCTGATGCTTTTGAGGATAAGAATACTGAAATGGCCAAGCTTAAAGAAAGTCTTAACATCATGAGGGATATTGTAGACAATGCCTATCAAGGTATGGTTTTAGTTAACAAAGAGGGGTATATAGTTAAGTGGAATTATGAAAAGCTCCTTGGGATAAAGGAAGAAGAGGTGCTAGGCAAGCCTGTGGAGGAGATCATTGAGAATACAAGGCTTCATATTGTTGTTAAAACAGGGATAAAGGAGCTCTGTAAGGTACAAAGAATTCAGGGTAGAGATATGATAGCAAGCAGGGTGCCTATAATTTTCGATGGAGAAATAATTGGTGCAGTAGGCACTGTATTATTTTCTGATGTTAAAGAGCTAGAGGCCCTTGGGAAAAAGATTAAATCCCTTAAAAGCACCATGGATAAATATAGGGAAGAAATTAACACCATGTATAGTGCTAAGTACTCTTTTGATAATATTCTTAGTATAGATGAAAAGATGATTGAATTAAAAAACATTGCCAGACGAGCTGCCTTATCAGACTCAACGGTGCTAATACAGGGAGAAAGCGGAACTGGGAAGGAATACTTTGCCCATGCAATTCATAGTGAGAGCAATAGAAGAAATTCCTCCTTCATTAGAGTTAATTGTGCAGCTATACCTAATGAACTTATCGAGTCAGAGCTTTTTGGCTATGAGGGAGGAGCTTTTACCGATGCTAAGAAGGAAGGGAAAATTGGTAAGCTAGAGCTTGCTAATGAAGGTACTATCTTATTAGATGAGATTGGAACAATGCCATATAATATGCAGGCAAAGCTTTTAAGAGTTCTTGAAGAAAGAGAATTTGAAAGAATTGGTGGCAATAATAGAATTAACTTAGATATAAGAGTTATAGCTAGTACTAATGAAGATTTATCTACTGCTGTAAGGGAAGGGAGATTTAGACCAGATCTATTTTATAGATTAAATGTGGTAGAAATTGAAATTCCCCCTCTAAGGAACAGAGTAAAGGACATTCCCATATTGTCCGAGAGTATTTTAAATCAGCTCTCTGAAAGTATGGGATTTACTTATAAAAAGCTTTCAGATAAAGCAATTATGGCATTAAGCTTTTACAGCTGGCCTGGGAATGTTCGTGAGCTTAGAAATGTCCTTGAAAGAGCAGCAAATATAGCAATGGGAGAAATAATAAATCTTGAGGACCTTCCCAGTTTTATAAGAGGTAGTTTTGCTGCGGATAATGAAAATCACAATATTGTTCCTTTAAAGGAGGCAATTGCAAAGACAGAGCTAAATATTATCATTGAAGCCTTGAGGCTGTGTAATGGAAACAGGACAGAGGCTGCAAGATATCTGGGAATACATAGAACTGCATTATATAAAAAAATGATTAGCTGGGGAATAGATATGAAGAAAATTTAATGTAGAAATATATCTACATTCCTATAAAGTTGTAGATTTATTTCTACAGCATCGGAAAGGCAGTAGGATTGGAATAATTAATTAAATATTAGAAAAATTTATAAAGCAGAATGTAGATAATATTCTACATTCTGCTTTCTTTAATAAAAAAATCAAAGAGATAATATTTTAAAGTGCTGAAGTAAAGCTTTGAAAATCAATGGGTTAATAAATAATACTTTTTATATTAATAGTTGGCATGGATTTTGCTGTTAAATTATCTGTAAAGACTAGGGGACTTTAGAAGGGAGGAGCCATTAAATAAGGTAAATCTATAGGTTATTAGATTAATACCAGGTATTAAAAAGCTTAAAAGGGAGGAAATAGTGTGAATAAGGTTATTTCAGTAAATGATGCCGTTGATATGATTAAGGATGGCATGACAGTAATGGTAGGAGGATTTATGGGATGTAAAAACCCCTTTAGAATAATTGATGGATTAATTGAAAAGGGTGTTAAAGATCTTACTATTATATCAAATGACACAGCTTTTACTTATCTAGGAATAGGAAAACTCATAGTTAATAAGCAGGTAAAGAAGGTTATTGCATCACATATAGGGACCAATAAGGAGACGGGGAATCAAATGACCTCAGGGGAGTTAATAGTAGAGCTTGTACCTCAGGGTACCCTTGCTGAGAGAATTAGAGCAGCAGGAGCAGGTCTAGGAGGGATATTAACACCTACAGGAATTGGAACAGTTGTAGAAGAAGGAAAGGAAAAGCTAGTGGTTGATGGTAAGGAGTATCTCCTTGAAAAACCTTTAAGAGCTGATGTCACCATTATTTCTGGGGCAAAGGTTGATAAAAAGGGAAATATCATATATAGCAAGGCTTCAAGAAATTTTAGCCCTCTTATGGCTACCGCAGCAGATTTAGTTATAGTTGAGGCTGACGAGATAGTTGAGATTGGAGAAATGGATCCAGAAATGGTTATGACTCCAGGAATATTTATTGATTATATAGTAGGGGGAAAAGAGTAATGGATAAAAACTTTGAAAAGGAGTATATAGCCAGAAGAGTAGCTAAAGAGCTAAAAGATGGCAATGTTGTTAATCTTGGTATTGGACTTCCAACCTTGGTTGCAAATTATATACCTGAGGATGTAGAAATAACTCTTCAATCTGAAAACGGTTTCGTGGGTATGGGCACTGAGCCCTCCGAGGGAAATGAAGATAGTTATCTAGTAAATGCTGGAGGAAAGTATGCAACTATAAACCCAGGTGGAGCTTTCTTTGATAGTGCAACCTCATTTGTAATTATTAGAGGTGGACACATAGATGCTACAGTTCTTGGAGCTCTAGAGGTAGATGAAAAAGGTAATATAGCTAATTGGATGGTTCCTGGAAAGATGGTTCCAGGTATGGGAGGAGCTATGGATCTTGTAACTGGAGCAAAAAAGGTTATAGTTGCCATGAACCACACTGCCAAGGGCGAACACAAAATTCTTAAGAAATGCAGACTTCCCTTAACTGCTGTAAATGCCGTGGACCTCATAGTAACGGAAATGGCTGTTATGGAGATAACTAACGAAGGAATTGTTTTAAAGGAGATTAATCCTGAATTCACTGTAGAAGAGGTTCAGGCAGCCACCGAGGCAGAACTTATTATTTCTCCTGATCTTAAAAATATTGAGATATAAAAAGAATCTATTATTAAGGGTCATTATTATATAACTATATATAAAAATAAAGGGGAAGGAGAGCAGCAAGGGTAAAAAATATTAGATAGAAAAAGTTTTAACATGAGCTTAATTTTAATTTATTAACAAGGAGGACAATAGAGATGTTAGAGAATAAAGTTTGTATTGTAACAGGAGCAGCAAGTGGAATAGGACTTGCTATAGCCGAATCCTTTGCCAAAGATGGAGCAAGGGTTGTTATGGCCGATATTAATGAGGACAAGCTAAAGGTAGAAGCTGAGAGAATTGGAGGCCTTTACTTTAAAACAGATTTAAGTAAAAGAGCTGATTGTAAGGGCTTGGTTGATTATGCTATTGAAAAATACTCAAAGGTAGATATCCTCATTAATGTTGCAGGTATCCAAACAGTGTCCCCCATAGAAGAATTCCCAGAGGATAAATGGGATTTTATGATAAATCTAATGCTAACAGCACCATTCTTACTTACAAAGTATGTTTGGCCTTCAATGAAGGAACAGAAATGGGGAAGAATAATAAATCTTAACTCTATACATGGACTAGTAGCTTCAGAATTTAAATCTGCATATGTTTCTGCAAAGCATGGGCTATCAGGCTTAACTAAAACTGCCGCTTTAGAAGGTGGGGAATTTGGAATTACCGTTAATTCTATTTGTCCTGCATACGTAAGAACACCTTTAGTTGATAATCAGATAGAAGCTCAAGCAGCAACCCATGGAATAAGTAAAGAAGAAGTTGTTGAAAAAATTATGCTTAAAAATTCAGCAGTGAAGAAGCTAATAGAGCCTTCAATGGTAGCTGATTATGCAAAATTTTTATGTTCAGAGGCTGGACAATTTATCAGTGGTGCTACCTTAACCATGGATGGTGGATGGACAGCAAGATAATTGGATTTTTATCATAACTCATTATTAAAAAATAAAAGGGGGAATTTTCATGTTAGGCATCATTCTTGGATTAGTATTATTAATGTTCTTAGCCTATAGAGGATATTCAATTATTTGGGTCGCGCCTATTACTGCAGGCTTAGTTGCTTTAATGGGAGGATTAGAATTACTACCTGCTTATACAGACGTATATATGACGGGTTTTGTAGGTTTTACAAAGACTTGGTTCCCAGCATTTATGTTAGGAGCAATATTTGGACATCTTATGGATTATACAGGAGCAGCAAGATCCATTGCTGAAGGGTTAACAAAAATCTTTGGTGCAAAGAGAGCTATATTAGGAGTAGTGGTTGGCTGTGCAGTTTTAACCTATGGTGGTATAAGCTTATTTGTAGTTGTATTTGCAATGTATCCCTTAGCTGTTGCTTTATTTAGGGAAGCTAATATTACCAGAAAGCTCATTCCAGGAGCAATAGCTCTAGGATCCTTTACCTTTACAATGACAGCTCTACCAGGAACCCCTCAGATTCAAAATCTGATACCTATTCAGTATTTTAAGACCACACCAACTGCAGGACCAATTATGGGTATGGTTGCTACATTAGTACTCTTTGGTGGGGGCTATTATTATCTAAGTTGGAGAGAAAAGAAGTTCAGAGAAAAGGGAGAGTTCTTTGTGGAGCCCGCTAAAAAGGGTGATGAAAAGGAAAATGAGGAAGTAAAGGCATTGCCAAATGTATTCTTATCCTTCCTACCTCTTATTACAGTTATAGGTACTTTAAATATTTTAAAGTGGAATATTATAGTATCTCTAATTGCAGGTATTTTATTGACTATGATACTTAACATAAAGATGTACAAGGGTTTTACAAAATCCATAAGCGGTGGTGCTAATGGATCTATAATTGCAATAATTAATACCAGTGCTGCCGTTGGTTTTGGTTCAGTAGTTAGAGCAGTTCCAGGCTTTAAGGTTCTAACAGATGCTGTTATAAATATGAAGGGAAGCCCACTTATCTCTGAGGCTGTGGCAGTTAACCTTCTTGCAGGAGCCACAGGTTCAGCCTCTGGTGGTATGGGTATAGCTTTGGAAGCCTTAGGAGCAAAGTATTATGAAATTGCATTATCTACAGGTATAAGCCCTGAGGCCTTCCACAGAGTTGCATCCTTAGCTTCCGGTGGATTAGATACACTACCACATAACGGTGCTGTTCTAACACTATTAGCAATCACAGGTATGACTCATAAGGATTCATATATAGATATATGTGTTACATCACTTATCATGCCAATAGTAGCATCAATACCAGCTATTATATTGGCAAGCTTAGGCATTTATTAATAAAATTATTTAGCTGCTTCTATCCTTTAGAAGCAGCTTTTTTATTTTATTGGAAATAATATTTTTACTACAAGTAATTACATTGGTAATGGATTGAAGGCTGTGAAGGACTTTTTTTACTGTTTTTGTATATTATGAATTATAGTTTTCTGTATTTCTTTTCAAGAAAAGAGGTGATTGCCATGAATAAAAAGTACATATGTTTCTTAGTGGTGTTTGTAATAGTGTCTTCCTTGTATCTTACTTCCCCTATAGGGACAAGGAGCATTAAAGCTAAGGATTTAAGAAGTGATGCTCCATTAAAGGATAATATGGGATTAATAAAAAATTCCATTGTTCCAACATTCTTATATGTTATTTTAGAGGATTCCTTGGCCCCTGGGGAAAGAGCGATGGTTGCAACTCTTCAGGGAGTTGTTAATAGTCAAAGTAACAAGCAGATATATCTTCTTAATTCCTCACAACCTGATTATAAGGTTTGGCTTGAGGATTTAAGGATTACCTATGGCATTCCTTATGAGCATATTAGGGATCCTTGGGAGCTTATAGATATCTTTAGGGCCTATGTAGAAGGATATGTATTATATAGCAGCAAAAAGGCAGAGGACCCATCAATAAACAATGCCACCTCTCTAGCTTCTTTAAATAATGCTATAGCCATAGAGGAAGAAATGGAAGCTAAGGTAAAGCTTAAGGGTATAACAGAGCTTAAAGGAGATTGCAGAAATACAGAGGAAGGCTGGGCATACGAAAATTTGTGGGATAAGGGATTAAATCACTCTCTGGTAATTCAGCTTTCGCTAGATATGCCCAGCTCCTTAAGGGATTATGCCATAATGGCTAAGGCACTGGTGTTTTATGAGAGAAATACAGATAAAACAGAGCTTAGGGATAAGATATATTCATCTATGGAAAGAAACGGTGTTGTCTTAGGTTGGCAGGAGGGTGAGTTTACTAATGTAAGTGCAGCTTCAAAGCATGGAGTCAGCGTAGTAGCTGCAGACTGGTCTTATAACTTAACGGTCTTAAGTGCTTTCCCCTCAATACCTGTAGAAAAAGAGGCAGCTTTTGATATTCGTAAAGAAAGGGATGTTCATTATGTGACCTTTATTATGTCCGATGGGGATAATCAGCAATGGTATCTTGGAAATAATTATACCTCCCCTAAATGGTTTGGCGCGCCTAATAGATCCTCTCTTAATTTAGGCTGGTCTATTAGTCCTTCTATATATTATTTAGCTCCAACTGTCTTTAACCTATATTATAAGAGCATAAGGGAGGAAAAGATCCCAAATAATTTTATAGTAGCACCCTCAGGGAAGGGATATATGTATCCTAGTATGTATCCCGCAGAGGATTTAGACTCATACATAGATAGCTTAGGCACTTATATGGAAAAGGTTCAGGAGAGGTATGTGGCGGTTATAGATCAATCATCGTTACTAGATATTAAGCTGTGGAATAGTTTTACGGATAACCCACAGATAGAGGGCTTGTTTTATCTTGATTATAGTAGGCATGATAATTATCAAGGAAGAATACTATGGTCAAATAATAAGCCTATAGTTTCTTGTAGAGATCTTCTTTGGGGTGGTATAGAAGATGAAGAAGAGCTGGTAAAAAAGATTAATGCTAGGGTCAGCAGTGGGCAGACAAATCCACAAAAGGCTGATGCTTATACCTTCGTTTATGTACATGTGTGGAGTAAAGGTGTTAATAACGTTTCAGAGGTTGTGGATAAATTAAGAGATAATCCAAGGATAAGAGTGGTTATTCCGGAGGTTTTTATGGGTCTAATAAAAGAAAATATTCATGGAGGCCATTGAAATTAATGGAGTATCTACTGATTAGTTTACATAAATCAGAAGATACTCCTTATTCCTTGTTTATTAAGTTATATAATATTATTTTCCTGTGGGCACAGTGCTTACAGCCTCGTCTGTAACAACTGCAAGTAGTACCTTACCGGTGCCTTTGTACACATTAACAAGACCCTCTCCTGAGGCTGCAGAACCGATTAAGGTTTTGGTCGTTCTTTCAACGGTGAAGGTCAGGTCTCGACTCCAAGCTATGGCATAGTTTCCATCTATCTTTAATACATCGTTAACGAGCTCGACCTCTATGAGCTCTTCTTCAGGAATAGGAGATTCCAATATTACTATGCCCCTTCCAGAAAGGCTTGAGTTAAATAGGCCTTCTCCTCCTAAAAAGGCAGAAGAGAGGTTTGTACGGGATACTGTCTTTATGTCAACAGTGCCTTCGCAGCCCAAGAATAAATTATCATCTATGACCATGCCGCTTCCCCATTCTGATACATCCATCAATAATAGATGCTTATAGGTGGGTTCTAGCACTAAAGTTCCGCTACCGGAATACTTTGGCTTTATGGCACTTTCTCCAGTAACCTTTGAGCTAGCAAGCTTCTTAAGAAAATCACCGCCACCCTTTATATTGGTAGCAACATTAACATTCCCCGCCATCCATTGCATAGAACCTGATTGAACTATAAACTCAGAACCATTTAAGGTTATATATGCTTGTCTTTTTCTTATATTCATCTCAGAGGCAAAGTAGCTCTGCACTGCTAGGGTTGGCCAAGCACTCATATCCTTTTGATATTCATATACTTTTACTGGACCTTTTTCATTGAACAACAATCTATTTTTTTCCTCTTGTTTAATTTTATACATTTATACGAGCCCCCCTTATAATTTAACAAATAAGCATTAATAAATATTATTCATTAATGCTATAAGTTAATTCTATATTTATCTGTAAATAAATGTCAATCAAATTATAAAGGTAGCTTTCATATAAGATTTTATAGAGGCTTTAGTCTCCGCTAACTACTGCTGTTCTAGCTTCACTAGGGGAGATATTTGTGATTATTATTGCTCCAATAATCAGGAATATTCCTGTGAGAGAAGGAAGGCTTAGAGCTTCTTTGAAGAAGATAAAACCAATGATGGTAGCTACCATAGGCTCTATGGAAGCCATAATAGAGGCCTTGCTTGCCTCCACATCCCTAAGACCTAGTGTGTAGAGAAGAAAAGGAGCAAAGGCAGTAAAAATCCTATACCTAGTATTAATAAAAATAACTGGGGCTTGCTGCTTGTAAAAGTAACAATATTCCACATTCCAGAGATATCACTAATTACTAAGGAGCCTAAGGCTGCAATGGAAAAACCATAGAGGGTGACGGTATAAGGATGATATTTTTTCAGTAGTACAGTTCCAAAAATGCTATATAAAGCATAAGATAAACCTGATGCCAGACCCATGAAAAAACCACCTAAGGTTATAGAACTACCTGTCCCTATTCCTGAAACCAAGATACATCCACCGAAGGCTAAGAAAAGAGCTAGAAGCTTTCTAAAGGTAAAGGCTTCTTTGAAAAATACTATAGACATAATCATTACCATAATTGGAGCAGTATACATCAATATAACTGCTACGGATATGGAGGTAAGGGTCAGGGTAGTAAAGTAGAAGTAAGAGGTTAAAAGGAGACTACCAATGCCTAAGCCAATAAACCATCCTAAATCCTTTATATGAATTTTTAGCTTGTTTTTATCTGTAATAAACAAAAATATAATTAACATAATAGCTGTGGAGCTTAATCTAAAACAGGAAATCTCCATGGGAGAAAAGCCATAGCTCTCTAGAGATCTTACGAAAATACCCATGGTACTCCAGAGAATTCCTGCCAATAATATAAATGCTGTAGCCAACTTCTTCATCGATATCTTCCTTTCAAAATGTTAATGCTACTAAGTGTAGCTTAGTTTAAATGGTCATAGGAAAAGCAACTCTTCTTCTAGACCCACATTTAATATTATCACGTTTAAAATTTTTGTAAATTAATAAAAATATTCAAGGTAGCCATTGAACTTTACAACAGCTAAATGCCATAATTAGGTTATAAATTAAAGGAGGTCTTTTTCAATGGAAGATATAAGTAAAAATTTATATAAGAAAAAAATAATTTACATATATGATGCCTTATGTCCTTGGTGTTATGCCTTTACTCCTGTGGTGAAAAAACTCTATGATAACTATAATAAAGAATTTGATTTTGAGATTATAACGGGAGGCTTAGCATTTGATGATGGAGTAAAGCTCTTTGGAGGCAGTGAAGAAAGCCTCAAGCTAAAGGAAGGATATAAGATAATTGAGGAGAGAACTGGAGCAGAGTTTGGGGAAGACTACTTTAATTTAATAGCTAGTGAAAAACTAGTAATGAATTCAGAAATACCTGCAAGAGCCCTTGCTGCCTTTAGAGGCACTAATTCCTCAGGTGCTTCAATAGACTTTGCCCATAAGCTTTTAAAGTCAATTTTCTATAAAGGAAAGAATTTAAATGAAGATAGATTTTATAAAGACCTAGCTGAGGAATTTGGTTTAGAAGGAGACTCATTTTTGGAGAAAATGCAGGAAGATAGCATAAAGCAGGAAGCTCGGTATGATTTTACTCTTGCTAAGCAGCTTAAGGCAGAAGCTTTCC
Organism: Bacillota bacterium; assembly: GCA_023451395.1. GTDB lineage: Bacteria > Bacillota > Clostridia > Clostridiales > Clostridiaceae > JAEXZL01. Next base: position 21,818 of record JAEXZL010000160.1, on the reverse strand, counting down.
CAAGATTATATATGCAAAGCTCTGAGAGCTATTTTTATTTAATCTCGAAAGGGTATTCCGATTATGATACCCTTGTAAGGGTGATAAAGAATATTCAGGAAGGAGCCTAATATGTTATTTCACAATAAGGTTTGTGTAGTTACCGGTGGAGCTAAGGGTATTGGCTTATGCATTTTAAGAGAATTTGCCAAGAAGGGTGCAAGGCTAGCTTTTATAGATATGGATATGGAAGCAGGAGAAGCAGCACTTAAGGATGTTAAAGACATAGGTGCTGAAGCTCTGTTTTACCCTGGTGATATTGGAGATAACACTGTTCTTCAAGGCTTTACTGAGAAGGTTATCCTCCATTATGGAAGAATAGACTATCTTATTAACAATGCCTGTTTAAGCAGAAAGGGTATTCTTTCTGGCTGTGATTATGAAGACTTTAATTACGTGTTAAGAGTAGGGGTTACTGCTCCCTATATACTTTCGAAGCTTTTTTTAGAGCATTTTAATGAGGGTGCTTCCATTGTTAATATATCATCCTCAAGAGCTCTAATGTCTCAGGAGGATACTGAAAGTTATACTGCTGCAAAGGGAGGAATTTCAGCATTGACTCATGCCTTGGCAGTTAGCCTATCAGGTAGGGTTAGAGTAAATAGTATAAGTCCTGGATGGATAGATGTAAGCACAGATCTTCACAATCACAGCAAAGCAGATAAGCTTCAGCATCCTGTACATCGTGTAGGGAAGCCTCTGGATATAGCCAGAGCAGTAATGTTTCTTTGTGATGAAGAAAATAGCTTTATAACTGGGGAAAATATTGTAATTGATGGCGGGATGACCAAGAAAATGATATACAACGATGATTATGGCTGGAGCTATAACCCCCAATAGAATAAAGCTCGTAGGAGAATGGAGTAAGTTGTTGTATAATAAGAATTATGACCTATGAGGAAAAGTATTAATATTACCTTAGTACTTTCAAGGAAGTGAAGGGGGCAAAGGAATTATGAAAAGGATAGTTACAATTCAGGACATTTCATGCATAGGGAAATGCTCTCTGACAGTAGCATTACCAATAATATCAGCAATGGGGGTTGAAGCTGCAGTAATACCTACGGCGGTATTATCAACGCATACTGCCTTTAATGGCTTTACTTTTAAGGATTTAACTCAGGAGATTCCACTAGTTTCAAATCATTGGAAGAAAGAAAAAATAGATTTTGATGGAATATATACAGGCTATTTAGGCTCCATGGAGCAGCTTAAGCTGGTATCGGATTTTTTTGATGATTTTAAAAATAATGAAAACCTAATTCTTATAGATCCTGTCATGGGGGATTTCGGAAAACTATACTCAGGCTTTACAGAAGCCTTTGCCTTAGAAATGGCAAAACTCTGCGGTAAAGCTGATATTATCATACCAAATATGACAGAGGTAGCTTATATGCTAGGCATAGAATATGTTGGTGATGACTATGATGAGGAGTATGTAAAAGATTTGCTTCTAAGACTCAGCAGATTAGGTGCAAAGAAAACTGTGATTACTGGAATAAGCTTCAATCCTGAAGAAATAGGTGTTATGGCTTATGATTCAGAAACTAAGGAGTATTATAAATATTTTAATAAAAAAATATCTGCAAGCTTTCATGGAACGGGAGATATTTTTGCAAGCTGCTTCCTTGGTGGCTTAATGAGAGGCTTTACCTTCCAATCTGCCCTTAAACTTGCAGCGGATTATACCGCAGAATGTATAAAAAAGACCCTTGAGGATGAAAATCCCCGTTGGTATGGAGTGAATTTTGAAAGTACTATTCCTTATCTTATTAAGAATATGGAAGTAGAAAATTTATAACGAAAAAATAGAATAAAAAAATTTTTAACAAACCACTGCTTAATAAATTTTAATGAGTAGTGGTTCTTTCTATCTATATCATCCCTTCATATAATAAAGAAAAGCCTAGGAGATTTCGGGAGAAAGCTCTTGGTAATGAATTGGAGGGAAGATCTGTGAAGGTTGGAGTTTTCATGGGAGGGGTATCTTCCGAAAGAGAGATAAGCCTTATGAGCGGAAATGAGATAATAAAAAACATTAATAAGGATAAATATCAAGTGATACCTGTAATAATTGATAGCAAGGATGAAGTTATTGAAAAGGCAATGGAAGTTGATTTTGCTTTCTTGGCTTTTCACGGAAGCTTTGGAGAGGATGGAGCTGTGCAAGCTCTTCTGGAATCTGTGAACATTCCTTATTCCGGTTGTGGAATATTGACCAGTGCTTTGTGTATGAATAAAGAAATGACTAAAAGGATACTGAAAGCAGAAGGGATACCAACACCACCCTACCTTAAAATTAGAAGCTTAAAGGATATAAATTATGAAGATTTAAGGAGCATAGGCTATCCCTTATTTATTAAACCCAATAATGGAGGATCAAGCCTAGGTGCATCAATTGCAAAGAAAGAGGAGGAGGTTTTAAGGTCAGTAGCTGAGGCTTTAAGCTATGACAATGAAGTGCTTATTGAAAAGCATATAAAAGGTGAGGAGATAACCTCCTTTGTTTTAGATGGAGAGGTCTTCCCAACTTTAACTATTGATGCTAAGAAGGGCGAGTTCTTTGACTATGACTCAAAATATCAAGAGGATGGTGCGGAAGAAAAGTATGTACAGATAGAGGAAGAGCTTCAGAATAAGATAAATATAATTTCTAAGACTATATGGGATGTTTTAGGTTGCACTGGATACTGCAGAATTGATATGATAATAGATAATAACAAGCCTTTTGTTTTAGAGGTGAATACACTGCCGGGAATGACCTCAAAGAGCTTGATTCCTAAAAGCGCGGAGATTATGGGAATAAGTTATAGTGAGCTGCTGGATAAGATAATAGAGGTTTCCCTGAAGTAGGAGTGGTAAAGAGTGATATTTTCAGACCTTGTAATAAATAGCAAAGAGCCCATATACCTTCAGATTCAGGAATATATAAAAACTAATATAAAGAGCCATAGCCTTATGGCAAGAGGAAAGCTTCCGTCTACAAGGGAGCTTTCTGTGCTTTTAGGGGTGAGTAGAAGCTCTGTAATCATCGCTTATGAGAATCTCATAGCAGAAAATTATATTTATACACTAAAGGGCAAAGGAACTTTTATCTCACCAATAAATTTAAAGGAAGCTAATGGATGGGAATACCCTTGGAGTGAAAGGATAAATTCCTACGGCAGACTTGCTCGAGACTTAGATATTGTTAAGAGTGAAATTCCTTGGAAGAAAAACTTAATATCCTTTAAAAGTATTTCTCCTCCTGGAGAGCTTTTTGATACTGAAGAGGTTAAAAGAGCCTTTTTAAATAGATTTTCCTTAGAAGGAGATAAACTTCTAGGCTATGGCTATGCCAAGGGCTATAAGCCACTAATGGATTATATTTCTAGCTACATGCAGGATAAGGGCATGGATATGAAAGGTAAGGATATAATTATCACCAATGGCTTTACAGAAGCTTTAGAGATTGTACTATCAACTTTTACAAAGCCAGGAGATAAGATACTCTGCGAAAATCCTACCCATAATACAGCCATTAAAATAATGAAAGTTTTAGGACTTAAACCTGTGGGAGTTACAATGGGGAAGGAAGGCATTGATATAGAAGAGCTTGAGAGAAAGCTTTGTCAGGAATCCTTATCCTTTGGCTTTTTAATTCCCTCCTACCATAATCCCACGGGAATAGTTATAAGCGGGGAAAAGAGAAGGAAGGTATATGAGCTCTTTAGAAAACATAACGTCCCTATTATTGAGGATGGCTTTAATGAAGAGCTTCTCCATAACAGCAGTCAAATATCTCCCATAGCAGCACTGGATAAGGATGCTAACGGAGTGGTGTATATGGGTAGCTTTTCAAAGGTGCTTTTCCCAGGACTACGTATAGGCTGGGTTATTGCAGATAAGGCTGTAATTGACATATTAGAAAGTGCTAAGAGATGCAAAAATATCCATACCTCTTTTTTAGATCAGGGGATTTTGTATGAATATATGATTTCTGGAGCCTTTGAAAAACAGCTGAAAAAGATTAGAAGCTCTTATAGAAATAAATACAAGATAGCTATTAATGCCATTGAAAAGTACATTAAACCAAGCTATAACTGGGGCGAGGCAGGCTTTTATGTTTACATTGGCCTTAAATCAGTGGATTCCCGAGAGCTTCTTAAGAGGTGTTATGAGAGAGGAGTCATATTCATGCCTGGAGATATATTTTCTCTAGATGATAGCTGTAGCAATACATTAAGGCTTGGTTTGTCTAGATTAAGCTTAAAGGAAATTGAAGAGGGCATTAAGATAATTGGAGAATGCCTACAGAAAACAATCAACATAAAGAATCGGTTAAGATAAATTATTTTGGTATATGTAAGCAGTTATAGAATTTATATATTTGGTCCGTAATTTGATTATATAGCGACATAAATGTTCTTTGAAAATTGAATAATACGGTATTGAAAAATGTGATATAATTTGTTTGTATTAGATAAATAAATTAGAATTTGTCGATTTACTATTTGCTTTTATTTTGCAACATTTGTAGAAAAGCAATTTGCATTTTCTGACCGACTGTTTCTTGCGTTTCGTTGAAGCCATCGGAAATCAATGCACGAACAAACCCCATCCACATACCTGCACCCATATATTTCACATAAATTGTATCATCATCTTCGCTTGGACCGTATATTGAAAGAATAAGTCTATCAAAAACATCCAAGCAGTTTTTCTCATTCAAAAGCAGAATGTTTTTTTTAATCGACCATAAAAAGTGACCAAAACATTCGTCTGTGCTTTTTAATGCGGGATTGTTTTCCTTGAAGCTGTTATATTCTTGTAGTAAACAGAAAAACATAGCGTCCTTTTTGCCGCTTTTGTTTCCGAAGTAGCGATAGTATGTTGTCTTTCCTACGCAGGCGACTTTGTAAATATCTGTAACCTTGATTTCATCAAAATCGGTGGTTTCGAGTAACTGGAAAACTGCTTTGCCTATGGCTGCCCTAACAAAATCGCTTCCTTCATCTGTGTATTTAATCATAGTGGAACGATTTCCTCCTTTTCGTTTCATTCGTAAAAAGTTGTTGAAATACTATTGAATTTATTTAATTTATAAGTAAAATTAAGTTGTGGAACGAAAGTTCCACAAACAAGTATAATAAATATCAATAAAAAAATCAAGAGGGTATATAAAATGAGAGGAAAAAAGATGTCTGGATTGAAAATTGTTTTGCTTGTGGTTCTGTGTTTAGTGGTGCTGATTGTCATTGCTTTTGTATGGTTATCATCACGACCGGCTGTCCCGAACAACTATACTCAAACGGTAAAAACAGGCGGTGAAATTGAAGCCCGTTATTTGCAAAGCGGTACTTACGAAGTAGCTTATAAAGAAGCCAGTGTTATGCAATCATATAAAAAATATGAAATTTGGTATCCGAAGGATATCGAGAATGCTGATACAAAATATCCGGTAGTAATTATTTCAAACGGTACAGGCGTGAAGGCATCTAAATACCCAGCGGTAATGGAACATCTTGCATCTTGGGGCTTTGTGGTTATGGCTACCGAAGAAGAATACTCGTGGAATGCTTTTGGAACTGAGATGTGTCTGCGTTTTGCAATCAAAATGAATGAGCAAAAACAAGTGCACGATTGGGGAAGCAATCCGTTTCTCGGCAAATTAGATATGGGAAATATCGGTGTGTTCGGTCATTCACAGGGTGGGGTTGGCGTAATCAATGCGGCGACCAATATTGAACACGCTTCCCTTGTGAAAGCGGTTTTTGCCGCAAGTCCTACACAACCGGATCTGGCAGCGGCATTGGAGTGGGATTATTACGCCGAAAAACTGACTGTTCCAACATTCCTGACTGCTGCAACCGGAAATACTGACAGCAACACCATTTGTCCGCTTGTGGGACTACAAAAGATTTATGACAGTATCCCAGAATCCACGCCAAAGGTGATGTGTCGCAGAAACGATGGTGACCACGGGAATATGCTGTATTATGGTGACGGATATATGACTGCTTGGTTTATGTATTGGCTGAAAGGCGATACCGAAGCCGGAACAGCATTTTTCGGTGAGAACGCTGAAATTCTTTCTAACAAAAAATGGCAGGACATAAATATAGAGCCGTAAATAGAATTTGCAGTGGTAAAATTAAACAACTATCAATCAAAACAAGAATAACACTAATTAGATGGTTGGATAGATAAATCCCAGTTTATTTATCAGTTATTATCAGGCTAAATAGGAAATATATTAAGATACCGTATTATTCAAAATTGAATAAGCGGTATTTTTTATGTTGCATTTCAGCTATATTGCCAATTAAAAATCCAGTAGATTTTTTCTACTGGATTTTCCTGTTTAATATAATATTACATATATAATATATTAAGCATAAATCTTTTAAATGTTTATCAAAATTTGTTCATGATAAATTATGCTTGTTTATTTTTATTAAGGTCTACCGCCACATCAAGCTATAAATAAATTGTCCAATACAACCTAATATAAAAAGAATTACTCCAGCGTTTATAAAAACAGTAGAAAAATATCTTTCCTTAGGTATGGTAATGCTTCCATCAGACAATTGAAATTTTTTTCTTTTTACTACAAGAAGAATTAGTCCTGCAAGGCCTAAGGATAAGATAATAACGGTATAAAGTCCATAGGCTATAAGGGAAGGCAGTGCTTCCTGTACTGTTGCCATTACGGTTTCCATGTCAATAGAATTGCTAAAAATCGCATCTAAAGCTTCAAGGTTCAAGGATTTAAGCAGCAGCATGGGTACAATGGAGCCTAAGAAATTTATAATCATATGGAGCAAAATACTGTAACGGAGTTTACCAGTTTTTACATAAATAAATGCAAACATTGCTCCTAAGGCAAAGGCATAGAAAAATTGAAATAGATTTCCGTGAAAAAGTCCAAAGAATAAACTAGATATAAGTATAGCCGTTCCTTCACCATAGCGGATAGCTCTGTCTATTAAGAGCTTTCTAAAAAGTAATTCCTCAAAAATAGGTGCAAGTACAACAGCAAAGACAAAGGTTAAAAATAAGTTGGATTCAAGGACTAAATCCATCATAGGATTTATTAGCTGCCTATCAAATACCCATCCTATTGCTGTGGTTAGGGCAAGTCCAATATAGTTACCTATCTGCATGATGCTGATGCACATAATAAGGCATATAATAAATTGTCCTAAGGTAATTTTACGCCTTTCAATATTTTCTGTAGGTACCTTTTTTAATTGCATGAAGGCAATGGGAGAGGCTATGAGGTATAGTGTTACTGCAGATAATGCAAAGGAAAACCAGTTTTCATACAAAAGGTCCTCAGCAGAAATTCTAACTATGAATATTAGTGCAAATTGAGAAATAATAGTGATAATCAGTAATAAAAAATATGATATTCCAATCTTAGAAATATTTCTTTTTTCTTCCAAAAGATTAAAAGATAAATCCAATAAGCTCTCTTCCATAAGTATTGCTCCTTTCAAAGTAAGGGGTAATTTTTATATGTTTAATTAAGGTATAGTCCTCTCACCAATTTCATATTCCTTAGATTTAGAGGGATATAGCCCTTTAACCAGCAAGTCCTATTGTATCTGCTATTTCTCTCATAGCTAGGATTGTTTCCTCCATGATGTAATCAAGATCCATATGAAGCATTTTAGCTCCATTTTCTATTACTTCACGATTTACACCTGAGGCAAAGCTTTTTGTTTTATATTTCTTTTTTAGAGATTTAAGCTCTAAGTCCATAACACTTTTTGAGGGTCTCATTATGGCAGCAGCATTTATAAGACCGGTAAGCTCGTCTATAGTATATAATACTTTTTCCATAATATGTTCAGGTTTTATATCGCAGCAAATATCATAACCATGGCTTGCCACAGCATGAATATAATCCTCATCAATATTTTCATTGCGCATAATTTCCTGGACTTTAACACAATGCTCCTCTGGATATAGCTCATAATCTAAGTCATGAAGGAGTCCTATAACTCCCCATTTTTTCTCATCCTCTTTTAATAGACGGCTAAAGTGCTTCATAACTCCCTCCACTGCTAATGCATGGGTAATAAGCGCTTCACTTTTAGTGTACTTAGTTAGTAAAGCCATTGCTTCGTCACGATTTGGTTTATTGGTCATTGGTATCCCTCCCTTTATAATATATATCATAGTATAATTGTGAAAATTCTGCTATAGGATAATAACATATCACTTATAATGGGAAATTTTAATGATAAAAAGTATTTATGTCAGTAAAAAATACAACTGCCTAATAAAACCTAGTATTTGGCAGTTGTATTTATTTTAATAAAATTTTGTGAGAATATGAAGTCCTGTTGCATCAATAGTATCAAGCTCCTTAAGGGAACGAAGTATTGTTTTTCTTGCCATATCCATAAGCCCATGTCCATAATATAGCTTTGCCAATTCTAAAAGAATTTGCTTACTTTCGATATTATTTAAAATATACACATACTCTTCAAATAATTTGAGTTTTTTTACTCTCAGCAGCTTATCTAAAAAGCTAATGGAATAATTGAGGTATACTGATGAATCTTTAGAATCCTGGAGATATTCCTTATCTCCTTTATTATATATTTCCATAAGCTGAAGTAGAACCTTTTCTAGAGGAGGATTATTAAGCTCGCCTATCCTGCTTTTAAGAGGCAATATATCCTTTTCTTTTCTGATAATTGAGCTGGCTACAAGGAAGATTATACTTTCCGTATGAAGATTATCGATGTAATTATTTTTATCTGGATTTTCTAAAATAGATATAAAATGCTTATCTCCTTCTTCGTAATCATTGTTGTAAAAGTATAATTGCCCTTGAATATATTGGCTTTCTTTAGAAATTATGCCCTTGGATTTTATGATATTGGAATAATAAGCTGCTTCTTTGTATAGACCTTCTCTTATAAGGATATTTGTAAATATAAAAAGTTCAGGGGGATGGTTGAGGTTTGAAAAATAATTGGAAAGGTCCTTTATTATAAATGAAGTATCCTTATGCTTTCTCTTTAACAGCTTTCCAATGGTGTAGAGAATTTCCTGATGGATAGGTTTTAATTCCAAAGCTTTACTATAGACAGAAATAGCATTGTCATAGTCTTCAAAAAGACTGTATATCTCACCTAAGGATAAAAGTGGCCTGAAACCTCCGCAATCATTGACAAATTTAAGGCCTTTAGGGGATTCTCCTAATTCTAAGCAGCTGTTGAAGCAGTCAATAGCAAGAGTATATTCATGAAGGTTATAGTGCATAAGTCCTTTATAATATAAGATATCAGTACAACTTGGATATAGAGCCAAGGCCTCTGAAGCTTTGTAAACAGCGTTGCTATAATCTTTTACTTCACCAAGGGATATTATAAGTCTGTGATATAGATATGGTAAAAAGTCCTGAGAGGGGTCAGAATTTATTTTAATAGCACCATTGTAAGACTTTAGGGCTTTTGGAAAATCTGCAATGGCCATATATTCATTACCTAAACTGAATAAGTGAAGGGGATTATCTGGCTCCAGTTTCAATTGGCTCTTTATGAGTTTTATATTCTTTTGCCTATTTTTCTGATCTATTATAAGGTCCTTTTCAGATACGTAATGATGAATCACAATATTGGACATTGTAATATTTAAGGGCTTTGTATTATCAGAGTTATGAATAAGCTGTTCATGAATCATTCCTTTAAAGGTAAAGAACTCAGAATTCTTTATTAACCTTAGAGCATGATGGACAGTATAATCATCGTGGTTGATTGTATTTAAATAGCTATTAACTGTCATATGATAGCCGTCATACTCTGAGGTATCAATGAGCTTTAAGAGTTCAGATCTATCCCTTGCCTCTAGAACTTCGTCCCCATTCATAATCAATATCCAATCCATTGAAGCCTGCTTTAGGGAGTAGTTTCTTGCATTGCTAAAGTCATTGTCCCAAGGATAATAATAAAGCTTGGCTTGGAAAGCTTCAGCTATTTCAGCAGTTCTATCAGTGGAGCCTATATCTACTATTATGATCTCGTCAACAATGCTCTTTATGCTATTCAAGGAATAAGCAAGAGTTGACTCTTTATTTTTTACAATCATGCACAAGCTTAGGGTTTTTCTATGCTCATTCATATTTTCCCTCCATTAAAGAGGCTATAGTGAAATACTATAGCCAAAACATTCTCGCAAAATAGGATCATTCCTATTAGCACCCTATAATATTATATGAAGTATTTTAGAGCATTGTGATTAAAGGGAGGTATTAGTTAATTTTCTAATAGTTTTTTTACAGAGTTCCCCAGTCTATAGGTTCTTTTTTTATAGACTTTAAAAAGTTATTTGTCTTTGAAAATGGCTTGCTTCCAAAGAATCCGTGATGAGCAGATAGTGGACTTGGGTGAGGTGCTTTGATTATAAAGTGTATGGGGTTTGTTATTATATTTGTCTTAGCTTGAGCATTTCTACCCCATAATATAAATACTACTGGATCATCTTTTATATTTATAAGCTCTATTATCCTATCAGTGAAGATTTCCCAGCCTAATCCTCTATGAGAGTTTGCTTGACCTTCCCTAACTGTAAGCACTGTGTTTAAAAGCATCACTCCCTGATCAGCCCAAGGCTTTAAATAGCCTGTGTTAGGTATAGGACAACCAAGATCATCCTTAAGCTCCTTGAACATATTTTTTAGGGATGGAGGAGCAGGAATTCCAGGCTTTACAGAAAAGCTTAACCCGTGAGCTTGATTAGGTCCATGATAAGGATCTTGACCTAAGATAACCACCTTTACACTCTGGTAGGAAGTGTAGTGAAGTGCATTAAATATATCATACATATTTGGATATACCTTTTGGGTTTTATATTCCTTTATTAAAAATTGTCTAAGCTTTAAGTAGTATTCTTTTTCAAATTCTTCCTTTAATAAGGGTTTCCAATCATTTTTTAAAATTTCCATTTTTATCACCAAATAAATTATATCATAAAGAAATCAAAGGCACCCATGGTGAAATGAAAATAAACTTTGTAATAATAGAACTAAATTAATATAAGAAAATATCATAATAATAGGAAAAACAAATTGGATAAATTTATTTTCTAAAGAAAATGGGGGGAAGAGCAGTGGATTTAGAATTAGGGACTATGAAAAAGAAATTAATAATAATATCTGGTCCTATGGGGGTTGGTAAAACCACCATTTGCGACACCTTATACAGACACTTATATGAATCCTGCTGGATTGAAGGGGATGCCTTTTGGAGGACTAATCCCTTTATTTCAAATGAAGAGGAAACAGAGTTTACTATAGATAATATTACTTATATTATAAATAGGCTACTCAATAAAAAAAATATTAAGTACATTGTTTTTGACTGGGTGATACACACGGAAAAAATAATGGATGAAATAATAAAAAGGATAAATAAAGATAATTTAGAAGTTTATAAAATTACTCTTTACTGCACCGAGGAGGAACTATTAAAGAGAAATATGAGGGATATAGAGGACGGAAAAAGGGATAGCACTAGCATAAGAAGAGGCCGTGGAATAATTAGTGCTTATGAAAAAATGAATACCATTAAAATTGATACTACCAGTAAGGAAATAAGTGAAGTGGTTCATGAAATATACAACATTGTAAATCAATACTAGACCAAAGAATGCGCCGATTCCATAGGAATAGGCGTTCTTTATTTTCTATAAATATAGAACTTTAATTCATACAAATTAATACCTCCTATGATATAATTCCATTATAAGGATAATAAGAAGGTTGTGGGTATGAGGATGGAAGATAAAAAGATTAAACAAGCAAAAATTGGAGCAAAGAATTGGATTGTAGTAATCCTGCTAGGCTTAGCGGGACAGATAGCCTGGAATGTTGAGAATTCATGGTTTAATACCTTTGTTTATGACACTATAACTAAAAATCCTGAACCCATTGCGTGGATGGTGGCTATAAGTGCAATTACTGCAACGATTACCACCTTAATAATGGGTACCATAAGTGATAGACTGGGCAAAAGAAAGCCTTTCATATTGATGGGATATATACTTTGGGGCTTATCTACAGTGCTATTTCCCACCACTGCATATATTAAAAGTGCTGCAATGGCAGTGGTTATGGTGATTATTGCTGACGGAATTATGACCTTTTTTGGCTCCACTGCTTATGATGCTGCCTACAATGCTTGGACAACAGATATATCTGATAGTACAAACCGAGGAAGCATAAGTGGAGCAATAACTATACTTCCTCTTGTGGCTACCATCATTGGGGCAGGACTTTCAGGGATAATAATAGATAGCTTTGGTTATTATAATTTCTTTTATTCCTTAGGAGCCATAGTCATGATAATTGGAGTAGTGGGAGGGCTTTTGCTAAAGGATTCTCCAAAGCTTACTAAAAAGGAAAAGGAAGCCTCTAAGAGCTTTATTAAAGAGCTGTTTTCTGTTTTTAAGGCTGATAGCATTAGAGCTAATAGGGAGCTGTTTCTTGTACTTTCCGCATTAGCTCTTTATATGGTTAGTGTTCAGATTTTTATTCCTTATCAGATGATATATATGAATAACTACTTAGGTTTTTCCAAGAGTTCTTCAGGTATAATTTCCGCAATACCAATAATAATTGCCATGAGTGCAGCAATTCCTGCCGGGAAGCTTACAAATAAAGGCTATGGACTTGAGCTTTCAATGATAGCACCGATAATATCTTTTGCAGGACTTATAGCCTTTTCCTTTTCCAAGGAGATTTTTTTCATAATAATATTTGCTCTGTTTATTTATGTTGGGTATATAGTGCTTCTAATATCCACAGGAGCTTGGATAAAAAACCTTATGCCTGAAGATAGCAGAGGGCAGTTTGAGGGAGTTAGGATGATATTTAATGTGGCAATCCCCATGGTTATAGGACCCTCCATAGGCTCCTTTTTAATATCCAATTATGGCTTGGTATCTATGGTTGATGGTGAGACAGGCTTCATACCCACTCCTATAGTATTTCAGGCGGCAGCGGTGATGGGCTTAGTTACATTAATTCCTCTCATAATCATATATAAGAATAAAAAGAAAAGAGCTCTCATTAATACTAAAGGGAAGGGGATATAGAATATGGAAACTAACGAGAATACGGGTATGTGGTCCCTTGTAGAAGGTAACTTAATAACGGAATGGGGAAGGAAAATAGACCCTTCAAAGGTACTTCAGGAGTATCCCAGACCTCAGGCATATAATCCTCATTGGATGAATTTAAATGGACTTTGGGATTATGCAGTAACTCCCTTGCAGCAGGAGAAGCCTTCAGATTATCAAGGGAAGATCCTTGTTCCCTTTCCCATTGAATCAGCTTTATCAGGGGTTAAAAGAAGACTGAGTCCTGAGGAAAATCTCTGGTATAGAAGGAGCTTTACTCTTTTAGAGGGATGGAATAAAGGAAGGGTGCTTCTAAACTTTGGAGCTGTGGATTGGAAGGCAGAGGTTTGGATTAATGGTCATAGGATAGGTGAGCATACTGGAGGCTTTTATCCTTTTTCTTTTGATATAACAGAGACTCTTCAGGAAGGCAGCAATGAGCTTCTGGTAAAGGTATGGGACCCAACGGACTCTTATGGTCAGGAGAGAGGAAAGCAATCCTCAAAGCCAAAGGGTATATTTTACACTCCTGTATCAGGAATATGGCAGACTGTTTGGATAGAGCTTGTACCAAATAATTATATTAAGAGCTTTAAGTTTACACCAGACATTGATAGGGAAGAGCTTAAGATTGCAATAGATGCAAGAGAACTATCCTCGGATGTTTATATAGAAGCAGAGGTTTTAGAGCCAGGGCTTTATTTAAACAAAGAGCTTAACTGGGACGAAGGAACCATTGCTTATTTTAATGCCAGGGCTTCAGATGAATTAATAGTCAATATTCCTAAGGTGAAACTTTGGTCTCCAGATACTCCTTATCTTTATCCGCTAATTTTGAGGCTGTATAAGGGACAAGAGCTTATTCAAGAGCTTAAGAGCTATTTTGCTATGAGAAGCTTTGGCACAGGAAGAGATGATAAGGGGATAATGAGGCTTTTATTAAATAATGCTCCCTGCTTTCATAATGGGGTACTAGATCAAGGATACTGGCCAGATGGACTTTATACCGCTCCTTGTGATGCTGCCCTTAAATATGATTTGGAAGTTACTAAGGACCTTGGCTTTAATATGACAAGAAAGCATATTAAGGTAGAGCCCGCAAGATGGTATTATCACTGTGATAGGATAGGACTTATAGTATGGCAGGATATGATTAATGGAGGAAGCACATTTAATCTTCTACAGCATGCGGGGCTGCCAAACTTTTTAGGGGTAATCTCTCGAAGAGATGATAATTATAAACGGGCAGGTAGAGAGGATAAGGAAAATAAAGATAACTATAAAAAGGAGCTGAAGGAGCTTATTGATGCCCTATATAATGTACCTAGTATAGCTGTCTGGGTTCCCTTTAATGAGGATTGGGGGCAGTTTGATGCTAAAGAAGCTGCCCAGTGGGTAAAAAGCTATGATCCTACAAGAACTGTTGACCATGCCAGTGGTTGGCAGGACCAAGGGGCAGGGGATATAAAAAGTCTCCATATATATTTTAAAAAGCTAAGCCTTCCTAAAGAAGACCGACGAGCCATTGCCATTACAGAATATGGAGGCTACAGTCTTAATATAAAAGATCATCTTTGGATAAAGGACAAGGAGTTTGGATATAGAAGCTATAAGAGCCTAGAGAGCCTTCAGGAGGCATACACTGCCCTTATGGAAGGACAGGTAAAGCCTCTGGTTTCAAAGGGACTCTCCGCAGCAATTTATACTCAGCTTACTGATGTTGAAACAGAAATTAATGGTCTTATAACCTATGATAGGAAGGTTATAAAGGTTGATAAGGAGCTTTCAAAGGAATTGAATACTATAAAGCTGTAGAAGGTATGAGGGTCAGTTGCTCTCAAGAAGTATATGCCACAGCACCTTTATCTTCTTCCATCAAAGCCTTGTTTTTCTTACTATTTATAGCAGCAAGGAGCTCCGAGACGCCATAGCCTGAAAAAATTATTAGTAACGGCATTACAGGATACATATATCTTGCAAAGCAGTAAAAGGGAAGATGAGCCACGTTAAAATATATTAATGATAAGAGAAGAAGCCAGTGCATGCTGGTAACTTCTCTATTTTTTCTTAAGGTTATTATGGCAAATATAAATAGAAAAATATACAAGCAATGCTGTAGACCTGCTATGATAAAGCCTCCATAGTTTCCTATGTTAAATAAATTAATCCAAATAAAGGGGAGAGACCAATTTTTTATGGTTTTTCCAATGGTATACCAATAGATGTATTTTAAGGGTTCCTTGGTCATAACATTTTTTATTCTGTATTTACCTATCCATGTTTCCACCTCATTGTTTACCAGCTCACTTTTACCAAAGCTATCAATATCAATTATTCCTTCTTCTCTTATAAGGGCATGATAGTAGGGCACTGAGGCAGCCGCATCCTGCTGATTGTAATTAATAAAAGTTCCCTGAAGGAAGGGATTGCCGCTGGAGAGGGTTAAGGGAATAAATTCTCCAAATATCCAATAATTTCTAATTATCCAGGGAGATAGGATAGCACAAGTTATGGTAATAACTATAAGTGCATATTTAATCATTTCTTTCATCTTATATTTATTAATTATCCAAAGTGCCAGTACCACAATTGGAAAGAGTAAAATTGTTGGCCTAAAGAGTGCTAATAGTCCCAGAGTTATTCCACCAAGGATATAGTAGATCATTCTTTTCTCTGTTACTCCATGATAGGTTATAAGAACTAAAAGTATAAATAGAAAAGAAAAAATCTGTTCAGTTAGTATAAGATTAGTAGCATATATATTAGGAAAATAAATTGCAGCTAAAAATACAGAAAAGAGCGATGCCTTTTCAGTAAAAAATTTTCTTGATATTAAAAAAAGTATATATAAAGACATTGCTCCTAAAAGGCTTTGAAAAATCTTAAAGGGAAGCAAAGGATAGGTGCCGAAGAGTCTTACAAAGGCTGCTAAGACAGTGGTAAGACCAGGCATTATAAAAACTGTAGGCATATTAGGATTGTTATAGGTGTACTCCCCAGTAGCTAATAATGTCCAGGCACTTCTTAAGTATTTAACATCATCATTATCCATTTTTTCAAAGCTTCCTAGAAGGGTTTCATTTCCATGAATCCAAAAGGAGATAAAGCAAAGCACAAGAAATAGTAAAATAATTAAGAATAATATGAGCTTTGCCTTTTTATCTTCGAATTTTATTCTAAGCATTAAGAAATCACTTCCTTATTAATTAAGATTTGTGTTTGATGAAACTGTTTTTGGTTTATATCAGCATTCATTTAAAACAGATCCTAATATAAGAATAAAATTAAATCCTTAAGCTTTTATGACATAAACTAGTAGTATAGCTTAATATATTCTTAAGTTTTGTTAATAAACGCAAATATAGAAGGGATTACTTAGTATGTGTTCTCAATATAGATAATTTAGTTAAATTTCTATGCATCTGTTCTTTTATATAACTTGAAAATTTTTTAAGTTTGTCCTACAATTAGTATTAATTGTTAATAATATAACGAATAAGTAAATTGTTAAAGGATTTGCTGAGCTTTTATATTAAATGTAGCAAGGATTATATTATTGTGAGGAGGAATAGTCGTGAGTAAGTATAAAGTAGGAGATGAACTAATTATTGTTAATGACCCCACGGAGGAAGCTAGAAAGCTTAAGGAAATGACCAGACTTGAAAGTGACGGAGACTATGCCAAGATATCTTGGGGAATTAAAATTCTTGATGTAGAGTATGATAAACCCAATGTAACTCTTAGCTATAAAGGTGTAGGAGGAGATGTTCAGAAGGTTTTTGCAGTATGCAGGGATATAGAGAACTTTGACAGAGAAAAAGTCTTGGAAAAAGCTCTTTTAAAGGCTTTTCAGAATGAGATAATAAACATATCTGTTGGTAAGAATTCTCCTTTAAAATAGAGAGTGCTATTAGGGTATAACTTCATGAGATAAAAATAAAGCTGCCTTGCTGATTTTACGTCAATAAGGCAGCTCTTTTGCTATTTTTAGAAATTATAATAGGCTCATAATATGCTATAATTATTATATAAAATTTAGTTTATAGGCTTAGTGAAACAGTAGATTTACGCAATTAAAACAATGAAAGGAATTTATGATATGGGCAATAAAATAGATTTTTATTTTGACTCAGCTGATGGTTGTACAAAAATACATGCAGTTCGTTTTGTTCCAGATGGTGAGATAAAAGCTATTTTGCAAATTTCTCATGGTATGGTGGAGTTTATTGATAGGTATACGGATTTTGCTCTATATTTAAACAAGCAAGGAATACTTGTTACGGGAAATGATCATCTAGGCCATGGCTCTTCAATAAAAGAAAAAGCTAATTATGGCTATTTTGCAGAAAAAGATGGTAATGGAGTAGTACTCCGTGACTTACACACCCTTACATTACTCACGAAAGAGAAGTATCCAGGCATCCCTTATTACTTGCTTGGTCACAGTATGGGTTCATTTTTTGCGCGTCAATATTTATGCTCTTTTGGTGATGAGCTGGATGGTGCAATCATTATGGGGACAGGCAACCAACCCTTTATTTTAGCAAAACTAGGTGTAGCTCTCACCTGGATAATGGCAAAATTCAAAGGCTGGAGATATAGAAGTATCATGATAGATAATATGGCCTTTGGAGGATACAACAAAAGGTTCCAACCTCCTAGAACAGATAAGGATTGGCTTACGAAAGATGAAAAGATAGTTGATGACTATATTGCTGATGAGCGCTGCAGCTTTATTTTCACATTAAATGCATATCATAATATGTTCAAGGGTATAGCAGCCCTGCATAAGAAAGCACTTCTTTGTAACATGCCCCGTAATTTGCCTGTTTTTTTTGTTGCTGGTGAAGATGACCCAGTTGGTGATTTTGGAAGGGGTGTCACAAAAGTTGCAGAGAGCTTCATAGGCATGGGGATGGAAAATGTAAAGATTAAACTATATCCAAAGGATAGGCATGAGATATTGAACGAGCTGGACAGGGATATTGTATACAATGATATTTATAATTGGATTGAATCTCTAAAAATCGCTCCAATAAATTGTTAAATATTTCTATATATAGTATACTATTAGTGAAATAGTCCTTGTGATAGAGCTTTGAAATTATAAGGATTGAAGTATATTTAAACTTATAAAAATATTTATAGGAGTTGATTATACTGGATAATATAAAGCTAATAGCTGTAGATATGGATGGAACCTTTCTAAGAAAGGATAACAGCTATGACAGGGTAAGATTCAGAAAGCTATATAAAACCATGAAAGAAAGAGGAATTAAGTTTGTTGTGGCTAGCGGTAATCAGTACTATCAGCTTAAGTCCTTCTTTGAGGGTTATCAAGAGGAGATAACCTATGTGGCTGAAAATGGTGCTCTTATTATTGAAGAGGGAGAAGAGATATTTTCATCTAATATACCTAGGGATGATATAATGAGGGTTGCTAAAATATTGGAGAAATATTTGGAGGTTAAGGTCTGCCTTTGCGGAAGAAACTCTGCCTATGTATTAGATACAGATAAGGATTTTTATGAATTTGCATCTAAGTACTATCATAAGATTAAGATGGTAAAGGATTTTTATAGCATAGAGGATAAATTTTTAAAGATTGCTACGGAGACAGAGCCGGAGATTTCTATAGAGGTATTGGCTAAGCTTCAGGAGGCGGTAGGAAGCTATCTTGAGCCTGTTCACAGTGGACATGGTTCTATAGATATAATCCTTCCTGGGATTAATAAGGGAAAGGCAATAAGCATGCTTCAAAGGCGATGGGGAATAGATCCTTCGGAGTGTATGGCCTTTGGTGATGGTGGCAATGACATTGAGATGCTTAAAAGAGTCAAATACAGCTATGCAATGGAAAATGCTGGAGAGGGAGTAAAGTCTGTAGCTGCTTATAGGACAGCTTCTAATGACCTTGATGGTGTTATTGAGGTTATTTCGGAATATCTTAAACAGTATTAGGTGGAAGGCCTTTAATTTGGGGCCTTCTTTTTAATATTTGTAATAAAGAATAATTGATAATGCTTGTTAAAGGTGATACTATTAATTCATGACTGACTGGTCGGTCGGTGGATTTTATTTGGGAGGAAGAAAAATGTTATCAAAGTTTAGCGTTAAAAAGCCATTGACAATTTTTGTTGGAGTAATTTTAGTAGTGCTTCTAGGAGTTATATCTTTTATGGGGATGAGTACAGACTTACTTCCTAAATTAGATTTACCTTATGTGGTAGTAATGACCACATATCCTGGAGCAGCGCCGGAAAGAGTAGAGCAGTCTGTTACAAAGCCCTTGGAGCAGACCTTAGCCACTACCAGTGGTATAAAAAATGTGAATAGTGTTTCTGGGGAAAACTATAGTGTTATTATATTAGAATTTGTCCAATCTACAAATATGGACACGGCAATGCTGGATCTTAGTGGGAAGATAGATCTCATTAAGGCACAGCTGGAGGAGGGAGTGGGAACCCCTACACTCTTAAAGCTTAATCCTGATATGCTGCCGGTTATGGTGGCCAGCGTAGATATAAATAATAAGGACATTAATGAGACTTCAAAAATTGTTCAAGATGTGGTCATCCCAGAGTTTGAAAGAATAGATGGTGTAGCTTCTGTAGAGGCAACAGGACTTTTAGAGGAAAGTGTAAGAGTAACCCTAGATAGTGAAAAAATAGATGCACTTAACAACAAGGTTCTTCAATCTGTAGACAAACAATTAGCAGATGCTAAGAAGCAAATTGATCAGGGAAAGAAGCAAATAGCAGAGGGTAAGAGTGTATTAGAGAAGGAAAGTGCTGCTAAGACTCAGGAACTTGTGGATACATCTCTAGCTTTAGAAGATGGAAAGGCACAGCTTGAAGACGCTATAAAGGATATGCCTAAGCTTAAGGAGGATTTAGAGACTCAGAAAAAAGCTCTAGGAGCAGGAAAAGACGCACTGCTATGGCTTATTGATTTTCAGGAGCAAAATGGCATAGGAGTATCAGAGGAGCAAAGGGCTCTTTTACTTCAGATGGAATCAGGTATAGAGGAAATCAACAAGGGAATCCAGGCAATAGATAATCAGCAGCCTGATCTTAAAAAACAGCTGGAGGCTATAGTGGTAGGTCAAAAACAGCTGGAGGTGGGAAAGCTAACCTTAAACCGTGAGCTAACAAAGGCTGCAGTTACCCTTTCAAATCAGGAGGCGGAGCTTTTAAAGGCAGAAAAAGAATTTGAAGCTGCTAGAGATGAGGCCTATGAAAAGGCAAACCTTGAAGGGGTTATAACTGAGGATATTGTAAGTAAGCTTATAATGGCACAGAACTTTTCTATGCCTGCAGGATATATTACTGAAGGAAAAGATCAATATATAGTAAAAGTAGGGGATAAGCTCTCTGATGTTGAAGAGCTTAAGAACTTAGTGCTCTTTGACATTAAGGAAGGGGATATAGGCAAGGTAGCCCTCCAGGATATAGCTTCGATTGAAATGGCTAATAATTCTGATGAGATGTACGCAAAGATAAATGGAAATGATGGAATAATACTTACCTTCCAAAAGCAGAGTACCGCTTCCACCTCAGAGGTATCTAAAAGGATAAATGAGGCCATGGATACTCTCATAACAGAAAATCCAGATATGCATATAACTTCCCTTCAGGATCAAGGGATATACATTGATATAGTAATAGATTCAGTACTAAATAACCTTATCCTTGGTGGAGTTCTGGCAATTGCAATACTGTTTATTTTTCTAAAAAGCATTAAGCCTACAATAATAATTGCTTTTAGTATACCTATTAGTGTGCTCTTTGCTGTAGCAATGATGTATTTTAGCGGGGTAACTATGAATATAATATCCCTATCCGGACTGGCTTTAGGGGTAGGTATGCTTGTAGATAACAGCATAGTGGTTATTGAAAATATTCACAGATTAAGAAATGAGGGAATGAATTCAGTAAAGGCTTCTGTAAGGGGGGCCATGCAAGTATCAGGAGCAATCTTTGCTTCTACTTTAACTACAGTTTGTGTTTTTCTTCCCATAGTATTTACTGATGGACTGTCAAGGCAGCTTTTTACTGACATGGGTCTTACTATAACCTACTCACTAATGGCAAGCCTTATTGTAGCTTTAACCTTAGTGCCCTCTATGTCTTCTACCCTGCTTAAAAAGGATACTCAAAAGGAATATAAATTCTTTGATAAGTTCATTACTTTTTATGAGGGATTATTAGAATGGAGCTTAAAGCATAAGGCAATAGTGTTAGGCGGTGCTTTAATACTGCTTGTGGGAAGCACTTATTTATCCATAGCCAAGGGAACTATACTTATACCCACTATGGATAGCAATCAGATATCAGTAACCTTAGAAATGCCTGTAGGCACTGATGTGGATACTACAAGAGCTGTCAGCAGCACTATTATTGATAGAATTACAGCTATAGAGGACGTAGAGACAGTAGGAGCAATTCAAAGCTCAGGAGGTGCAGGGTTCTCACTCATGGGTGGGGGCAGTGATAGAAGTGTAAGCTTCTACGTGATATTAAAGGAAGATAAGAAGCTTTCTAGTGAAGCCCTTGGAGAGAAGATTGAAGAGGCAACTAAGGATATAAAGGGAGATATCAGTGTAAATACCCAAACCATGGATATGTCTGCTTTGGGAGGCTCAGGAGTAGAGGTTGTAATAA
>JAEXZL010000128.1 GCA_023451395.1 Bacillota bacterium | reverse complement strand
TTCCTGGAGAAGCTTCTGGAATAATTAAACCATTAAAAACTATGACGGAAACAGATTTGGCTACAATTGCCTTTGGACAAACAAATACTGTAAATACTATGCAATTTATGGCTGCTTTTAACACTATAGCAAATGGTGGAACCTATATGACCCCGCACCTTTTAAAAGAAGTGGTGCACACTGATGAAAATGGTACTAGGATAGTTGATAGTGTTTATGAGGACGAGAATAAAAAGACATTAGTAGATAGTAATAAAACTGCACTTTTAAGAAGTTATCTAGAAAGAGTTGTAACAGAAGGTTCTGCTAAAAACACATACATTGAAGGTTATCATATAGCAGGTAAGACTGGAACAGCTCAGAAGGTTATAAATGGAGTATATGCTAGTGGGAAATACATTTCATCTTTTGTAGGTATGGCTCCCTCAGATAATCCTCAGATAACGTTAATGGTTACAGTTGATGAACCAAGTGCTGGTCAATATTATGCTGGACAAGTTGCAGCTCCAGTAGCAAAGCAGGTATTTAATGACATTTTTAATTATCTTTCTATCAAGTCTGAAAGCAATGCAGAGGATACAGCTAGAAGTCTATTAAAGGATGTTGTTATTCCTGAGGTGAGAGGACTAACTGCTGCGGATGCAAGTCAGAGACTGAAAAAGGAAGGGTTAGATATTAATTTACAGGGAACTGGTAATGTAATAAGTGATATGAGTCCTAAGCCAGGTTACTCTGTTAAAGAAGGTACTAAAATAAATCTTTACTTAGGAAATGACACAAACTATAATAAAGATGTAGTTGTTCCTGATTTAAGAGGTTACAGCAAGCAGGGAGCAATAGACCTATTAGGTAAGCTGAATTTACAGGCTGTCTTTAGCGGCGATGGCATGGTATCGGATCAAAGTATAAAGCCAAATGAATTTGTTTCTAGCGGAACTACTGTTGAGCTTATTCTGGATCATGAAGTTGGTGACTAACTGAATTTAGCATGTAGTGTACAGATTCTGTGATGCTACATGCTATATTTATTATAAGTATCACAAATGTAATTATTATCTTAAAAGGAGCATAATTATTTATATATAGAAATTTTTTCTATATTGCTTCGAACCTTTAGAAAATGAAAGCGGTGGAAAAATGTTAAAGTTAACCTTAGAGGAAATTATAGAAGCTGTAACAGGACAGGTGATTTATAAAGGAAATGAAATACCCTCTATAAAAAAAGTATCCATAGATACAAGAACTATTGAAGACAATAGCTTATTTATAGCTATAAAAGGAGAAAGATTTAATGGCAATCTTTTTGCTGAGGAAGCCTCTAAGAAAGGAGCAGTAATTTCCATACTAGAAGAAGTACCTAATTACTCCTTGTGTAATTACAATACTACAGTTATTTTGGTTCAAAATACTAAAGTAGCTCTTCAAGCCTTAGCTGCTTTTTACAGAAATAAGTTAGGAGTTAAGGTTATAGGAGTAACAGGTTCCACGGGAAAAACCTCGACTAAGGATATTATAGCTGCAGTACTAAGTACTGATTTTAAGGTATATAAAACTTTGGGAAATTACAATAATGACATTGGACTTCCCCTATCTATTCTTGCAATAGAAGAAGGTACTGAAATTTGTGTATTGGAAATGGGAATGAATCATCTTAAGGAAATACATCTTTTAGCAGAAATCGCTAGGCCTGATATTGCAGTAATAACCAATATAGGAATCAGCCACATTGAAAATCTAAGGACTCAAGATAACATATTTAAGGCAAAAATGGAGATTACAGATTTCTTTAATAAAGACAGTATTTTAATTGTTAATGGTGATGATGATTATCTAAGAAAAATAGTAAATATGCCTTACAAGGTTGTGAAAGCTGGATTAGAGGAAGGAAATGATTTGAGAGCTTTAAATGTAATTTCCTTAGATGAGAGTATGAAGTTTAGCTTAGAGGTTAATAATCATAAAAAAGAAATGTATCTTCCTCTTTTAGGAGTACATAATGTAAAAAACACAATGCTAGCTCTAGTCCTTGGAAGGGAGCTTGGAATATCTTTTGAAAATATGGAACTTGGCCTTGAAAATTTACAAAAGACATCTATGAGGCTGGAAGTTATGAAGAAAGATAAAATAACAGTGATAAATGATTGTTATAATGCTAGCCCAACATCTATGGAGTCAGCTTTCCAGGTACAGCTATCCCTTAAGGGTAAAAGAAGGGTTGCGATTTTAGGATACATGGCAGAGCTTGGAGCTTATGAGAAAAAGGCTCACATTGATACTGCTGCAAAGGCAAAGGCGTTAGGGATTGATATGATACTAACCCTTGAAAATTGCGGAGAATATTATAAGGAGGGCTTTGGGGAGAATACTATAATCACCTCTTCAATGGAAGAACTTATTTCTAAAGCTTTATCAATATTAAAGCCAGAGGATGTTATATTAATAAAGGCCTCGAGGAGAGAGAACTTCGAAAAAATAACTAATGCAATTATAGATAGTTTAAACTAAGGAGGTGTACTACTCTTTAGAGTAGATATTTATGGAGAATTTTCAATCAATGTTAAATCCCAAAATAGTATTAAGTCTTATATTAGGTTTTTTAATAACTTCACTAATGGCTCCTTTATTTATACCGATGCTTCATAAGTTGAAATTTGGACAAAATATCCGGGAGGATGGACCTAAAAGTCATCTAAAAAAAGCTGGAACACCTACTATGGGTGGGATAATTTTTATAGCTTCTACCTTGGTTGCTATGCTCATTATGGTTGGAAATCCAAAGGATGAAGCTATGGTTGCTCTTTATTCCTTTATAGCCTTTGGATTTGTAGGATTTTTAGATGATATATTAAAAATAATCAGAAAGAAGAATCTTGGCTTAAGAGCATGGCAGAAAATGGCTCTGTTGATTATTGTATCATTAGTATTAGCTTATTATTCATATAATCAGGTTGGTACATCAATATTAATACCCTTTACCGGAGCAAGCTTAAATTTAGGAGTATTCTACTATCCTTTTATAGTAATTTATTTTGCTTCCGCCACAAATGCAGTTAATCTTACAGATGGCTTAGATGGCCTTTGCAGTTCAGTTACTATTTTAGTAATGACATTCTTTGCAATTATTAGCTTTAATCTAGGACATTACACTCTAGCGATATTTTGTGTTATTGTTGCAGGGACACTCTTAGGATTTCTAAGGTTTAATGCCTTCCCAGCACGAATATTCATGGGTGACACAGGTTCCCTAGCCCTTGGAGGTGCAGTGGGAGCTGTGGCAATGCTTTTAAAACTTCCTCTATTGGTAGTTATTGTAGGGGGAATATATGTTATTGAGACATTATCTGTTATACTTCAAGTTGGATCCTTTAAGCTTACGGGAAAGAGGATTTTTAAGATGGCTCCTATTCACCACCACTTTGAACAATTAGGTTATAGTGAAACCAAAATTGTATCCATCTTTTCTATTATAACAGTTGTATTGTGTCTCATAGGTTTTCTTGCTCTTTAAGTAATATCGGAGGTTGGTAAATGAAGATAAAAGGGAAACAGGGTCAGGTTGATATAATTCTTATATCTACAATTATGCTGCTTTTAGCCATTGGTATAGTAATGGTTTATTCCGCGAGCTCCTACTCGGCTCTATATAAGGAAAAGGACTCAATGATTTATTTAAAGAAGCAGATAATGTGGGCAGTTCTAGGGACTGCTGGAATGATATTTTCAATGTCCATAGATTATAATAAAATACGTAAATATACAGGGGTTCTTATGATTGTCAGTGTGCCATTGCTTCTAATTCCCTTTCTTTTTGAGGATATAAATGGTGCATATAGATGGATACCCTTAGGGCCTGCTAGCTTTCAACCCTCGGAGCTTGTTAAATATGTTGTAGTATTGTACTTGGCCAATAGTATAGCCAATAAGGGTGAGAGAATTAAGAGCTTTTTATATGGTGTTGTGCCTGCATTAATGATCTCAGGCTTATATGCTGGATTAATACTCCTAGAAAAGAATCTTAGTATAGCTGCTGTTATTATGATGACAACTATAGTATTGCTCTTTGTGGGTGGAGCAAAGAATTCTCAACTTTTCACGCTTATACCTGCTGTTGGTGCAGCGGGGGTATACTTTGCTTTATCAGAGGAGTATAGAAGAAATAGGGTTCTAAGCTTCCTTGATCCCTTTGCGGATGCTGCTGGCAAGGGCTATCAGGTTATTCAATCTTGGTATGCCTTAGGTTCTGGAGGCCTCATAGGATTAGGACTGGGAAATTCTAGGCAGAAGGCCTTCTATATGCCTGAGCCTCATACTGACTTTATATTCTCAATTATTGGAGAAGAATTAGGGCTTATAGGTTGTCTTTTTGTCATTCTGCTTTTTTTGATCTTTGTTTGGAGAGGAATAAGCATTGCATACAAGGCAAGGGATACCTTTGCTACATTATTGGCAGTGGGAATAACATCAATAATAGCCATACAAGCAATTATTAATATAGCGGTAGTTACAGGCTCCATGCCTGTAACAGGAGTTCCTCTTCCTTTTATTAGCTATGGGGGATCTTCTCTACTTCTTAATATGATAGCTATGGGTGTACTCTTAAATGTATCAAGACATAAAGAAAAAAGCATTTAAAAACTCCATTATGGAGTTTTTTGTTTTTCAATAAGTAAAAAGTGCTTTCTTCCAAAGATATTAATGTAATATAAATATAAATTAAAATTCATCAATTAACAATGCGAATATCACTCTTCTGTGGTATTATAAGTTTATGGTAATAATTATAATTGTAATTGAAATGTAAATATTTTTTTAACAAATAATGGTATGCTTTTAGAAAGAATGACAAAGTGGGGATAGAATGAAATCTAGAGATTCAAAAAAACAAAATGAATTAATCAGAAAAAGAAAAAAAGCAAGAAACAGAAAAAGGTTTGCATTATTTTTGGTTTTTTTAATAGGTATCCTTATTCTGCTATCTTTAAAAACTGATTACTTTTATATAAAGAAAATTATTGTGGAAAATAATAAAATAGTATCTGGGGAGGAAATAGTTGCTAAATCCGGAATAACTGAACAGAGCAATATACTCTACATAAATACTAAGCAAATAAAGAAAGACATATTAGAATCTAGCTATATTCAGGAAGTCTCAGTAGAGCGGAAGCTACCCAACACTTTAGTTATATCTGTTATAGAAAGAGAAGCAAAGTATCATTTGAATTTTAATGAGAAAATTTTTATATTTGATAAGGACCTAAATATTTTAGAAATTAGAGGGGATAATCCTTTAGGGTTACCAGAAATCAAAGGACTAAATCTTGATAATAAGGGCCCTGGAGATAAAGGATCTGACAGCGAGAGAATAAGAGCTTTTGTAGCTAAATATACTGAGCTTATGACTCGTACGGATACACCTCTACCAATTTCACAAATAGACCTTACAGATACATTAAATATTAAGCTTATAGTAAATGCAATGACTATAAAAATTGGAGATGAGGATGGCTTAGAAAGAAAATTAAACAATGCTATTAATATCTTTAATTCTGATGAGAGATATCTCACAAGTAGTGGTTATATCGATGTAAGCTTTAATGGCAATCCTGTTATTTATTTGGAAAACTAGAAGGGAGATAATTAATGAAAAACATAAAATCACAAATATCCTTAGCTTTAGTATGTGCTATTTTGGGTTTCTTACTTTCTTACCAATTTAGAATATTAAATAAAGATCAGGAGATTGTACCAAATAATTATGATAGAACAGATATAGTAGCTGAAATAGAGCAGCTGAAAGAACAAAAGGAGAAACTCATAAGTGAAAATAAGAGTATTTCTGAAAAGCTTAAAGGATATGAGGAAGCAGCAGCCAGTGTAGATGCAGCTACTAAGGCAATAAAAAACGAGTTAGATAATACAAGGCTAGTAATTGGAAGTGAGGACGTTCAGGGAGAAGGTATAATATTATATCTAACTCCAAAATCTCAAGTCTTCTCTACAGATATGGCATATTTAACAGATGCAGAACTTGTTTATATTATAAATGAGCTTAATTTTGCAGGAGCAGAAGCTATATCTGTAAATGATAAAAGGGTGTCAATTCAGACGGGTATTAAAAGCTCATCAAATAATAGTTATATCCTTGTGAATGATGAAAAAATATCTCCGAGAGAAAGAATTGTTATTAAGGCAATTGGAGATAAAACAAATCTCTATAGTGCATTAACTTTTCCAGGAGCTTTAGATTTTAATGCTTTAGTGAGTTATGACAAAAAATATGAAAAAGCAGACGGTATAGTGGTTTATAAAAATAGTAAGTCTCCAACTTATAAATTTATAACCCCTGCCAATTAGAGAGGTGATAGGATGATAGTATTTTTAGGTTTAATAATAGGAGTAATTATAGGCTTAGTAGCAAAGGTTAATATACCAGATAAATTTTCACCCTATCTATCTGTCGCTATATTAGCCTGCGTGGATTCTGTTTTCGGAGCAGTAAGAGCTTCTCTAGCAAAGAACTTTCAAGCAGATATATTTATTTCTGGATTTTTTGGAAATGCTGCCTTAGCAGCTGCACTTGCATATTTAGGAGATAAGCTAGGGATACCTATATACATAGCTGCAGTTATAGTTTTTGGAGGGAGGATATTTGATAACTTCGCTATAGTTCGAAGACTTATTATAGAAAAATTAAGAAATCGTAATGAGGTGAAAAAATGAAAATAAATAAGGGCTCTCTGTACATTTTCTTTGCATCTATAATTTTGGGAGTCCTTTTTGTGGTAAACATCAGCTTTCAAGAAAAGGACTATCAAAGAGGAACTTTTATAAGTGCTAAAGAGTATCAGGAAAATTTAAATACCAGAACTTCACTAATGAAAGAATTAGCCTCATTAAGAGATGAATATGAGGAAAATCTTCATAAGGTAGAAAAATATAAGGATTCTTCACAAATAACTCAACAGGTACTTGATGATATGAAGAATGAAGTTGATATAAATAAGATGCTTCTAGGATATGAATCTATTCAGGGGCAAGGGATATCCATGGTAATCTCAGATGGAAGTGTTGATCATACTCTTGGCATAGATGATCCTTACCTTCAAAATCTAAGGACCGTCCATAATTATGATATGATGCAGGTAATAAATGAACTAAAACTTGCAGGGGCAGAAGCAATATCTATAAATAACCAAAGAATATTGCCAAACTCGGAAATTTATTGTAGCTGGGCTTTTATTAGTGTTAATGGAGTAAAGCTTCCCTCTCCCTTCAAAGTAAAAGCTATAGGAGATAGGGATGTTTTGGAGAAGTATTTAACTAGAGCAGAAAGTTACACAAAGACTTTAATAAACAGAGGGATTAATGTTTATATTAATAAAGAAGATGTTATAGTTATGCCTTCAATCAGTAATGGCATTAAAACGAATTTTATAAAGAGTAATAATTAATTTCCTTCATGAAACAAAAATTTCATAATATATGAAGGAATTTCTCTTTTTACGGAGAATAGATAACTCATAGACTTTAAGCATTTACCAGTGCCTTTGAAGAGGAGAGGATAATGTGAGTGTTAGTGACAATTTAAGAGAAATTAGTAATCACATTCCTGACAATGTGACTCTTATTGCCGTAAGTAAAACTCAGAGTGTTGAAAAAATGCAGGAAGCTTATGACATGGGAATAAGAGATTTTGGGGAAAACAAAGTTCAGGAGTTGCTTGCTAAGCAGGATAGCTTCAATGACGTAAGATGGCATTTTATTGGTAATTTGCAAAAAAATAAGGTTAAATATCTTGTAGATAGAGTTTTTTTAATCCACTCTCTAGATAGGATTTCACTTTTAAAGGAACTAGAAAAACAGTATTCAAAGATAAATAAAGAAGTAAGGGCTCTTATAGAGATAAATATTGGAGAAGAGTCTACAAAGGGAGGAATATCCTTAAATGACCTAGAGGAGCTCATTGATGCTGTGGAGAGCTGCAATCATGTAAAGATACTGGGATTAATGGCTATAATACCTCCTGGAGATGAAGAAAGTTGCAGAGTTTACTTTAAAAAGATGAAGGTTATCTTCGATAATTTAAGTGGAAAAGTATATAGAAATATTCATATGAAATACTTATCTATGGGGATGTCTAATGATTATAAGATTGCTATTACAGAAGGTGCTAATATTATAAGAATAGGTCAAGGAATTTTTGGTAAAAGAAAAGAATAGGAGGAAAAGAACATGGCAAAAATGATAAGTAAAATGAAAGAAATATTAGGACTAGATGATTATGAGGAAATGGAAGATTACGAAGATGAATATGAAGAAGATGAACTAGAGGAAGATTTTGAGCCAGTAATACCTTCTGGAAAGAGAGGGCAGAATAAAGTGGTAAATATTCACACTGCTACAGCTACAAAAGTTTCTATAGTAAGGCCAGTTGATTTTGCTGAGGCCACAGAAATCTGTGACGATTTAAAGAATAGAAAGATTATTGTAATTAATACTACTAGTCTTGATTTGAAAATAGCTCAGAGACTATTAGATTTTGTTAGTGGTGCTTGCTATGCCCTTGGTGGAGAATTCCAAGAGGTAGAAAAAGGAGTTTATATATTATCTCCCTCTAATGTAGAAGTTACAAAGGAACTAAAAAGTGAGCTTAGTTCAAAAGGACTTTTTAACTGGAATAAGTAAAGCAGGAGGAAAAAATTATATTACAAAGAGTAATAATTCTACTATTTGAGGTAACGCGCATAGCTATACTTGTTGATGTAGTTTTATCCCTATTACCAATGGGTACATTATCTGGTATTAGAGGTTTTCTTCATAGTTTCACTGAACCTCTAGAGGCTCCCTTTAGGAAACTACAGCAGAAATTAATGCCTAATATGATGTTGGATTTTTCTCCTGTTATTGCCATAGTTTTATTAGGAGTAATTCAGGGATTCGTACTTTCACTTTTTTAGTACAGTAGGAGAATTATGATTACAAAAGATAATTTTTTTAAAATCTTCCCTTTTCAAGGGGAAGAAGATATTAAATCATATTTATATGAAAAATATATTCAAGCAATAAGAACAGATAAGCCCATATCCGTGAAGTTTTTTCTAACTCCTAAATATTGGAGCTGTTTAGAAGAATTTTGCCAGGGACAGAATATTCCCTATGTCACCGAAGGCTTTTTCCCGGAAGGGGAAAGAAGACTTTTCCTTTTTAACTATTATCCTGGAGATGAAATTATAGGAGAAGTCATTGTAATTACAAATAAATCTAAGTTTAAGCTCCTTAAGCACAAGGATTATTTAGGCTCAATATTAGCCTTGGGCATTGAACGAGAAAAATTAGGTGACATAGTTGTAAAGGAAAATAAGGCATATATAGCAGTTATGAAGGATATAAGTGGCTATATTATTAGTAATCTTACAACAATAGGTAAAAATCCCTGTGATATTGTCCCTTTAAGACCCAATGATGAGCTTCCTAAGGTTCACATGGAGGAATGTAAAATTATTGTTACATCAAGAAGATTAGATGTTATAGTAGCTGCTTTAGCAAATCTTTCTAGAAATGATTCTATTAAAGCTATAGAACAGGGAAAGGTACTGTTAAATTATATTGATATAAAGGAAAAAAGCCAGCAGGTTAGAAGTCCTTCTACTATAACAATAAGAGGGTATGGTAAGTACATAATATATGACACCGTTAGCAACACGAAAAGCGGAAGAGAGGTCATAAGTGTAAAAAAATTTATATAAGAGGTGTTGTTTATGAGATTGACTCCAATGGATATCAAGAATAAAGAATTTAAAAGAGCAATGAGAGGCTATAATCCGGATGAAGTAGACGAGTTCTTAGATGAAATTTGTGAAGAGTATGAAACAGTTTTTAAGGAAAATTCTCTTCTAAAAGAAAAGATTTCTGCTCTTAATGAGAAACTCGACCATTATGCAAAAATTGAAACTACAATTCAAAACACTCTACTTTTAGCTCAAAATGCATCGGAACAGGCAAAGCTTAGTGCTCAAAAGGAAGCAGAGCTTTTATTGAAGAATGCCAACGATAGTGCACAGAAAATAATGGATAAGGCTCAAGATGATGTGGTAGCTATAAATGATGAATATGATAAGGTTAAGCAGGAATTTGTTAAATTCAGAGCTAAATATAGAAGTTTTATGAATGCTCAGTTGGAAACCTTTGAGGATTTAGAAAAAGATTTAATTAAAAACTACAATTTAGGTAAAGCTTCAGTAAATGATATGAATGAAAAGGCTATAGA
Organism: Bacillota bacterium; assembly: GCA_023451395.1. GTDB lineage: Bacteria > Bacillota > Clostridia > Clostridiales > Clostridiaceae > JAEXZL01. The sequence goes on along the minus strand of JAEXZL010000128.1, from coordinate 31,083 downwards.
AGAAGATGACATAACAACCGTTCAAGAAGAATTACATAATGATGATTTAGAAAACATAAAAAGTTTTTTTGCAAAAAATGAATCTCACTAATTGGTGAGATTTTTTTCTTGAAAATATTAATTATTTTACATATGATATATAAGTAATCATAATTAACAAATGAGAAAATGCTTTAACTAGAGAACTTAAGAATTAAGTTTTTAGAAGAACAGGTGGGGTTATAGTGGAAGAAAGTAATGATCATAAAACTAAAATCATTAAAATAAAAGATATATTAATAGGTGGAAATAAAAAAGTAATAATTTCTGGCCCTTGTGCTGTGGAAGAAGAGGCGACAATGCTAGAAATGGTTGGAGAACTTAAAATTGCAGGAGTTCATATGCTTAGAGGAGGAGCCTTTAAACCAAGAACTTCCCCCTTTGACTTTCAGGGCCTTGGATTTGAAGGCCTTGCTATATTAAAGAGGGCAGGAGAGAAGTATAACCTTCCAGTTTCTTCAGAGATTTTAGACCCTAGAGACGTTGAAAGAGCCCTGGATTATATTGATGTAATTCAAATAGGTTCCAGAAATATGTATAATTATTCTCTGCTTAAGGAGATAGGTAAAACAAGGGTTCCTATAATATTAAAAAGAGGAATGAATGCTACATATAAAGAATGGATATATGCTGCAGAATACATTATACAAGGTGGAAATGAAAAAATTATATTTTGTGAAAGAGGAATAAGGAGTTTTGTTACTGAAACAAGAAACACCCTGGATTTAAATGCAGTCCCTTATATTAAGCAAAATACCAATTTTCCAATTATAGTAGACCCAAGTCATGGTACAGGCATTAGAGAATTTGTTTCCCCTATGTCTATGGCAGCTTTGGCCTGTGGTGCCGATGGACTAATTATTGAGGCCCATAAGGAGCCAGACAAAGCTTTATCAGATGGAGCCCAAAGTATAACCATTGATACTTTATCAGAAATAATTAAAGCTTCAAGAAATTATTAGTGTAATAAAATATCTCTTCTTAGAAAAAATATATACATATATATTTAAGGAGGGGTAATATGAACCATCAAGAATTAAATTTTTATAAAGAAAAGCTATTAAAGGAAAGGGCACGACTAAAAAGGCTGATAAATGATATTGATGAGGATTACATTGAAGGTGTAAGAGACCAACTTAAAAGTGAGCTTTCCTATTATGATAATCATCCCTCAGATATGGGAGATGAGCTTACTGAACTCCAAAAGGGCATGGCTCTAAAGGTTAATGAGGTCTCCTTGTTAAATAAAGTGGAGAAAGCCCTGGAATATATTGATACTGGAAGTTACGGAATATGCCAGCTTTGTAAAAATCAAATAAAAAAGGAGAGATTGGATATACTACCATATTCTATATATTGTGTATCCTGCCAGGAAGATGTATCAAAACAAGAAAGAGCAGATGCTGCTAACATGAAAAATGGTGAGTATACCCTTCTTAATAAGCCGTTCTCATATGGATATAATGATTATTCCTTTAATGATGAGATAGGATATGATGCTGAGGATACATACGAAGAAGTAGAAAGCTATGACAGATTAAGGTATAATAAAGAACATAGCAATCACAATGAAGACTTTTACGTAGAGCCTATAGAAAAGATAAGTAATGAACAGTATAAAAGTCAATTACCTGATTAAATAACAAGAGGGGGACAAAGATGGGGATTATTATAATTATTTGCTTACTGGCCTTAGACATACTTTCTAAGCAGTGGGCAATGAAATTCCTTGCAGTTAATGGAGATATTGAAGTTATTAAAAACTTTTTTAATCTAGCATATTTAGAGAATAGAGGGGCAGCTTTTGGGATACTTCAAAATAAACGATTTTTCTTAATTACTATTGTATCCTTAGTAATCATTGCTATGATATTCTACCTTATAAAGTATAGACCACAGAGTAAGCTATTAAGAGGAAGTCTATATCTTATAATTCCTGGAGCTGTTGGAAATCTTATAGACAGGGTGTTTTTTGGTTTTGTAGTTGATTTTCTTCAATTTCATTATAAGGATATTTATTACTTTCCAACCTTCAATGTAGCAGATATTCTGGTGGTATTAGGTACAATGCTCATGATATTATATGTATTAAAGGGTGAAGATTAGGTGGAAGAGTTCGTTTTTTATGTTTCAGAAAAGAGTATTGATAATAGAATTGACAAATTCCTTACAGAAGCTCTAGAGAATTCCTCACGATCCTTCATACAGAACCTCATAAGTAATGAAGGAGTAATGGTCAATGAAAAGGCTGTAAAGAGTAATTATAAAGTAAAAAAGGATGATATTATAAAGGTTTCTATTCCTAAGCCACAAAAGCTACAGGTGGAGGCACAGGATATCCCTCTTGATATTCTGTATGAAGATAGTGATGTAGCAGTAATAAATAAGCCTCAGGGTATGGTAGTTCATCCTGCTCCTGGAAATAGCAAGGATACTCTGGTAAATGCACTTCTTTATCATTGTAAGGATCTTTCAGGTATTAATGGAGTTGTGAGACCGGGAATTGTTCATAGAATTGATAAAGATACTTCAGGGGTGCTTGTAATAGCAAAAAATGATTATTCTCATGGAGTTTTAGCTGAGCAGCTTAAGGATCATTCCATGAATAGAGAATATATTGCCTTAGTAGAAGGAAAAATAAAGAATGATGAAGGTACCATTAATGCAGCTATAGGTAGAAATCCTAAGGATAGGCTTAAGTATTCTGTAGTAAAAGGCGGCAAAGATGCTATAACTCATTATAAGGTAATAGAAAGGTATAGAAGTTATACACTTATAAGCTGCAAGTTAGAAACAGGAAGAACACATCAGATCAGAGTACATATGGCACATTTAGGGCATCCCTTAGTTGGTGATCCGCTATATGGATATAAAAAGCAGAGCTATAAAGTACAAGGGCAGCTTTTACATGCAAGACTTTTGGGTTTTATCCATCCCAAAAATAAAACATATATGGAGTTTACTGCCCCATTACCTAATTATTTTGAAGAAATAATTAAAAAACTTCGTTCTGTTGAAGTATAGGTATTTTTTTGATAAAATTTTATTAAAAAGGGGTTAAGGATACCCTGATAGGAGCGAGGTATGAAATATAAAGCTACATTAATGGATCAAGAGGCCATTAATAGATCTCTAAAGCGTATATCTCATGAAATAATTGAGAAAAACAAGGGTGTAGATGATATCGTTGTGATTGGAATTAAAAGACGAGGCTATCCTCTAGCTCAAAAGATAGCTGAAAATATTAGGATTTTTGAAGGAGCTGAAGTCCCTGTAGGAAGTGTAGATATAACCTTATACAGAGATGATTTAATCCCTGAATACGATAGCCCTAAACTTATAAACAAAGATTTAGGTGTGGAGGTAAAAAATAAGAGGGTTATTCTTGTAGATGATGTTCTATATACCTGTAGAACTGCTAGAGCAGCAATTGATGCAGTAATTGATAATGGAAGACCTCAGGTTATTCAATTAGCAGTACTTATTGATAGGGGTCATAAAGAGCTGCCTATAAGGGCAGATTATGTAGGAAAGAATATACCTACTTCAAAAAATGAACTTGTATCTGTTAAACTTAAAGATATAGATGATGAGGATTCAGTTAAGATTTATGATATATAAAAGGAAAGAGATTAATTCTCTTTCCTTTTTCCTTTTTCACAAGGATCTACATATATGGTTTTATTGGTACTATATATTACCATTCCAGGTTTAGCCCCTGAAGGCTTTTTAACATTTTTAATTTCTGTATAATCTACTGGAACCTTTGAGGAGTTTTTTCCTTTGCTGAAGAATGCAGCTAATGCAGCAGCTTCATATATAGTTTCTTCCGGTATATCTTTTCCTTTAATTATTACGTGAGAACCAGGGATATTTTTTGTGTGTAGCCAAAGATCAGCTTTATTAGCAAATTTTAAAGTTAGGTAATCATTTTGAATATTATTCTTGCCTACATAAATATCAAAACCTTGAGAAGAAACATAGTGATGTGGCTTTGTTGGCTTATCCTTTTTCTTATTATTTTTCTTATATCTTATATATCCTGTCTCAATAAGCTCGGATCTGATATCTTGAATTTCATCATAGCTTTCTGAATTTGTAAGGTTATTAAGTACCGAGGTTAAATATTCTATTTCCTCCTGATTGATTATCTGCTGCTCTAGTGCTGAAGCTTCAGATTTTTTCATTTTATTATACTTTTTATAGTATCTTTGAATATTCTCTGAGGGTGAAAGATTAGGATCCAGATCAATATCAATATATTCATTATTGTCACTGTAATAATTCCATAGTGATACCTTTTTATCTCCAGGCTTCAATGAATATATATTAGCAGTAAGGAGTTCTCCGTAGGTCCTAAAGTCATCCTTGCTGCTGCACTCATGTAAAACCTCCTGAAGTATTACCTGCTTCTTATAGCACCTATCAAGGTTAGTGTTTATAAGCTTTTCAATATCCTGGCTTTTACTCTTTATTCTATCCTGCTTATCCTTTTGAGAATAATAGATCTCTAATAACTCTGAGGGATTATCAAAATGTTCCTGCTCAAAATTATTATATATATTCAGTGAACTTAAATAAAAATCCTTTGGTTTGTTGTCTTTGTAGAGTATAAAGTCATACATGCCGTCCTTAAGAGGCTCTAGATAAGTTCCTAAAGCATTTATTAAGGCTTCAAAGGTAATAGAGCCGAGAGATTCAGCTCTTAAATAAAGCTCCCAGGAAAGAGTTTTTCCTATACCAGTAAAGGTATTTGAAAAGAAATTTTTATCAATCTTCTCTAGAGAATTATATATTTTTAAAGCTGTGTCCCTGTCATAGCAAAAAGGGTCTAGCTTATTACTTTTAGGAGGAAACTTATAGCTAACCCCTGGAAGTAATATTCTATAACTATTAATATCTGCTGTAATGTGCTTAATACAATCCATAACCTTATTATCTCTTTCACGAACTAAAGTTATATTGCTGTGTCTTCCCATGATTTCAATAACTAGAGTATATATAGAGTCAAAGCCCATTTCATCAGTGTTTGATACTTCTAAACAAAGTATTCTATCATTATCAATCTGATAGATTCTTTGAATCCTACCACCAATAAGATGTTTTCTTAATACCATACAAAACATTGGAGGAACTGCAGGATTAGTTTTACTAATAGAAGAAAAATGTATTCTTGGATAAGTAGAGCTGGCTGATATAAGAAGTTTTTTATTTTTTATCCCCCTTAAGGTGATTAATAACTCATCTTTTTCCGGTTGATTTATTTTATCTATTTTACTATTTAATATTTCATTATTTAGTTCTTTAAGGATGCTGGATAGAAATACTCCATCTAAAGCCATGATAACATCTCCTTTTCTTTAGATCATCTTTAATTATAATAGCAAACTTTGAAAAATAAGTATACACCGACATACTAGAATCCTGTACACCGACATACTAAAATCCTGTACACCAACATATTTATTCTCCTATACAGCAGTAAATAGGTACTTGTCTCATGATAGGAATTATTAACTAAATAAACAAAATATAGAAAAAAGTAGACTAAAGTGATTAGAAAGAATAAAAGTTGTCTAAAAATATAATAGTGAATAAATTAAGAGAAAGATCTGTTAAGGAGATTATTATTAAGTGATAAAACGAGATTTAGCTTCTAAGCTTCCATTAGATTATGTTTTAAAATATAAGATTTTACCAATGAAGGAATATGAAGAAGTTGTTGAGTTTGCTTGTAGTTCATCTCATGAAGAAACTTTACTGATTCAGTCACTTGAATTTATTTTCGGTAAAAAAGTGATTTTCTCATTGATGAATATAGAAAAATTAGAGAGGGTTATAGGAATATATTACGGGTATGACATATTTTTAGAAGGAAGAACAGATATAAAACTTTCTGAACATCCAACTATAAGTCTTTATCATTTTTTGATAAATAATGCTATTGAAAGCAATGCTAGTGATATACATATTGAGCCTAAAAAAGATGGAGTACTTATTAGATATAGGATTAATGGAAGTCTAGTATTAGCTAATTATTTGGAAGAAAAGTATTATAAGGGCCTTATACAGAGACTCAAAGCCTTGGGAGGAATGAATATTGCAGAAAAAAGAATACCTCAGGATGGTAAGCTTCAATATGAATATAAAAATAGGAATATGAATGTGAGAATATCTACTATACCAGTTTACCATGGAGAAAAGATGGTAATGCGCCTTTTAAATGCTGAGGAGAAGGTAATAGATTTTGAAGCATTAGCCTTCCAGGAGCATCAGAAAGAGCTGATATTAAAGATGATGTGCCATAATCATGGAATTATTTTAGTAACTGGTCCCACTGGAAGCGGAAAAAGCTCCACACTCTATAGCATTATCAATAGGTTAAAAAGAGAAGACATAAATATTAGCACTGTTGAGGATCCAGTAGAAATACTAATAGAGGGTATTAATCAAACAAATATAAATAATAAAGCTGGATTAACCTTTTCTTTAGGGTTAAGAAGCCTTTTAAGACAGGATCCGGATATTATAATGATCGGTGAGATAAGAGATGAAGAAACTGCAAAAACAGCTATAAGAGCAGCTGTTACTGGGCACCTGGTTCTTTCAACACTTCATACAAATGATGTGTTTTCTGTCCTCACAAGACTTCAAGATATGGGAATAGAAGATTACCTGGTTAAGGATGCATTGATTGGCTCAATATCCCAGAGGCTTATAAAATGCTTATGTATTAAGTGCAGGGAGAAAATAGATAAAACAGGATATTATGCTGCCATTGGTTGCAAGGCTTGTAATTACACAGGCTATAGCGGCAGGATAATAATCAGCGAAGCTTTGTATTTTCCTGAATTTTATTCCTTAGAGAATAATAACGGGGCTGACGTTATAAGAAGAAGGTATAGAGAGAAATATGGAAATCAAATGCTTGCAAATCTAATTAGTTTTTATAAAAAGGGCGTTATTGATTATAAGGAGTTTATGCTATATAAGGTGGAATGCCTAGATGGAGATGATGATATACATTATGAAGGAACATAGTAATGCTACAAAATCAGATTTCAATTTTCTATTCTATAATTTAGCACTACTTATATCCTCAGGAATATCCATATTAAAGGCTTTAGAAGTTTTAGATGAGTCTGCTCCTAGAAGAGTAAAAGGAATAATAAGTGAACTTTATAAAGGAATAAGAGAGGGAGGTAGCCTCAGTAAAGAGATAGGAAAACTAAGCGGTGATGATTTCTTTTTTAGCATAATAAGAACTGGTGAGGAAGCTGGGAATATAGAAAAGGTGCTTTTTAAGCTGTCATCCTATCTAGATGAGAAGTCAGAATACAGAAAAAAGGTCATAAAGGCATTAACTTATCCACTAATACTATTAATAACTACCATATTAATAAGCTTGTTTATTTGTTTCTTTCTTCTCCCTAGCCTAGCAGAGCTTTTAGATAATGGAAATAATACCCTTCCTCCTTTAACAAGGGGGATTCTTCAGATGGTTTCCTATATAAAAGACAATACAATGTCTATCCTTTATGATACTTTTATACTAACAACGATATTCATAGTACTTTTTAAACTCATTGGTAGTTATATAAATATTTTCACAATAATTAAAGGTAAAACAATATTTAAGTTGTGGGAGATAAATATGATAAAAACTCTACATCTTTTAATTGAATCTGGGAGCACCATTCAATCTAGCATTTTACTGCTTATTAGAAATGAAAAAAATTCAGAAGGCTTAAAGGTGTTATCCAGAGTTCAAAATAGAGTACTTGAAGGGTTTGAATTGTCAAGGGCTCTAAAAGAGGAAAAGAATATTAACAGCTCTGTTTCTACCTTAATTTCCTTAGGAGAAGAATGTGGGAACCTGGAAAAGTACCTAAAATTATGCTATAGCCTTTTAGAGAAAAGTTATTATGAAAGGTTAAATAAGGCTATTACACTTTTTCAACCTATTCTTTTAGCTGCTATGGGATTTATAATTATAACCTTAATATATTCTATATTCATGCCTCTTATGGCAGGGATGTATAGTTTATGATATTAAAAAGGAGAAGAGGATCAACACTTTTAGAGCTTTTAATTGTATTGGCAGTGATGTCCATTATTTCATTAATAGCAGTAACATCCCTTAGGAGTTATACTACCTTTAAAATAAATTATACAAATAAAATATGTAGCAAGGAGATTGTAATGTTTATTCATAGAGCAAGAAACTATTGCTATATAAATTCTGCTGAGGGAATCATTCAAATAAATAAATCAATGAATAAGCTAATCTTTATTACCAAGGGCAAAGATGACGAGTACAGCTTAAAGGAGAAGGCTCTCCAAGATAGTACATTTTCTGGTCATAAAATGAACATAGATAGATCTGGAAATCTGAGGAATATGGGAACGATTATTTATAAAGATGAAAAAAATAAGGATCATAAAATCACTGTTCATGTTGGTAGCGGTTATGTGGATGAAAAAGAATAGGGCTTTTATACTTTTAGAGGTGATGATGGCCTTAGCAATCCTTATGATGGTCTTAAATTTATTGACCTTTACGGTAGCAAATACTCTAAAAATCAACAGGAAGATTGATAGATTGATGCATAAACTTACTATATCAGAACTTATAGTAAAGGAAATTATATATAATTCTAATACTCAGATACTTGAAGTTATAAGAAATGATTTTAATGGTAGAGATACTGTGTTCATAAATAGTAACTCCATTACTGAGGAAGAATTATTTCCTTTAAATCTTAGAGATCTTATTTTAAGAAGTAGTATGAATACAGATGGAGACATTATTGTGAGTATTAAAGAGGATACACAAAATAGCCTAGAGCTTTACAGTATTAATATTAAAGTGTTGAAGGGAAATGGAGGAGAATACTCTTATGTCATCAAGAAAAGAAGGGAATAGAAGCAGGGGAAAGAAGGGATATACACTATTAGAAGTTATTACCACCTTAGGAATTATGTCTTTAATTTCATTATTAATTACTGGAGCCCTTTCTTTCAGCTTTAAGTTCAATAATATGCTTTCGGAAAAAAATGATAAAGAATATACCTTTAATGAATTTATGAGATATGTGAAGATTGAAATTAAAAGCTTAAACGTCAATGATGTATTAGTTGACACAAATAAAATTATGTTAACTAAATTTAAAAAAAATATTGGAGAAAGTGATAGAATGATAATATTTGCAGAGAATGAAAAAGTCAAGGTGGATTTTTATAAGACGACTAACGGTGGTTATTACAAAACTGGAAGCAGGGCAGTATTAAAGGAAGTCAATAGAATGGTTGTTAATAAATGCGGAAATATGCTCTATGTAAAGGTATTCTGGAGGGCAGGAGGATATTCGATATCATCTATAAATTTAGAGTAATGAATAAATCAAAGAAAGGTAATAGCACTCTTGAGGTACTTATTTTTTTCCTTATGCTTATGGTGCTGGCAGGTTTACAGAATGCTATTATTAAAAATAGAGTACAAGAGCTTAAATTTAAGGAAGAAGGGATAAAGATAACTATTGATAGAGAAAATGATATTGTTATTGCAGAAGAAATTCTAAAAAATATTATTATTGAAAAGAATATTTTCACTCAAGAGGCTTTAGAGGATTTTTTAAGGACAGAATTTACTAGCAAAGATCTTCTGAATTATAAACTTAAGTATGATGACTTTGGAGGGTGGTTATTCTTGGAGGATAAGGCAAGCAACAATAGAAAATACTACCGTGTAGTTCATGATGTAGATAATCCTAAACTAATAGAAGTATATTTTAGAGGAGCTGAGTGATGGGTACAGTAATATTACTTAATAGAATGAAAAGCTCTATCATATCAAATAATCGAGGGTTTGTATTACAACTTCAAAGTATATTAAAAGTTAAAGGTGTTGCAAAAATAGTTCCTCTAGATGAAAATATGATAATTAAATACATAGATATAAGTGGAGAGAAGAGAAGAAATCTGGAGAAGCTTTTAAGAGAATATATTGGAAGAAGTTTTAAGGATGAGAAGGGTCTGCTCTTTAATAATAATGAGCTTACTTTATCAAGGAATAGAAGGTATATATTATTGTACTGTATAAAAAGTAACAGCGTAATGATTAGGATATCTCAGGAATATTGGAAGGTGAATGTATGCCCGATTCAAGAATTAATAACAAAAAATATTAACAATAGATATCCAAAAGAAAAATTAATACTAGTATTTTTTAGGATAGAAGCAGGATTGGTGTTATTTGTAATTATTTATAAAGGAATATTATTATATACATCCACCTATAAGGATTTTAAGGATGACCTTATACAGAGTTATATTTACGAAGGTAGAGATACAATAAATGGTTTTTTTAATATTAAACTTCAGAATTACATACTTCTATTTGTAAATGACATAGGGAAAGAATATGAGCCTATAAAAAGTGGTAGAGAATATGTAAGGGGTGTAAAAAGAATAAGAATAAAGCAGGAGAACATCCTTTGATATGACTATAAAAAGATATAAAAATTATAAAATTTATAATAGAGCTCCAGATTATTATGAAAGAAAAAGAAAGAGTGTATTATTTTTAATAATCATATTAATATTTGGTAACCTGCTTTTTTATCCTAAATATATTGAAGCTGTAAGAAATAATGAAAATATATTTGGAAATGAGCGGAAAGAGGAAGGGAGTATAAAGGAGCCTATTAATAAGGTTTTTGAAAGTGAAGAAGAAAGCTTTTTATTCATTAAAGATATAATGGATATTTTTGTTGAGAATAATGATGACAGAATCATAGAACTTCAGATATTACCGGAGGATGCTGGAATACATCTAGAAAACTATTCTGATTATGACATAGAGATGCTAAATAATGAAGAATTTAAAACAAATAGCTTTAATATTATAGACTTAGAGTTTGATTCAGAAGGAGGATTAAAAATTACGTTAGAGAGGAAATAACAGTGAAGAAGATAATGATAATTAGTGGTATTATTATTTTATGTTTTGCAGCGGTATATCAAATATATACCATTAAGAGTTATAAACAAAGTATAGTAAAGGATACTAATATTGATTTTTATGATAAGAATAATGAAAGGGATAATTTTGAATCCGTTGAAACTTTTAATTATGTTATAGAGTTAAAATCAAGAGAGGGGGTAAATATTAAGCATATTGCCCTCTCGGAAGAAAATTATGATATATTTGCAGAATATCGCGGGAGCTTCCAAGGAATTAAAGGATTTATTAGCTATATTAAGAATAAAGAAGGCATACTTGTTAAAAATATTAAGATTGAGAAAAAAAGAGACTTAGGATATACTGTTTATTTAAATATAATTATCCATAATAATGGTGCTTTATCAAAGAGTAAAGAGAATAAATAGAGGAAAATACTTGTATAAAACTTAAAAAAATATGAGGAAAAAGTTAAGATTATTAATAAATGAGGTTAATTATACGATTGTAATTGCAAATTTATTTTTCTTTTGATAAAATATCATTGTTGTAATTTGGTATGTAAGAAAAAAGTTTTATTGTGATTAATTACCCTTCAGTAAATAGCTAAAATAGTATTAATTTATCTGATAGGGTTATAATATAAATGAATAATTGATTTTGGAGGGATATAGATGATATCAGCAGGTGATTTAAGAAAAGGTACAACTTTTGAATTTGATGGACAAGTATTTACTGTTGTTGATTTTTTACATGTAAAACCAGGAAAGGGAGCAGCCTTCGTTAGAACTAAGCTTAGAAATGTTATATCTGGAGGAGTTACAGATAGAACTTTTAATCCTAGTGAAAAACTTCAGGAAGCAGTTATTGAAAGAAAGGAAATGCAGTATTTATATTCTGATGGAGAATTATATTACTTTATGGATCAAGAAACCTTTGAGCAAATACCTTTAAACTTTGAAAAGGTTGAAGAGGCAATTAAGTTCTTAAAGGAAAACATGTATGCTATAATTAAATTCTACAAAGGAGAAGCATTCTCAGTAGAGGCTCCTAACTTTGTTGAATTAGCAATAACTGAAACTGAACCAGGTGTTAAAGGTAATACTGCAACTAATGTTACAAAGCCTGCAACTTTAGAAACCGGCGCAGTTATTAATGTACCTTTATTTGTTAATGAAGGGGATATGATTAGAATAGATACAAGAACCGGAGAATATATGGAAAGAGTTTAATAAATGAAATATTGCTAAGTCTTTGACTTAGCTTATTTTCTATAGTAGGAAGTGATAAAATGGATGATTTTCACCTTGAAAATCTACTGCAAATGATTGAGAAATCCTCTACTCTAGGTGATGGGAAGGAAATAATAAAGCTTTTAGTTTCTATGGTTAGCGACCTTTCCAAAGATGTAGAGGAATTAAAGGAAAAGCTTTCTGATACACTTGAATACGCAGAGCTCCTAGAACAGGATATGGATACAATCAAAGAGGAGCTCTTTGGGGAAGGAATTTTCGAAGGCATCGAGGAAGAGGATGATTATAAGTATACAGAAGTAAAATGTGACAATTGTCATGAGAGTATTTATGTAGAGGAAGAACTTTTAAAGGAAAAGCTGCACTGCCCAAATTGTGATAAGGAACTTTTAAAATAAGAACTCAGAATTATAATTCTGAGTTCTTATTTTTTTGTAATAAAATTCAATTGTTATAAATATGAATTATATAAGAAAAATGTGATGCAAGGAGGTTAAAATGATAAACAATAGAGAAATATTTAAGCTTCTGCCTGGATCAGTTATAGACAATATTGCCAAGGTAGGGGATATAAATAAGATCCAGGAGATAAGATTTCGAATTAATAAGCCTCTCATATTCCAGCTTAACAAGAGGGAATATATTTCCGATCTGATCATAAGTAAAGAACAGATCTCAGGAATTTTGCAGAGGATAAGCAATTATTCCATTTATGCCTTCGAGGAGGATATAAAACAAGGATTTATTACCTTTAATGGAGGACATCGTATAGGACTTTGCGGAGAATGTGTTGTAGAGGATAGAAGAATTAAGACAATAAAAAATATTTCTTCTCTTAATATTAGAATAACAAAAGAATTTCTAGGTTGTTCTGATAGCTTATTACCTCATATAAGCAAAGGAAATAAAATATTAAATACTATAGTTATCTCTCCTCCTAAAGGGGGGAAAACTACAATTTTAAGAGATTTAACAAGAAATATATCCAATGGTTTAAATATAAAAGGTAAAAAGGTTTCTCTTATGGATGAAAGGAGCGAGATAGCTGCATGCTCTCAGGGAATACCACAGATGAATATTGGTATTAGAACGGATGTCTTTGATAATTGTGTTAAAAGCCAAGGAATAATGATGGCTATAAGAAGTATGTCTCCAGAAGTTATTATTTGTGATGAAATAGGTACAGATGGGGATGTAGCTAGTATTATGATGGCTTATAACTGCGGAGTAAATTTAATTTGTTCTATTCATGGAGAAAGGCTTGAGGATTATAAGGAAAGACTTGTTTTTAGAGAACTGGTTGAGAATAGTATCTTTAATAGGGCAGTTTTTTTACTAGATGCGGAAAATCCTGGAAAAATAACCTCTGTTTATAATTTAGATGATGATATAGAGATTATGGGAGGGGGCTATGTTTAAGGGGCTAATCTGCATAAGTATAATTATTTTATCTTCTCTTCTAGGCTTTAGTTATGGAGAAAGATATAAAAAAAGAGTCTATATCTTAAAGGATCTTCAAAGGGGAATTCTTCAATTAGAAAACGAAATAATGTACTCCTATACACCTCTTCCAGAAGCCCTGCTTAAGGTTAGTAAAAAGAGCAATAAAGCTGTTAGTGATTTGTTTAAGAGCATAGGAGCTTCTTTAATGAAAAATGAATATGACAGTGTTTATGTTACTTTTAAGGCTGTATACAATTTTTATAGAGAAAGTATGTATTTGACTGAATCTGATGAACTTATTATATCAGATTTGTTTAAAAGCCTTGGTGAAGTAGATATATTGGGTCACGAGAAAATCTTCACATTATTTCTCCAAAGCATAAAGGGTTCCATTGATGATGCAGAAGAATTAATGAAAAAAAATCTTAAAATGTATAGATATTTGGGAGTTTGTATGGGCTTTGGAATAGTTATTTTAATTGTTTAAGGAGTGAGAAAATGCTTGATGTAAGTCTTTTATTTAAAATCGGTGGTATTGGTATACTAATCATTATATTAGACAAGCTATTAAAAAGCAGTGGTAAGGATGAAATAGGATATATGGTTAATATAGCTGGACTTGTAATTATTCTTTTATTGGTATTAAACCTTATTAAAGAACTTTTTACTTCATTGAAGGCTATGTTCATTTTTTAGGGGGTAGATATGGAAATATTTAAAATTGTTGCCTTTGGCTTACTGGGAATGTTTCTATTTCTTGTTTTTAAGGACAGAAGAGATGTAATAGCCATATTAATTTCTTTAATTACTGGAACAATTATAGTTATTTTTATATTAGACAAGCTGTTCTCTATATTCAATTTTATGCAGGAAATCTCAGTTAAAGCAAATATTGATACGGTATATTTAAATCTTGTCTTTAAAATAATCGGGATTGCCTTCATCACCTCCTTTGGCAGTGAGATATGTAAAGATGCTGAAGCTGCTAGTATAGCAAAGAAGATTGAAATGTCAGGGAAGATAATGATATTAGTTCTTGCTATTCCAATTTTAATGTCATTGCTTGAATCAATCCTGAAAATAATGTAAGGAGAATGCCTATGAAGAAGTTTTTTATGGTTTTATTTATTTTATTAATGCTTCCTATTGGGGCCAATGGGGAAGAGCAGACTTCAATAGAAGATATTATGGAAAGTGAGCAGATAAATAGTCTGTATAACTATATAAGCGATGTACAGTTAGAGGAAGAGTTATTGACTTCAATAAATATAAAGGAATATATAGCTCATTTTCTTAAGGAAGGTGAGGGAAATCTATCTTTTAGTTATGTGGTAAAGGTATTAGCATCTGTTGCTGTAAGAGAGCTTATATCCTTTATAAAGCTTTCAGTTATAATTTTGATCATAGCTATTATTGCTGCTCTAATTAAGAATCTTCAAAATGCCTTTAACAATGAAGCACTAAGTAATGTAGCATACTTTGCTTGCTATGGTTTACTGGTAATAATATTAACCAAGAGCTTTTTACTATCTGTAGATATAGTAAGGGATTCAATAAAGGGTATTACAGACTTTATGCTGGCATTAATTCCAGTATTATTAATGCTCTTAGCTACAGTAGGAGGATTTTCTCAATCTGCTGTGTTAAATCCTATTATTCTTTTAGTAATTAATATTTGTCCTAAGATTTATAGAGATATTATTATACCCCTTATACTTGCTGGCTTTGCCCTTCAATTTGCAAATAATATTTCTGATGGCTTTAAGCTTAATGGGCTTTGCAAAATGCTTAGGCAAAGCGTTATATGGATACAAGGTCTTATGATTACAATAGTAGTAGGATTTATTTCTATAAAGGGTGTTGCCACTAATACCTTAGATGTTGTTACATTAAAAACAGCAAAATTTGCTGTTGATAACTTTATACCAATAATCGGTAAAGCTATGTCTGATGCAATAACAACAGTGGCAGGCTATTCTCTATTACTTAAAAGTGCAGTAGGGACACTAGGGCTTATTATTTTACTATTGATAGTTATAACTCCAATAATTAAGGTTTTTTTATGCGCAATGGTGTACAAGCTTACCGCTGCATTTATTGAGCCAATAAGTGATGGCAAAATTGTAAGCTGTATTGCATCAGCTGGAGACTCATTACTTCTTATAATGTCCTCTTTGATTAGTATATCTGTGATGTTTTTTATAATGATTTCAATAATTGCCTCCTCTGGGAAATTAATTATAGCGGGGTGAAGGAAGGGTGGAATTTTTAAAAGGGTGGATTGCAAATATTTGTGCAGCCTTAATATTTATTACTGTAGTGGAGTTGATTCTGCCAGATAATAGCATCAGGAAGTATTGTAAGTTTATTCTGGGACTAATCCTTATGGTTATAGTAATGAATCCACTATTAACCTTTTTAAATCAAGGAATTTCGCTACCAGCGTCTATAGATAAGTACTTGAGCTATCCGGTAGAGGAGAAAGATTTTGAGGGCTATAGGGAAAAAAGAATTGAAATCACTGAAAAAGAGTTTGAGAGAAGCTTAGAAAATTCATTAAATAATATACTTATTGCTGAATTTCCAAATACGGCTTTTAAAGTGAAGGTAAAAGCAGTTTATAAGGAAAAGGAAGGAGCTACAGAAATAGTACAGATTAATGTTGGCTATAGTGACAGCTCCGTTGAAAAAATAGAAAAAATTAAAATTCTAGAAGAGAATTCAGCATCAGTTAATTTAGATCAGGATTATGGACTTAAAGAGAAGGAAATTCTACGAATTTTAAAAGAAAATATCAAAATTACCCAAGAGGGGTTAAGTATTTATAAATATTAATTTAGGAGGAAACATTATTATGGATATAAGTAAAATTCTAGATATCTTTAAGCTAGAGAAAAAAAAGCCTAACTGGAACTACTTAATAGTTATACTCCTATTGGTTTTGGCGTATCTTATACTTGATAATTTTGGCATAGGTAGCACTAAGAAGGCCTCAGCGGCGAAAGAAGATGAAAAACAAAGCACCAATATCTTAGCAACTTATGAGTTAGAACAAAAAAATGAACTGAAATACATTATTTCCAAAATGCAGGGAGTTGGGAATGTAGAGGTTATGCTTTACTTTGAAAGTGGCGAGGAGCAAGTACCAGCAACAGAAAACAGTTCAAGCACAAGTTATACCGAAGAAAAAGATAATGAGGGAGGTGAAAGAAGCAACAAGCAGAGTAATGATGGTACATCAGTTGTTATGAGGTCTGATGGAAGTAATAATGAGCCATTTATACTAAGAACAAATAAGCCCCAGCTAACTGGAGTAGTTATTATCGCAGAGGGCGCAGAGGATAGCTTAATAAAATATGACATTGAAAAAGCAGTATCAAAGCTATATAACCTTGATTTGGATAAAGTGTATGTATATCCAATGAAAAAGTAGCATATAATTCAGTAGAATAAAAGATGGGAGGATCTTAAAATGAATAAAAAACAAGCGGGTGTAATTTTAACATTATTAGCGCTAATAATTTGTACAGGCATTCTAGCTGCTAGAGTGAATAAGCCTATAGGAAGCGTAGGAAAGACAGATATGTCAACTCTTAATAATTTGATTTCTTCTAAAGATAAAGAGGAGGATTACTTCACATATGCAAGGGCTGAGAAGGATCAAAAGGATACTAGAACAATTCAAACTCTTCAAGGAATAATAGAGAATAAAAATATTTCACAGGAGAAAAAGGATGAAGCTACTGCTGAATATACTAAGTTAACCACTAATCAAAAGAATGAAAATGATATTGAACTTTCCTTGAAAGGGAAAGGGTTTGAAGATGTAATTTGTCTCATTGAAAATAATCAAGCTAGAATTATTGTTAAGAGTAAAGAAAAATTAACCCAGAAACAGGCAAGTCAAATTCAAGAGGTAATAACAAGTATATCTCAAATAATTGATGTTGTAATCGAAGCAAAAGAATAATTGTAAATGAATAATTATTTTGATATAATGAACCTAAGATTAACAAGTTTTGCTATGCAAAGGAGGGTTAACTAGTATGAATGAAGCCTTAAGTAACAATGCAAATCTTGGTGTTGTTAAGATTTCTGATGAAGTTGTATGTGTAATTGCCGGTATAGCTGCTGCAGAAATAAATGGTATAATTGAAATTAATCAAGGAGTTACCAGCGGTATAACCCAAAGGCTCACAGGAAAGAGAAACCTATCCAAAGGAGTTAAGGTTACCGTAGATGAGGAAAGTGCCACTATTGAATTAAATATAGCGGTAGAATATGGAATGAAAATACCTGAGGTAGTGCTTCAAGTTCAAGAGAATGTAAAAAAGACCGTTGAAGCGATGACTGGCCTAAAGGTTAATTCCGTTAATGTATTTGTACAAAACATAGTTGTTCCCAAAACAGTAAACCAAGAAATATCTGCTGAGTAATTCGCACCCTCTGTGTTCCAGAGGGTGTTTCCTTGTGTTTTAAAGTACCGTAAATGGATTATAATAATAAAAAGAATGGTTTTAGGAGGATAAGATGAATAGAAAAAAATCAAGGGAAGTTGCAATGAAGATTGTTTTTGAAGGCTCCATCAACTCAAGACCTTTTGAAGAAATAGTAGAGGATGCTCATTTTTTTAATGAGGATTTAGATACGAATAAATTAGATATGGAATATATTAAAAAAATTGTTACTGGTGTAAATGATAATTATGAGGAAATAAATGCTATAATTGAAGAGAATTCTGAAAACTGGAAAGTTAATAGGATTTCAAAAACAAATTTAGCAATACTTAGGGTTGCCATTTATGAAATTCTTTTTTCAGAGGACGTTCCTGCAAAGGTTGCTATAAATGAAGCTATTGAATTAAGCAAAAGCTATTCTGATGAAAAATCTATTGCATTTGTAAATGCTATTTTAGACAAGGCCTATAAATCAAGAGAAATAAAATAATATGAGGTGATTTTATATGGGTGAGAACTTAAGTGGTAAAGCATTAGCTACAATACTAAGAGAGGAAATTAAGGAATACACTAGGTATTTACAAAGCCAAGGTAAGGATAAACCTTGTCTTTTATCTATACAGGTTGGTGAGGATAAAGGCTCAGAATTCTATATCAATAATCAAAAAAAACTTTCTGAGGAGCTTGGTATCGAATATATTAAAAAAGCTTTCAAAGGAGATACAAGTGAGGAAACTATTATTAAATTCATTCATGAGGCGAATGAAAATGAGAATATTCATGGAATAATAGTTCAGCTTCCATTGCCGAAAGAAATTAACTTAAATAAAGTACTGTCCACCATAAGCAGTGAGAAGGATGTGGATGGTCAATCAGATGCAAATATAAGCAGACTTTATAAGAATGAAGAGGGCTTTGTACCCTGTACAGCGGAAAGCGTACTTAGACTAGTAAAAACATGTGAACCAACAATTGAAGGTAAAAAGGCAGTTGTATTAGGCAGAAGCACAATAGTGGGTAAGCCAGTTGCTCATCTTTTGCTTAAGGAAAATGCTACAGTTGCTATCTGTCATTCAAAGAGTAGGGATTTAAAATCAATTTGTAGGGAAGCAGATATACTTGTTTCTGCCATAGGAAAACCAAACTTTGTTAATGAAGATTATATTAAACCTGGAGCAGTAGTTATAGATGTTGGAACCTCTAGCTATAATGGGAAAATAACTGGTGATATAGATTATGATAAAGTCATAACTACTGCCGGATATGTAACGCCTGTGCCAGGAGGAGTGGGAGCTTTAACCACCACTATTTTACTAAATAATGTTTGTAAGGTGTATAGGAAAAATGCAAATTAAATCTTTATCCGTCACTGAGGTAAATAATTATATAAAACGTACTATAGATAATGACTTTATTTTAAATAATTTAAGAGTTCAAGGAGAAATATCTAATCTAAAGTTCCATAGTTCTGGTCATATATATTTTTCCTTAAAGGATGAGGATAGCAAAATTAATTGCATTATGTTTAAGTATAATGCTGAGAATCTATCTATCCCCCTAGAAGAGGGTAAGAAGGTTGAGATTAGAGGAAAGGCTTCTGTTTATTTAAAGGATGGAACATACCAGCTATATTGCAGCAGCATTTCAGAAATTGGGCTTGGAGAGTTATTTATAAGGTTCAACAAGCTTAAGGAAAGACTTGAGGCTCAGGGGTTATTTAAGGATGAGCACAAAAAAAAGCTCCCTAAGTATCCTTTTAAAATTGGAGTAGTAACATCTCCTACTGGTGCTGCCATAAAAGATATAATACAGGTAACAGAAAGAAGAAATCCTTTCACAGAATTAATAGTTTATCCTGCTTTAGTTCAAGGGAAAAATTCCTCTGCCTCACTTATTAAGGGCTTAAAGGCTCTAGATGAAAGAGGCGATATAGATATAATCATCCTTACTAGAGGAGGAGGCTCTATAGAGGAACTCTGGAGCTTTAATGATGAAGAATTAGCCTATTCTATATATAAAACTAGATGTCCGGTAATTTCAGGAGTTGGCCATGAAAGAGATTTTACCATAAGCGATTTTGTGGCAGATATAAGAGCAGCGACACCATCACAGGCAGCGGAAATAGCTGTGCCGGAAATAGGAAATATTCAAGGTGAGCTGGAAAGTTTAATAGATAGGTTAAATCTTATTTTGGAAAACAAAATTGTTAGAGAAAAAAATGATCTAGAGCTATATAAAAGAAGACTTGAAAATTTCAATCCCATAAGCTATATTGTCCATAAGTATAATGAAATTGATGGTTTAGCTGATAATCTTAATAAGCTTATAAAGATTAAGCTTGATAATGGATATCAAGAGTTAAGCAGTAAAAAGCAGCTTTTAGAAGCTCATAACCCCTTAAATGTACTTAATAAAGGATATACTTTAGTTTACCAGAATGATGAGCTTATAAAATCAAAAAGCAATTTTAAGGAAGCTGCCTTAACAAGAATAATATTTCAAGATGGAGAAGCAATGGGCTTTTTTAACGGTATAAAAAAGGAGAAAATTTAATGGCAAGAAAAAGTGAAAGCTATGAGCTAATGGTTGAAAAACTAAGGAGCATAATAGTAAAAATGGAAGAAGGCACCTTGACTCTTGAGGATTCCATGAAGTTGTATGAAGAGGGCGTAAAAATCACCAATAAGCTTTACAAGCTTTTGAAGGAATCTGAGGAAAAAATAAAAATACTTCAAGAGGAAAGTAGCGAGGATGTTTTAAAATGATAACTATGGATATATTAAAGAAAGAGATAGATACTTATTTAGAAGAATGCTTAGTTCATGAAGAAGGTTACAATAATACCATATATGAAGCTATGAGCTATAGTCTAAATATTGGTGGCAAGCGAATAAGACCAATATTATCTATATTAACTTATAATCTATTTAAAGCTGACTGGGAAAAAATTCTGCCCTTTGCAGCGGCTATAGAAATGATTCATACCTATTCTTTAATCCATGATGATTTACCTTGTATGGATAATGATGATTTAAGAAGAGGTAAGCCAACTAATCATAAGGTCTTTGGAGAAGCAGTAGCTGTTCTTGCAGGAGATGGGCTTTTAAATGAAGCTTTTAACATAATGATTAAATACTCTCTGAAAAATGGCTGGGAAGGTCTTAAGGCTACAGAGGTAATTGGCATAGCTTCAGGGGCTGATGGGATGATTGGTGGCCAGATTAAGGATATACTTTCACAAAATATGCCTCTTAAGGAGGAAGAACTTCAATATATCCATAGTAAAAAAACAGCAGCTCTTATTAAGGGAGCTATAGTAGCTGGTGCCATCCTTGGAAATGCATCCGAAGAAGATATTAAGGTTCTTGAAATCTATGGTGAAAGCTTAGGACTTGCTTTCCAAATTAAGGATGATATTTTAGATATTGAGGGTGACGTTTCTAAATTAGGAAAGAATATAAATAGCGATGCAAATAACAATAAATATACTTATGTGAGCCTTTTAGGTCTGGAAGAAAGCAAAGAACTTTGCAGGAAGCTTACGGATAGATGTATTGAGGCATTAACCTCTTTAGAGTATAATACTGAAGCATTGCTGAAACTCACTAACTACTTATTAGAAAGAAATTATTAAAAGAGGTATAGACTATGTATACACAATTAGATAAATACAGCTGCCCAGAGGATATAAGTAAGCTGTCAATAGAAGAATTAAAAGTTTTAGCTGAAGATATAAGAAGGTTTTTAATACAGAAGGTATCAAAAACTGGGGGACATTTAGCATCAAATTTAGGTGTAGTTGAGCTTACCATTAGTTTATATAATGTCTTTGATTTTTCTTCTGACAAAATCGTCTGGGATGTTGGTCATCAATCTTATGTGCACAAAATACTAACAGGTAGAAAAGAAGGCTTTGATAAATTAAGAAAATATCAAGGCTTAAGTGGATTTCCTAAAGGAAGTGAAAGTAGCTTTGATCATTTTGATACCGGCCATAGTAGCACATCCATTTCCGCTGCTTTGGGAATGGCTAGGGCTAGAGATATAAAAAAAGAAAATCATCATGTGTTATGCGTTATTGGTGATGGTGCTCTTACCGGAGGAATGGCATTGGAAGCATTGAATGATGCTGGTTTTCACAAAACAAAGCTTATAATAATATTAAATGATAATCAAATGTCTATATCTAAAAATGTTGGAGGTCTTTCTACATATCTAACTAAAATTAGAATTGATCCAAATTACAATAAATTTAAGCAAGAATTTAATAGTACATTAAAAAAGATTCCTTTAGGCAAGAACCTAGTTAATTCCATTGAAAAAGTTAAGGACACAATAAAGCAGTTTGTGGTGCCAGGAATGCTTTTTGAAGAGATGGGACTAACTTATCTTGGACCTATCGATGGACATAATATCAAAGAAGTTTCAAAAATGCTCTCTTTAGCGAAAAATCTTGAAGGTCCGGTGATTATACATGCTCTTACTCAAAAGGGGAAGGGGTATAACTTTGCAGAAAGGAACCCAAATAAGTTCCATGGAGTTGGGCCATTTGATTATACCAGTGGAGAAGTAAAGGGAAAGTCAGGATGCTTTGAAAACTACTCTAGTGCTTTTGGTGATGAAATGGAAAAAATAGCAATGGAGAACAATAAGGTAGTTGCTGTTACAGCAGCAATGCCTGATGGTACAGGGCTTATGGGCTTTGCAAAAAAATACCCTAATAGATTTTTTGATGTGGGCATTGCAGAACAGCATGGCGTTACTATGTCCGCGGGCCTAGCTAAATCAGGTCTTAAGCCTGTATTTGCCGTTTATTCTACCTTCCTACAAAGAGGATATGATCAAATATTACATGATATTTGCATACAAAAACTTCCAGTAGTCCTTGCTATAGACAGAGCTGGAATAGTGGGAGAGGATGGAGAAACTCATCAAGGTATCTTTGATATCTCATATTTAAGTCACATGCCAAACCTTACAATAGTGTCTCCCAAAAGTACTGAAGAGTTACGCGCTTTTCTTCGTTGGGCAGTAGAGGCAAAATTCCCAGTAGCAATAAGATATCCAAGAGGCTGTGATATATTTGAAATGAAATGCCTAGAAGAAATAAAGTACGGTAGCTGGGAAGTGGTTAGTGGCGGGGAGAGGATAGCAATAATCGCCACAGGTAGAATGGTGCAGCATGCAATATTAGCTAAGAGAAAGCTTCTTGAAAAAGGGTATAATCCTATGATAATAAATGCATGCTTTATAAAGCCTATAGATAAGAATATCCTCTTAAATCTCTCAAGAAAAGAGTTTAAAATTATAACTGTAGAAGATAATGTTATTCATGGTGGCTTAGGAACAATGGTTCTGGAATACTTGAATTCTATAGGATACAAGGAGAAGATTATTTCTATGGGCTATAAGGATGAATTCATAACCCATGGAGAGCCAGATATCCTTTATAAGATTCATCATTTAGACCCTGAATCCATTTGTGAAGAAATCATGAAACTTATGTAGATTAGGAGGAATTATGGCGGCAAAAAAGATCAGGTTAGACCAATTATTAATAGAAAAAGGAATATTTACTTCTAGGGAAAGAGCCAAAGCAGCTATAATGTCTGGCAAGGTATTCATAGATGGGAAAAGATTTGATAAGGCTGGAGAAAAGGTAAGTGAAGATTCATTAATAGAATACAAAGGTGAAGAGATGCCATATGTAAGTCGCGGAGGCTATAAACTGTCCAAGGCAATGAGTTCCTTTAATATTGAACTTACAGGAATGATATGTATGGATATAGGTGCTTCTACGGGAGGCTTTACTGACTGTATGCTTCAAAATGGAGCACATAAAGTATATTCTATCGATGTAGGATATGGACAATTATCCTGGAAATTGAGAATTGATCCTAGAGTAGTTTGTCTTGAAAGAACTAATATAAGATATATTACCTCAGAGCAGGTTCCAGATTTGGTGGACTTTGCAAGTATAGATGTGTCTTTTATTTCTTTGAAAAAGGTAATACCTGCTGCATTATCTGTAATGAAGGATAATGGTGAGATAGTAGCACTAATTAAACCTCAGTTTGAAGCTGGTAGGGAAAAGGTAGGTAAGAAAGGAGTAGTAAAAGAAAAGTCTACTCATATTGAAGTTATCCAGGGAATCATAGATTTTATCAAAGAAAAGGAACTATATATAAAAGGTCTCAGTTTTTCACCTATTAAAGGGCCAGAAGGTAACATCGAATACCTTATTTATTTTTCGAAAAAGGTTCCAAAAGACAGTGTGTTACAAAATATAGATGTTGAAGCTATTGTTGATGCTTCTCATGGGGAACTGAATAGTATTGGGAGGACTTATGAAGAGATATAACATAGGGATAAATGTAAATATTTCAAAGGATAAGGATGAAAGAATAACTAAAGAAATAAAAGAAATAATTTATGGTATAATACCTGGGTGCAATATTATAGTATTTAAAAACTCTCTTGGATTATCAAAAGAAGTAGCAGATGGGCTTGATTTATTATTAGCTCTAGGTGGAGATGGGACTATATTAAACACTGTAAAATACATTTATGGTTCAGAAGTTCCTCTTTTTGGAGTTAATATTGGAAATTTGGGTTTTCTAAGCAGTTGTGAGCTAAAGTCCTTCAAAGTATATTTTGAAAAATGGGTGTCAGGAAATTTCAAACTTCATGATAGGATGCTTCTAAGCTGCTCTGTAAGGGGAAAAGAAGAGCAATATGCACTAAATGAAGTGGTTTTAGCTAGAGGAACCTTATCTAGAATATTAAAATTTAAAATTTATATTGATAATCAGTTTTATACTGCTTATACTGCAGATGGAATTATTATAAGCACTCCTACTGGCTCCACAGCTTACTCTATGTCTGCTGGAGGACCACTGCTTCATCCGGAGCTTAAAAATATTTGTATTACTCCCATATGCCCTCATACACACATGTTTAGATCAATTGTTGTAGATGGTGATAAAACCGTGAGAATTAGTATAGAGAAATCTGAGCAGGAAATATATATTACATCAGATGGACAGACATCCCTGAAGCTTCAGGAAGAAGAAGAGATTTACATAAAAAAAGCGGATAAATGGGTAAATTTAGTTCACTTCGAAGAGCTGGATTATTTTACGGTATTAAGAAACAAATTAATTAATAAAACCAGAGAATGTGCAGGTGAATAGGATGAAAGTAAATAGACATTCAAAGATTTTAGAACTTATAAAAGAAAAAAATATTGAAACTCAGGAGGATTTAGCTGAGGAGCTAAAGCTTCTAGGTTTTGATGTCACTCAAGCCACGGTTTCTCGAGACATAAAAAAGCTAAAGCTCACGAAGATGCTTACTCCTTCAGGGACTTATAAATATGTATCTATTTCACCAGAGGAGGATAATATTTCTACAAAACTAGTAAATATATTATCTTCATCCACTTTAAGTGTTGAGAGTATTGATAAAATGGTAGTTGTTAAGACTATATCCGGTTCTGCATCTGCTGCTGCAGAAGCAATAGATTCATTAAAGATTCAGGGAATAGCTGGCACCATTGCCGGAGATAACACAATATTTATATTAACTAGAAATTTTGAGAATGCTGAAGAGCTAGTTAACAAAATTAGAAGTCTTATTTCTTGATGATAAAAGGGTGGTTGTATGTTATTACAAATATCAATAAATAACTTTGCATTAATTGATAACTTAAGTATATCCTTAAATGAAGGATTTAATGTATTATCTGGAGAAACTGGTGCAGGTAAATCTATACTTATAGACGCAATAAATTTTGTTATGGGTAATAAATTTAATAAGGAGCTAATACGTACTGGAGAAGATAAAACATACGTAGAGGCTGTTTTTTCTGTAGAAAACAATAAAACCCTTATTGTTATGGATGAATTAGGTATAGAAAGGGATAATGTGGTTATATTAAGTAGAGAAACCTTTCAAAACGGAAGAAGCATAAGTAAAATAAACGGAAAATCAGCGGTATTATCCGCTCTTAAGGATATTTCCAAAACTCTATTAGATATTCATGGACAGCACGAAAATCAAAATTTGTTGGATATAAATAGCCATATGGGTTATTTAGATAGCTATGCACAGGATATCATTTTCGTTGATCTAGAAAGCTATAAGAAAAAATATAAAGAGTACATTTCTATCAAAAATAAGATTAATGAGCTAAGAGGCAATGAAGATGTTCAGACAGTAGTGAATTTCCTTAAATATCAAATCGAAGATATAGAAAATGGCAAGCTTAATGAAGCTGAAGAGGAAGAATTAAATAATCAATACAGAGTATTGAACCATGCAGAAAAGATAAACCTTGGAATAAATTCTGCCTATAGCTTTTTAAAAGAATTTAATGAAGGATCTTCAGCATATGATTTAATTTCTTCATCTCTAAAAGAACTTTCATCCATTGAGAGACATATGGAGGAAGTTAAAAAGATCAATAAAAATCTTCTTGATGTAAGCTTTTCCCTTGAGGAGATAATTAATGATCTTCGTAATATTAAGGAGTCAGTAGTATATGACGAAGATACTTTGGAAAAAATAAACAATAGATTATATGAGATTGCAAGCTATAAAAAGAAGTATGGACGTTCTATAAGTGATATTCTAATTTTCAAGGAAGAATTGCAAAGACAATATGATGAGTTAATTAATAGTGAGGAAATTATTAGCAAGCTAGAAGAAGAAAAAGCTGTAGTTAAAGGAATATTAGAAAAAATAGCTCATGTTTTACATGAAAAGAGGCTTAAGGCAGCAAAGAGCCTTGAAGAAAGTGTAATGGTTGAATTCAAAGATATAGGTCTGGAAAAGAGCACCTTTAAGGTTAAAGTAACAGAACAGGAAAGTTTTTATCCTACTGGAATGGATAAGGTTGAATTTTTAATTTCAACAAATCCTGGGGAGCCAATGAAGCCATTAGAAAAAATTGTTTCAGGTGGAGAGCTTTCAAGAATAATGCTTGCTTTGAAGACAATTTTTGTTGATAAGGATGAAATACCATCTGTAATATTTGATGAGGTTGATACTGGCATTAGCGGTAGGATAGCTCAAAGTGTTGCTGAAAAGATGTATCTTATTTCTACAAAGCATCAAGTGCTTTGTGTAACACATCTTCCCCAAATTGCAGCTATGTCAGGTTATAATTTTTTGGTATCAAAATATACTAATCAAGAGAAAACCTTTACTAGAATTAGTTCTCTAAAAAAAGAGGAGAAAACAAAGGAAATAGCTAGAATGATTGGTGGAGTTGAAATAACTAAGGTTACTATAGAAAATGCAAAAGAGATGATTAGGTTAGCAGAGGACAAAAAAGAAAATCTTAAAAGAAACATAAAAAAACAGTAGTAATTTATATCAGTCCATAGATTTTTATCTATGGCTTTTATTTTGATTATTAGATAAAGCTAGTAATTACAAATAACTTTGACTGTACTAACAACCATAACCCAGCATAAGGCATCAATTATAAGGGCAATTTAATTAGAGAGAAAAGAAAAGGAGGAGTAAAGATGATAAAAGGAAATAAAAGGCAGATAAAATACATCGTAACTCCGATTTTAGCTTTATTTTTATGCTTTTTGTTAGTGCGATCAATTCCTGTTTCAGCAGAGATAAAGCCATCCACTGATGAAGCTCTGGAGCTAATTCCCGGTGGAATAAGCATAGGCGTAAAGGTAAATACAAAAGTTTTGGTCGTTGGGTTTGCTGAGATTATAACAGATAAAGGTGCTGTTGATAGTCCAGCTCTATTAGGAAATATATTGGTTGGTGATATTATCAATGAGATAAATGGTATTCCTGTAGACAGTTCAAAAACTCTTATGAGCTTAATAAATAAATTTCAAGATAAAAAAATAAAGGTTTCAATAAATAGAAAAGGGGAGCAAATTGAAAAGGAAATAGTATCTGTAAAATCATCTGAGGATAATAAATATAAGCTAGGCTTATGGGTTAGAGATTCTACTGCAGGAGTGGGAACTTTGACCTTCTACAACCCTAAAACAAAGGTATTTGCGGCTTTAGGACATCCAATTACTGATGTTGATACAAATGAAATGTTAAAAATTAACTCTGGCAGCATAGTTAATTCTTCTATTATAAGTGTTAAAAAAGGGCAAAAAGGTGTACCAGGAGAATTGAAGGGGATTTTTGTAAATGAAGAAGTAAGCATTGGGGAGGTTTTATCTAATACAAATTGTGGAATTTTCGGAAAGTCCTCTTTAGGAGAAAAAGTCTTAAGAAAAGAAAAGCCCCTAAAGGTAGCTTCCCCTAATGAAATAAAGGAAGGAAGGGCACAGATTATTACAACAGTTGATGAAGAGGGGCCCAAATATTATGATATTGAGATATTAAAGCTATTACCTCAAGAAGTTCCTGACTCTAAAAGTATGCTCATCAAAATAATAGATGAAAGATTATTAAATAAAACTGGAGGGATAGTCCAGGGAATGAGCGGAAGCCCAATAATACAAAATAATAAGATAGTTGGTGCTGTAACCCATGTTTTAATTAATAAACCTGATACTGGATATGGGATATATATACACTGGATGGTAAAAGATGCAAATAATTTATCAAAATGAGTTTAAAAATTTGATATAAAAGAGTAATATATAAGTATAGATATAAAAAGATATCGATAATAACATGATATCTTTTTATATTATAAAAAAAAATCAAATTAAAGAAGGAATTATTTTACTTGTGTCGAATTAATTAATTGTTAAATAATGGAATAAGCATAAAGGAGAGAATTATATGCAGGAAAATAGAATATCAGTACTTATAGCAGATGATAATAAAGAATTCTGTAATATTCTTAACGATTATCTTTTAAATCAAAGAGACATAATTGTTACCGGAATTGCAAAAGACGGATTGGAAGCCCTCAGATTGATTGAAGAGAAGAAACCTGATCTAGTTGTGCTAGATATAATCATGCCTCATTTAGATGGATTGGGAGTTCTCGAGAGGCTTAGTACTATGGACTTAGATCCTATGCCAAGAATTATAGTATTATCAGCTGTTGGTCAGGATAAAATTACTCAGAGAGCAATTACCTTAGGAGCAGATTACTATGTAGTGAAACCATTTGATATGGATGTATTTACAAAGAGAATAAGACAAATGTTTAATAATACTATATCAGGAGATAATTCTAAGAAATCTATGTCTCTCATTGATACACCAGAAGTAAAGACTCCTAAAAAAGAGCCAATGGACCTAGAAACAGAGATAACTAGCATAATACATGAAATTGGTGTTCCTGCTCATATTAAGGGATACATGTATCTTAGAGAGGCAATTACCATGGTAGTTAATGACATGGAACTTCTTTCTGCAGTAACAAAGGAGCTATATCCATCAATTGCAAAAAAATATAATACCACTGCTAGTAGAGTAGAAAGAGCTATTAGGCATGCTATAGAAGTTGCATGGGGTAGGGGCCAAGTTGAAGCTATAAACAAGCTTTTTGGATATACTATTCACAATGATAAAGGTAAGCCTACAAACTCTGAATTCATTGCCATGGTTGCAGATAAGCTAAGACTAAAGAATAAAGTGTCTTAGAACAGTAAAATCAAGAGTTTAGAGTTAGTGCAATTTTGTAATCGCTTCACAGTCTAATTAGGTAATTCATAAATATTTATATCAATAAAATGAAAAAGATTTTTATTAACTTCCTATGTTTATTTCATAAGCATAGGAGGTTTTTAAATTAAAAAATTATTTTCAGTAATCATAATTGAAATTATAAGTTTATTTTATAAAAATTACCATATTGTCATATAGGTTATTCTCTTTACATAATATATATTAACATGCTTAAAGGAGGATAAGATGAATAACAAAAGGCTAAAATCAATTCTTTTCAAGGAGATAGAAGAGAATTTCTTATCTCTTATACTTATAATTTTGTTTTTGGCAATTGGTATCGTACTAGGAATATACACTGTTAAATACATGCAGACTAAAGATATGAATAATTTAAAGGATTATCTATCAGTATTTTTAGAGGGGATCACAAATAAAAGTTTTTCATCCAAGTCTCTAATTTATGAAGCTATAAGAAACAATTTGATAATTATATTGATAATATGGTCTTTTGGATTAACCTTCTTAGGAATTCCTGCGGCCCTTTTTGCTAATTTGGTAAAAGGTTATACCTTTGGGTTTTCTCTTGCTTTTTTGATTGCAGCAGGTGGGGAAAAGGCACTGCTTCTTTCCCTTGTAGCACTCTTGCCTCAGAATATTATTTATTTTGTAAGTATTGTCATTGTATCTATGTATGCATTTAAAAGTTCATTAATTAAGCTTCAGAGTAAATTTTATGGAAGATCATCAAAGCTTGGCTCTCAATCATCCATACCTAATTATATGTATTCTTTAGCAGTAGTACTTTTAATCATGATTATTGGATTATTAATCGAAGCTTATATTACTCCCATTGCTATTAAATATATTGTAAGTGTATAGAGGAATAATTTCATAACTATAGAATTAAATATTAAAGAAGAGAAGGCAGGTGATGATATGGAAGATTTAATAGAAGAATTTTATGATTATCTTTTTAAAAAAAGGTTAAGTGAGAATTCAATAAAGGCTTATATAAGTGATATAAAGGACTTTCAGATATTTATTGGAGATGAAGGTATTAATTATCTAAAGGTTAATACAGAGGTATTATATAATTACACTCATAAGTATCTACTTAACAAATCTACTGCTACAATTACTAGGAAAATCAATACCATAAAGAAATTCTATAAATTTCTTCTACACAAGAATTATATAATAGATAAAGGAATTTTACTTTATAATGCACCTTCTCTGAAGAGAAAAACACCGGAATTTCTTACAGAAGAAGAGGTGGAAAAGCTTATTAGTATGCCAGATGTAACTA
>JAEXZL010000105.1 GCA_023451395.1 Bacillota bacterium | reverse complement strand
GGATAAGATAGCTTATATTAGTTATATGCCTTGGTTTAAGACCGACTTGTATATATGGATTATTGATACTGCTACCAATAAACATACATATGTGCGAAATATTAAAGGTGAAAGCATAATTTTTGGTGATTTAAAGGAAGAGGGGCTGGAAATAACCGTAGATGGGAAATTAAAAATATTAACACCTGAAGGTAAAGTCTTATAATAATATAATACAAGGATATTTTTCGTTATATATAAATATGATTAATAATATTTGAAAATAAAACAAATATTGTGATATAATAACGTAGTTAGTAAAGTATTTAAATATTAACTTCACGTATTTTTAGGAGGAATTTTTTAATGAACGTAAAATCAGAGAAAATAGAGACTAATGTTGTTGAGTTAGAAATAACAGTAGAAGCAGCAAAATTTAA
This sequence comes from Bacillota bacterium, assembly GCA_023451395.1. GTDB lineage: Bacteria > Bacillota > Clostridia > Clostridiales > Clostridiaceae > JAEXZL01. The sequence goes on along the minus strand of JAEXZL010000105.1, from coordinate 8,580 downwards.
TGAAGCTATGAATAAAGCTTACAAAAAGAACATGAAGAGCTTTAACGTTCCTGGATTCAGAAAGGGAAAAGTTCCTATGAATATAGTAAAGCAATACTATGGAGTAGGGGTATTAATTGAAGATGCAGTTCAATTTGCTATTGAAGAAAGCTATCCAGAAGCATTAAAGGAAAAGGATATTAATCCTGTAGACTATCCAGAGATAGATGTAGTTGAGGTTGAAGAGGGTAAGAATCTTATATATAAGGCTAAGGTTACAGTAATGCCTGAAGTAGAGCTTGGAGAATATAAGAACCTAGAAGCTAAAAAGGTTAGCTCTGTTGTAACTGATGAGGATATTGAAAAGCATCTAAAAGAAGAACAGAATGCTAATGCTAGAATTGAAGTAAAAAATGAAGGTGCTGTTGCAATGGGAGATATTGCTATTATCGATTTCAAAGGCTTTGTTGATGGTGTTGCCTTTGAAGGAGGAGAAGGTCATGACTATTCTCTAGAAATTGGTTCCCATTCCTTCATAGGAGATTTCGAGGATCAATTAATTGGTGTTAATGTTGGAGAAATGAAAAATGTGTCAGTAACTTTCCCAGAAGACTATGGTAAGGAAGAGCTTAATGGAAAACCAGCTACTTTCGAAGTAACAGTGAAGGAAATAAAAGTAAAAGAGCTTCCAGAGCTTGATGATGAATTTGCTCAAGAGGTTTCTGAGTTTGATACCCTTGAAGATTTTAAGAAGAATATAGCTTCCAAGATCCAAGAAAGTTACGATGGTATAGCAAAAAGAGATTTTGAAGAAAGCTTAATAAACAAGGCTGTTGATAATGCTAAAGTTGAAATTCCTCAGGTTATGATAGATAAAGAAGTAGAAGGAATGCTGAAGGATTTAGAAACAAGACTTCAATATCAAGGCTTAGATCTTCAGACCTACTATCAATTCACAAACAACACTGAAGAAAAAATGAAGGATTACATGAAAGAAAATGCCGAGAAAAAGGTTAAAACTAATTTAGTGTTAGAATCCATAGCTAAGAATGAAGGGATAGAAGCTACAGAGGAAGAAATCAGAGCAAAGGCTATGGAGCTTGCAAAGCAGTACAGCAATGATGAGCCAGAAAAGATGGCTGATCTTTTGGTAAATGCTCAAGGTAAGGCAATAACCTTAGATATAGTAACTGAAAAAACCATAAAGTTGCTTGTGGATAATGCAAATATAATAGAGTAATCTTACATTAAAATAATTGCCAGAGTCTTTCTGGCAATTATTTTACAATTGTTTTTCATTTTTTTCATTAACAAAACAAAATTAATTCTATATAATTTAATTATGGTTAGTATAATTATATAGAGAGATGATAGAATAATAGAAATATTTAGGAGGTAATAAAATGAGTTTAGTACCTATGGTTGTAGAACAAACTAATAGAGGAGAAAGATCTTATGATATTTTTTCTAGATTATTAAAAGATAGAATCATAATGATAAGCGGTGAAATAAACGATGTTACAGCTAATCTTGTAGTAGCACAGCTTTTATTCCTAGAAAGCGAGGATCCTGATAAGGATATTTATATTTATATTAATAGTCCTGGAGGATCTGTAACTGCCGGTATGGCTATTCTTGACACAATGCAATATATAAAGCCAGATGTCAGCACTATCTGCATAGGTATGGCTGCATCAATGGGCGCTATGCTTTTAGTGGCTGGTACAAAAGGTAAGAGATATGCTCTGCCAAATAGTGAAATAATGATTCACCAACCACTAGGAGGCTTCCAGGGTCAAGCAACAGATATAGAAATACATGCCAGAAGAATTTTAAAAACTAAGGAAACCCTTATAAAAATTATAACTGAAAGAACTGGTAATTCTCTTGAGAAGGTAAAGAATGATGTGGAAAGAGATTACTTTATGGAGGCATCGGAGGCCTTAGAATACGGTATAATAGATAAAGTAATAGAGAAAAATACCGTAGTTCCTGATAAAAAGGCTGACTAAAAAGTCAAACCCTGAGTGAGGTGTAGAAATGGCAAAATATGAAGAAAAGAAGCAATTAAAATGCTCCTTCTGTGGTAAAAACCAGGATCAGGTTAGAAGATTGATAGCAGGACCAGGGGTTTATATTTGTGATGAATGTATAGAGCTGTGTTCTGAAATTATTGCAGATGAATTTGAAGAATCATTGCAGTTTGATTCTGCTTCTCTGCCTAAGCCTGCAGAAATTAAAGCTTATCTTGATCAGTATGTTATAGGTCAGGACAGTGCTAAAAGATCTTTAGCAGTATCAGTATATAATCATTACAAACGTATAAACTCAAATGAAGAGGATACAGATGTTGAGCTTCAAAAAAGCAATATATTACTTTTAGGGCCTACAGGTTCAGGTAAAACATTTTTAGCTCAGACTTTAGCAAAATTCTTAAATGTACCCTTTGCTATTGCTGATGCTACAACCTTAACTGAAGCAGGTTATGTAGGTGAGGATGTAGAAAATATTCTTTTAAAGCTAATACAAAATGCAGATTATGATGTTGAGAGAGCTGAAAAAGGTATTATCTATATAGATGAAATAGATAAAATAGCTAGAAAGTCAGAGAATCCATCAATAACCAGAGATGTGTCTGGGGAAGGGGTTCAGCAGGCGCTATTAAAAATTCTGGAGGGAACTACTGCTTCCGTTCCTCCTCAAGGAGGTAGAAAGCACCCTCATCAGGAGTTTATTCAGATAAATACAACTAATATACTATTTATCTGTGGAGGAGCCTTTGATGGAATAGATAAGATTATTGAAAGAAGAACAAGACAAAGCTTTATTGGCTTTGGCGCTGAGATTCAATCAAAGCATGAGAAGGATATAGGTAAGGTTCTAAGTGAAATAATGCCTGGAGATCTTCTTAAGTTTGGGTTAATACCAGAATTTGTAGGTAGATTGCCTATAGTTGTAACCCTTGACTCTTTAGATAAGAATGCCTTAGTAAACATTCTAAGTAAGCCAAAGAATGCTTTGGTTAAGCAGTACAAAAAGCTTTTAGAACTTGAAAATGTAGAACTTGAATTCTCCGATGAGGCTCTAGAGGCAATTGCCCAGGAAGCATTAGAGCGCAATACTGGTGCTAGAGGACTTAGAGCTATAATTGAAGATGTAATGCGAGACATAATGTTCGATGTGCCTTCTAATGAGGAGATTATAAAGATTACGGTTAATAAGGATACCATAACCACTAAACAGCCTGAAGTACTCCTATCAGAAGGAGAAAAAAGACCTCAGCTTAAGGCAAAAAAGCCTAAAAAGAAAAAGGGAATAGAGAGTGCTTAAGAATTAAGAAAGATACGGAGATTACATTCCGTATCTTTTTTTATATATAAAATGTTAGGAAATTACAAAGAATATAATAGATGTAAGTTGTTCATAATAATAGGTAAGTAGTAACATAGGAAGGGAGGCAAGCATTTTTAATAAATGCATAAATAACTATGACTGATTTTTTACTAGTGGTTATCTTGGTGATGGTGGTTATTATAGGGATTAGTATGATTAATTCTTCAAAAACTTCCCAGTCTAGCAGGGTAGTAATTGATAGAGAGAACAAAAAGGAAATGGATAAGCTAAGAAGGATGAGAAGTGTACATTTGACGGAACCTCTAACAGAAAAGAGTAGGCCTTCAAGCTTTGAGGAAGTAATAGGTCAAGAGAAGGGGATAATGGCATTAAAGGCAGCAATTTGTGGACCAAATCCACAGCACGTCATTATTTACGGACCACCAGGTATAGGTAAGACAGCGGCAGCTAGATTGGTATTGGAGGTAGCAAAGAGAACTCCAGGATCTCCTTTCAAAGAAGGTGCTAAATTTGTGGAAATCGATGCAACTACAATTAGATTTGATGATAGGGGAATTGCAGATCCTTTAATAGGATCGGTGCACGATCCAATATATCAAGGTGCAGGTGCCTTAGGTATAGCAGGTATACCACAGCCTAAGCCTGGAGCAGTTACTAAGGCTCACGGAGGGATTCTTTTCATTGACGAAATTGGAGAGCTTCATCCCATTGAACTAAATAAGCTCTTAAAGGTTTTAGAGGATAGAAAAGTATTTTTAGATAGCTCTTATTATAGCTCTGAAGATCCTAATATGCCTACTTATATAAAAGAGGTTTTTGATAATGGTCTTCCTGCAGATTTTAGACTCATTGGAGCTACCACAAGAAGTCCTGAGGAAATTGCTCCAGCTATACGTTCTAGGTGTGTGGAGATTTTCTTTAGAGGTCTTACTCAAGAGGAGATAACACAAATTGCGGAAAATTCATTAAAAAAAATAAATCTAAGTATTCAATCTAGAGCACTACAATGTGTTGGAAGATATTGTAATAATGGTAGAGAGGTGGTCAATTTAATTCAATTGTGCTCAGGTATGGCAATTAATGACAATAGAGATATTATTTCTTTAGAGGATGTGGAATGGGTGGTGGAGAATGGTCAATATAGTCCTAGAATTGAGAATTCCCTTCCAACTCATCCTCAAATAGGCTGTGTAAACGGTGTTGCTGTTTTCGGTGCTAATATGGGAACCCTTTTGGAGGTTGAAGCCAGTGCAAAAAGAAGTATAAGGGGAAAGGGAAGCCTCAAGGTTACTGGAATAATTGAAGAAGAAGAAATGAGTACTCACAATCGTAAGATGAAAAGAAAGAGTACTGCTTACTGTTCCGTAGAAAATGTGCTCACAGTCTTAGAAAATATTTTTGATATTAATTGCAGAGACTATCATATACATGTAAATTTTCCAGGAGGTATACCTATAGATGGGCCATCAGCAGGAATTGCAATTGTATGCAGTGTTTATAGTGCTATAATGAAAATTCCAATCAGCAACTTCTTAGCCATGACTGGGGAGATATCGCTTCAAGGTAAGGTTAAACCCATAGGAGGAGTAGTTGCGAAAATAGCAGCAGCTAAGAAAGCTGGAGTTAAGGAATTTATAATTCCAAGGGAAAATTACGAGGATAGTTTTAGTGAAGAAAAGTCCATTAATATAATTCCCATAGACAATATTAAGCAAGTTATTGAAATAGCACGAAAAGGAATAGAGGTAATAGAGGATTTACCTCAGGAGATTGGAGGATCTATTCTAACAGCAAAGCCATTAAACAGAGAAATTAATCTGTAAATTTGAAAGAAAACCCCTATATAACTGTAACTAATAATGTATTATAATTATAATATTGAAAAGTTTAATTATTATGTGTATACTAAATTAGTCTAACTTTATTTTAAGTTCATTGATAATAGAAAATGAAAGAGGGGGAGAAATATGGCAAAAGATATGAAAGTTCTTCCTTTAATCCCTTTAAGGGGTATAACAATTTTCCCTTATATGGTATTACACTTCGATGTTGGAAGAGAAAAGTCGATAGCCGCACTTGAAGAGGCTATGCTTAATAACGCTGAAATATTTTTATCTGCTCAGAAGGATGCGAAGATTGAAGAGCCTAATGAGGAAGATATATTTTCTATAGGAACCCTATGCTCAATTAAACAACTTTTGAAGCTTCCAGGGGAGACTGTAAGAGTTTTGGTTGAGGGTAAGAGCAGAGGGAGGATAAACAGCTATGTGGAGCATGAGGGTTATCTTAAGGTAGAAGTAGAGGTTATAGAAGCTTCAGACCAGGAAGAAACCGTAAGATATGAGGCACTTATTAGACAGCTGAAAAATACCTTCGATGAATTTGTTACTATTTCAGGAAATTCTCAAATAGACTCTGTTATGGATGTTGAGGATATTGAAGAAGGTGGAAGATTAGCTGATACAGTAGCATCCTTTTTAATATTAAACCAAGATACAAGACAAGAGCTTTTAGAAGCAATTAAAGTTGAGGATAGAATCGAAAAGCTTTTGGTTATTTTAAAGCGAGAAATAGAAATCCTTAAGGTTGAAAAGAAGATTGGTGCTAAGGTTAGAAAGAAGATTGATAAGGTACAAAAGGAATATTACCTTAGAGAGCAGCTTAAGGCTATTCAAGAAGAGCTAGGTGAGGAAGATGAGGATAAGCGGGAGATAAAAAATTACAAAGATAAAATCACTAAGGCAAAGCTTCCAAAGGAAGTTAAAGAAAGGGCTCTTTACGAACTGGAAAGACTAAAGGGAAGTGGAGCTTATTCAGCAGAGGGTGGCATAATTAAAACCTATTTAGACTGGATTCTAGATATTCCATGGACAAAAGAAACTAAGGATAATATTGATATAGTTAAGGCTAGAGAGGTTTTAGAAGATGAACATTATGGCTTAAAAGATGTAAAAGATAGGATTATTGAATATCTAGCAGTGAGAAAAGTAAGTACAAACTTAAAAAGTCCAATACTCTGTCTCGTTGGACCACCAGGAGTAGGTAAGACATCAATTGCTCGATCAGTAGCAAAAGCAATAAATAGGAACTTTGTCCGCATGTCCTTAGGTGGTGTGAGGGATGAAGCAGAGATTAGAGGTCATAGAAAAACTTATGTAGGTGCTATTCCAGGAAGAATTATCTATGGCATGAAGCAGGCAAAATCCAAAAACCCATTATTCCTTTTGGATGAAATAGATAAGATGAGCAGTGATTTTAAAGGGGATCCTGCAGATGCTCTATTAGAGGTTTTAGATTCTGAACAAAACAATACCTTCCGTGATCACTATTTAGAGTTGGAAATGGATTTATCAAAGGTAATGTTTATCACCACTGCAAATACTCTTGATACAATACCACGTCCTCTTTTAGATAGGATGGAAGTTATAGAGGTTTCAGGGTATACCTATGAGGAAAAGATTAATATAGCAAAAAGACACTTGGTTCCTAAGATATTAAAGGAACATAATATGATTGATAAAATAAGTTTTAGGGATTCTGCGATTATGGCTGTGATTGAAGGTTATACAAGGGAATCAGGAGTTAGAAACCTTGAGAGACAGCTATCATCACTTGTGAGAAAAGCTATAGCATCAATGCTTGAGAAGAATAAAGATAAGACCTTAATCACAGACACCTATGTTACTAAGCTACTAGGACCTGCGTTTTTTTCCTATGATAAAGTACAAAAGGAGGATAAGGTAGGGGTAGTTACTGGCATGGCTTGGACAGCATATGGTGGAGATACACTTCCAGTAGAGGTTACAGTAATGGAAGGCAGTGGCAAGCTAGAGCTTACTGGACAGCTTGGGGATGTTATGAAGGAATCAGCCAAAACAGGCTATAGCTATGTTAGAGCTAATGCAGAAAAATATTATATTAATCCGGATTTTTACAAAAATAAGGATATACATATTCATGTTCCTGAAGGTGCAGTTCCTAAGGATGGCCCTTCAGCGGGTGTAACGATGATTACAGCATTAGTTTCTTCATTATCCGGAAGGAAGGTAAAGCATAATGTAGCAATGACTGGTGAGGTAACCCTTACTGGAAGGGTTCTACCTATAGGAGGTCTTAAGGAAAAAACTTTAGCAGCTTATAGGGCAGGAATAGATACTATAATTATTCCAATGGATAATAAAAAGGATATAGATAAAATCCCTAAATCCTTAAGAAGCAAATTACACTTTGTTGCAACAGATAATATTGACGAAGTAATTTCTAATGCATTAGTAGGTGAAAATAAATGATTATAAAAAATTCTGAGTTTATTACCTCAGCTGTAAAGAGAGAGCAGTATCCTATAGATGGACGACAGGAAATAGCTTTTGTAGGAAGATCAAATGTTGGTAAATCCTCAATCATAAATGCCATAACTAATAGAAGGCATTTAGCTAAGGTAAGCTCTACACCAGGAAAAACAAGACTTATTAACTTCTTTTTAATAAACAATAACTTTTATCTCGTAGATTTACCTGGATATGGTTATGCTAAGGTCTCAAAGAAAGAAAAGGCAAGCTGGGGGACTATAATAGAAACATATTTACAGGGGAGGAGAGAGCTTAAAAGAGTTGTGCTTCTGGTAGATTGCAGACATAAACCTACTGCAGATGATCTTCTTATGTATGATTGGATAAAGCATTATGGTTATGAAACTATAGTAGTTGCTACAAAGAGTGATAAGCTATCACGAAATGAACTGAGAAAAAGTGAAAAAGTTATTAGGGAAACTTTAGGGCTTAATAAGGACATAAAACTTATGTTTTTCTCTTCTTTAAAGAAAGAAAACAAAGAAGAACTGCTGGAAACAATATTTGGCGACATAAATTTAGAATAAAATAATTAGATAAAGCATATAATTGTGGCTTCACAATTATATGCTTTTTTTTGTATCAAAAAATAGTGGAAGGAATAGTATATAATATAAAACCTTAAGAAAAATTGAAAAAATAGGAAAGGAGGAAGTAAAGTGGATATCAACAAGCTACTGAATGAATTAAACGGAGGCCATGACCATGACAGGTCGGGCTTAGCAGGTGGTATCTTAGGCGGACTTGGAGGTAGAAGGGATAATGGGGTATTTTTAATAATAATACTTTTGCTTCTCTTCTGTTGCGGCGGGATTTTTGGTGGTAATTTTGGAGGTAACAATTGTTGCTGTGATCCTTGCTGTGATGCTTGCTGTGATGGTGGCTGATGATGAAGGAG
>JAEXZL010000099.1 GCA_023451395.1 Bacillota bacterium | reverse complement strand
AGATAAGATCTTATGAAGAAGTAAAGGAAGGCTCACTTTCAGAATATGATTTGGTGGTTTTCGGAACTCGTATTCACGCTGGGGTGCTGGATGGATTGAAAAAAGCAAAGACTGTATTTAAGAAAAGCGGAATAGATAAATTCATTATTTTTGCTACTGGTGGCACACCTAATGCAGCCCAGGATACCATAGACACTGTATGGCAAAACAATTTGTCACAAGAGGAATTGGCTACTATACCTTACTTTTATATGCAAGCTGGGCTCTGCTATGAAAAGATGCCTTTTTTAGACCGAATCATTATGAAAATGGCATCAAAAATGATGAGCAAAGCAAAAAACAAAGATGCTATTGAATCAGGATTTGAACAGGCTATTCAAAGTTCTTATGATATATCATCAGCAGAGTACATTAAACCACTGATTCAATATGTAAGAGACACGGTTAAATAAAGTAAAAATATTTGACAATAGTAATCAAATCTAAGTTTATCAGCGAGGATATAAGTAAGTATTATATTTGAATATCGTAGCATTCATAAATGAATTTTAATGCGTGTTTTATTACTAAATTCCTATTTGCAAAAGGAAGGGGTAAGATAATGAAAAAGAATATTTCAATGTATATTGCAATTTGTTCCTCTATCTTAACTATAATTTGCATATTTAAGATTACAGCACTTAAAAATCAAATTAATAATATGCAATCAAATGTAAGCGGGCAACTGGTAGATGTTAACAACTCAATAAGCAGCATCTATAATAATTTCAATAATATTCTGCAGAAGGGGGCAAGTATTCTGGCGGATTCTAGCTATCAGTATGGAGAGGTAAATATAGAAAATAAAACCGTTGAATTAATCTTCAATGCAACACCTAAAGAATACTCTAAAGCTGGGACAACCTCTATATTAATGCTAGATAATCAAGAATACCCAATGAAACTTGAAGAGGGTAAGTTTACAACAAAAATAGTGCTGCCCTTATTTTCTGATTATGGAGGATTTAAGGTCATATTTATGGATGGTGATGTGTTAAGAACAGAATATTTGGATTGGAACGTATCACCTCGTAATGATTATCTTCCTGAAGTAGAAGCTTCCTTGAGCGGCTCATTTGGAAGTAGCAGCCCATATTCTATAGAAGGAGATTTGCATGTATACGTGGCTCCTAATAAAGAAAGTGTTGGCTTTAAGTCATTTTACTTAATTGAAATGATTGATGGAAAGGAAGTTAATAGAACTAATTTTGAACCAGATAATCCTGTGAATGGAATGTATTATAATGCTCGTCATAATATAAAGGAAACCTATGATATTCCTAAAGGAAGTACCCATGAGCTTTTTGTGGAAGCAGTAGATCAATACAATTTGCACTATCGAACTTTAGTTAATCAGGCTATTTGCGATGAAAATGGAAAAGTGCATTCAAATAATAATGGAAGAGGTTATAATAAAGAGTCAAGTATTTATGATGCTGATGGCAATAAACTTTATTAAGTATCGGAGATTAATATGTAGAAGGAGATAAACTAGAATTTGTATTAGATAGTAAGGGGATAGCAATATGAATATAAGAACAGCTACAATAAATGACTTGAAGGCACTTACTGAGGTAGAAGCTATATGTTTTCCTGAGACGGAAGCTGCTACAGAGAGGGATTTTGTTGATAGACTAACTTATTACCCAAACCACTTTTGGCTTTTGGAAGATAAAGAGAAATTAGTTGGATTCGTAAATGGAATGGTCACAGATGAAGACTCTCTTAGGGATGAAATGTATCATAACGCTAGCTTACATAATGAAAATGGTAGGTGGCAGATGATCTTTGGTGTAAATACTATTCCTTCCTATCAAAGGCAGGGATGTGCAGCAAAATTATTAAATAAAGTAATAGAAGATGCAAGGGTTCAACAAAGGAAAGGGATTGTTTTAACCTGTAAAGAGCAGCTTGTTCACTACTATTCAAAATTTGGATTTATGGATGAAGGTATTGCCGAGTCTACACACGGAGGAGTAATTTGGCATAAAATGCGATTGCTTTTCTAATAGTGAATGTATAGTAGATTCCAGTTTGCAACTGTAGTATATTATTAAGTTAAGTATATAAATAACATTCCAGAATGTCGCTTATTTAGAGGTGAATTTGCGGCATTTTTATTACCACAAATCACATAAATTCACTGGCGAGTGTCCATTAAAAACTAAAAAATGGTAAATAAATATGCTGTAATTTATTTAAAGTACATAGATAAATAAGAGTTTACAAGGGAGTTAGTGAAATGGGAGGAATTAGTGTCTTATTTTTGTTTGGAATTTTATCAGCTGTGTTTTACCTTTTCATCACTTTATTTTTGATTGTTGTTAGTTATATATTGTTAACTTACATTTTTGAAGGCATAGCCTTAATGAGAATCAGTGAAAACTTAGGATGTAAGGGGTATATGACATCTTGGATACCTTTTTATAATAAATATTTACTTGGTAGAATATCGGGCAGTAAAATACTAGGCATTATTTTATTAATGGATAATATTCTAATTATTGCTATGGGCTTTTATTTTTATAAGTATCAAGTATATAATGTAGAATTATTTATTCTTTTCTTATTGTTGTTATTAATTAGTTTTATTTTAAATATGGTGATTTCTCATAAGATATTTAAGATGGTTACATTTAAATATGGCGATATATTAACTATAGTTAGTGTTTTAAGTTTAGGGATTTTAAGGCCAATATTTCTATTTATTTTTAGAAATAAAAAAATCGTAAATAAGCATAGGATATAATCAAATTCTAGCTTCCCTATGAGAAACTCTGGGATAATAAGAATTTGAAAGCAGGAGATTTATATGATTGATATTCAAGACTTTAATTATTCACCCACAATAGAAGAAATAAGTAGCTTTGTTAGAAATCAGCTATTTAATGACTTTTGCTTGAAGATGGATAATGAATGCAAGGCAAATTGCAAAATTGAATTTAGTAAATGTAGTTGGCAATATGGCTGGAACATAAAGTTTAAAAAAGCTGGAAAAAATTTATGTACAATATATCCAAAAGAAGGTTACTTTACAGTGCTAGTTGTTGTTGGAAAAAAGGAAAAGGAAGAAGTAGAAAGTATATTGCCAGAAACCTCTCTTGTAATACAAGAAATCTACCATCAGACACAAGAAGGAAATGGACAAAGATGGCTTATGATAGATTTAGAAGATGTGGGTGAAGTATACAATGATGTATTTAAGCTTATAAATATTCGCCTGAAAAGCAAATAGTGAATTTAGCAGAGGTAGGTGTAATAAAAATGCAGGGGAAAAGTATTTCCTTAGAGACGTATACTAATGAGAGATGCCATGAATTTTGGAGTAAATATATCTCTGACTACGATATGTGGGAAGTAGCTTATGCTTATGATAAAGAAAAGGTTGATAAGTATTACGAAACAAAGGTAACTGATAAAAGTAGGAGGTTCTTTGCTATATGTCATAATGGAAAAACAGTGGGGGAAATTCAGCTCAAATATATAGACTTAGAGTATAAATGTGGCACTATGAGTATTCATTTTTCCAGCGACATTTATAAAAATCGTGGTTGGGGAACAGAGGCAGAGCAACTGATTATTAAATATGCTTTTGAAGAATTAGGGCTAAATATAATTTATGCAGATGTTGTTCATAGAAATACAAGAAGTCAGCATGTCCTTGAAAAGAATGGATTTATTCATATGTACGATGATGAAGTTTTGCGTTATTATGAATTAAAACGCTAAATTCCAATTTGTAGAGTAGGGTTAGCTATAATTTACTTAAATTAGTCAGATAAATCAGAAATTTTCAGAGGTAGTTATGGGAGATATTATTAATTATATTATTACTAAATACCAACCAAATACGATTATATTGTATGGTTCATATGCTAATGGTTCTAATAATAAAAATAGTGATTTTGATGCATTAGTAATTACAGATATGGAATGTCAACCACATGATTCAGCTATAGTGGATGGTGTTCAACTTGACGTATTTATTTATCATTCTTCAAAATTTCAGCAAGAAGTTAATTGTGAGGATTTTGTCCAGATTTTCGATGGTAATATAGTGCTTGATAAATATGGAACTGGTAAATGGTTAAAGGAGAAAATTATTGAATTTATTAATAGTTATACACCTAAGTCTTATGAGGAAAATCTGATACAGATAGAATGGTGTGAAAAAATGCTTTTAAGAACAGAAAGAAATGATGCTGAAGGTTTTTTTAGATGGCATTGGTTATTAGTTGATAGTCTTGAAATTTATTGTGATATTTGCGGGATTAGATATTTTGGACCAAAAAAATCTCTAACAAAAATGGAAAAAGATGACCCAATTGCTACGGGAATCTATGAAGAAGCCTTGTCTAAATTTGAATATGCTACTTTAAATAAATGGGTAAAATTTCTTAGAGACAAGCTTGAAAATGGATAACAAATAAAAGGAATGCTGCAAGATGAGTTTAGTAAATATGATTGAATATATGAGGAACAAAAAAATAGGTTTTGTTTAAGAGTAAGGTTGAAAGGATTCTTATCCTTTTACATAATTATCCATATAATGTATAATGGGATTAATATTCATGGTTAATTATGACAAACTGAAAGTTATTTTTATTAACTTGATGGGAGGATAAGTATGATAAATACCAAAAATGAGGTTTTAATTATATTAACAGATCGTTGGTGCGATTGGGAAGCAGGCTATGCCATAGCAGTGGCTAATTCCTTTTCTGATTATGTGGTAAAATCAATCTCAACTGATTACATTCAAAAGGTATCAATGGGCGGTATAAAAGCAGAGGTTGACTATTGTATAGATAATTATCAAAACTTCAATAACCTTGCTATGATTATTCTTCCAGGTGGACTTTCCTGGGGAGAAAAGGATTATGATGAAATTGCAGAATTTATTCGCAGTGCTGTAAAGTTAGATATACCTATAGCTGCAATATGTGGAGCAACTCTGTTTTTAGGGAAGCATGGCTTCCTTGATCAGATAAAACATACTGGAGATTCTTTAGAACTGTTTCTAAGTCAAAAGAATTACAAGGGACAAGCGTTTTATGTTCCCGCTCAGGTAGTGGTGGATGGAGGGTTTATTACAGCAAATGAAACCGCAGCTGTGGAATTTGCTTATAACATATTCAAAAGATTAAAAGTAGACAGCGATGAAGAAATTGAGCAATGGTATGACAACTTTAAAAATGGAGCCTTTCGTTAGAGTTTGCAAATAAACTGAGGGGAAAAACATCGAGATCTTATTATATTACCAATTAAAAGGAATCATTAAGGTTCCTTTTAATTTTGTATTGATATTTCAGTATGCCTATGGTATAAATTCAAATTTCATAGATGTTAGAGGTGTGGCTAATGATTGAAGAATTAATAGAGAAAATTGTACATGAAGTATCACAATGTACTTTTGTAAAAGGTATTGTGTTAGGCGGCTCAAGAGCAACAGGGACGGCAACTGAAGCATCTGATATAGACATAGGAATTTATTATGAAAAAGCAGAAATTGATTTTGACAAGTTAAACAATATAGCCAAAAGGTTAGATGATACACATAGAGAAAATCTGATTTGCCGTGAAGGTGAGTGGGGAAATTGGGTAAACTTTGGTGGGTGGCTTATTGTAGAGGGGTATCATGTAGATTTGATATTTAGGGACATAAACAGGGTTAAGGTAATTATGGCAGAAACAGATAGAGGAGAAGTTTCCTCACATTATCAGACTGGGCATCCCCATGGATATATTAGTGTCATGTATAGAGGGGAGTTGGCCTCTAGTAAAATACTTTATTCCAAGGATCATGAGTTTGCAGAACTGAAAAAGCAAGCAGAAATCTATCCTGAAACATTGAAAAAAGTCTTGATTTCTTTTTTCTTATTTGAAGCGAAATTCTCCTGTATGTTTGCAAGGAATTATTCAAAGGACGGGGATATTTATTACATTATAGGACATTTGTTTCGTTCCATATCCGCATTGAATCAGGTTTTATTTGCTGTAAATAAAGCCTATTGTCTCAATGAGAAAAAGGCTGTTTTGAGAATTGAAAGTTTTTCCATGGCTCCGGATGATTACAGTAAAAGAATAAATAAAATTCTTTCACTGACCCAGGAAACTTTAATAGTATCTATTGATGAATTGGAAAAGTTATGTGGAGAGGTTGAAAAATTAGTGTAAAAATGAGAAGCAAATATAATTATGGAGACGTATAATGGCTTACAATTTTAATGATATAACAATATCAAATACATGGACAAAAATTAGAAAAGTAGAATATGGTTGGTCAACTGATGAAAAATATTATATAGAAGATAATAAAAATATAAAATACCTACTTCGTGTATCTTCTGCTGATATTTATGATCAAAAAAAGAAAGAGTTTGAAATCATTAAGAAATTTAACACACTTCATTTTGAAATGTCCAGAGCCATAGAATTTGGGTGTTTTAATGCAGGTAAAAATGTTTATATGCTTTTAAGCTGGGTAGAGGGAGCTTCACTTGAAGAAAAGCTGCATTCCTTGCCTGAAATAGAACAATATCAGCTTGGCTTATATGCAGGTGAAATTTTAAATCAAATTCATAGCATACAAGTTGAGTCACAAGATATTCCTTCGGTGAATAAAATTCCTAAAAAGTTATTACAGCTGCAAAGGTATGAAAATTCATTAGTCCGAATTCAAAAGGATGAAACTGCCATAGGCTTTGTAAAAAATAATATTGATATGTTGTGCAAATCATCACCTGTTTATATACATGGTGACTTTCATGTGGGGAATTTAATCTATACACCTGATAAAACAATAGGAGTTATAGACTTTAATCGTTGGGAATGTGGTGATAAATATGAAGAGTTTTATAAGGTTCAAAGCTTTGATGTAGAACATAGTATTGCTTTCTCAGTAGGAGAAATTCAAGGATATTTTGGTGGAGAGCCTCCAATTGATTTTTGGAAAGTACAAGCAGTGTATGTGGCACATGCATCTTTATATTCAATTAAATGGGCAGAAAAATTTGGACAAAAGGAAGTTGATGGAATGACCAAGCGTTGTCTTGAAGCATTTGCTCATTACAATAATTTTAACTTGATAATTCCAAAATGGTATATACAAAATAAAGATAAATATAAATTATAAATATAAACCTAGAGGGGATTTAAGGGAATGAATACAAGAACTATAATGATTTTTCCTAAGTTTGAAAATATTAATGTTATATGATATCCGCAGGAAATATAATCCTCTTACAGATTTAGTTTTGCCACATATTACTTTGGTCTTTCCTTTTAACAGTGAGCTTACTAATGAAGAACTTAATTTATATATAAAAGAATCTTTAAGTGACATACAACCATTCGAAATTAAATTAGAAGGGTTTAGTAAAGAAGAAGGTAAATATGGAAACTACTTGTTTTTAAATGTGGTACAAGGTATGGATGTAATTAAAAGTATTCATGATAAGTTATATAAAGATAAGCTAAAGGAATTTAATTCAGGTAATGATTATATTCCCCATATGACAGTAGGGAAAGTATTCTCAAGGGAGCTTTTAGATAAAGCATTTGATGAGGTAAATACATGTAATGAGAAATTTTGCACTGTAGTCAAAAAAGTATCTGTTGAAATGATTGGTAAGAATGAAGAATCAATTATCATAATAGAACAAGAACTAAATGAATAAATCAGAACTTATTAAAGAATATTCATAACGATGGGGGATTCATGATATGGAAAAAGATTGTTGTTTTACCAACGGGGATGATTGGTTTAGATATCGTGCTACTGCAATTATTATTGAAAATGGGGCAGTTTTATTAGCAAGCAATGACAAGTCTGATTATTATTATTCTGTTGGTGGTGGTGTACATATGGGTGAAACAGCAGAAGAAGCGGTTGTTAGAGAAGTGTTTGAGGAAACAGGGGTTATGTACGAAGTAGATCATCTTGCTTTTATACATGAGAATTTTTTTGATGGAGATGGTATTACTGAAGGGAAAAAATGCCATGAAGTAGCTTTCTATTTCCTTATGAAGCCAAGAGGAACACAAGAACTCAACAGTAATAGCTATTGCCCAGAGGGAAAGGAATATATGAACTGGATTCCTATTAGTGAGCTTAATAATCATAAATTCTTCCCCACTTTCTTTAAAGACAAATTAATAAATATATCTAATCAAATCCAACATATTGTTTCTGTTCAAAAATAGATAAATAACGGAAATTTTAATTTATTAGCAAGTATATAATTAAGTAATACGTTTAAATACCATATCATTCAGAAATGAATATACGGTATTTTTTTAGTTCGTAATTTGGTTATTATTAGGATTAAACATATTTGATATAATATAGATAAATTTGAATTTGAACGGGGGTTCGTCTATGGACGAAAATGAGAGAAAATTAGGCGTTCTGACAAAAATTGCAAAAATATTAAATGATAATAATATAGTTTGGGCAGTAGGAGGCTCATTATTATTATTATATTTTAGGAATAAGACAGATATGTTTCATGATATTGATATTATGGTTATTGAAGATGATATAAAGAAATTAAAAAGTCTTTTAGAGCCAATGGGGATTTTTACATCACCTCATCCGAATAAACAATATAAAACAAGGTACTTTTTAGAATTTACCATTGATAATGTTGATGTTGATATTATGGCAGGATTTGTTATAGTAAATGAAGGTAAAGAATTCGATTGTTCCCTTAACCCTGAAAGTATAGTAGAACATTTGAATATAAATGGTGCAGATATTCCCTTGCAATCCATTGATGATTGGCGAAGATATTATGCCTTGATGGGAAGAAATGCTAAGGTTGAAATGATAGATAGATAAACTCTGGTTATCAATTAAACAGGAGCATTTGAGTTGGATATATCTTTTTAAAGTTAAATAGTATATTATTAAAAACTCTATATTCAATTCACATATTTATTTATAGGAGAATAATCTACTAATGAGGAATTTTTATTAGTGGAGGTATCTTGGTGGGATACTATGTTAGAGTAGAACCCAATGTAACAATTTATGTAGATGACCTTAATCCAAGTGGCAATAAGACAATATTATTTATACATGGTTGGCCTGGAAGCCATAAACTTTTTGAATATCAATTTGATCATCTTCCTAAGATGGGATATAGATGTATTGGAATAGATATTAGAGGATTTGGTGACTCAAGTAAGCCTTTTGAAGGTTACGACTACGATCGTTTGTCAGATGATGTTAGAGGTGTGGTTGATGCATTAAAATTAAAAGATTTTACACTGGCAGGACATTCAACTGGTGGGGCTATAGCTATTCGTTATATGAGCCGACATAAAGGACATGGGGTGTCTAAGCTTGCCCTTTTTGCAGCAGCAGCTCCTAGTCTTATTAAACGAGAAAATTTCCCCTTTGGTTTAGAAGAAGAAGATGTAATAAAACTCATTGAGGGGACATATACTGATCGCCCTAAAATGCTAAGAGATTTCGGTGATATTTTTTTCTTTCAGCATATAACACAAGCATTTTCTGATTGGTTCTTCCAATTAGGATTACAGGCTGCAGGGTGGGCAACAGCAGCTATTGCAAAAACTTGGATAAGAGAAGTGTTATTCTCTGATTTAAAAGCAATAAATGTTCCAACTTTAATTATTCATGGCATTCATGACAAAGTAGTTCCCTTTGAACTAGGGGAAGTGCAAAATCAAAGTATTAAGAACTCAAAACTTATACCCTTTAAATTCAGCGGTCATGGAACCTTTTATGACCAGAAGGATAAATTTAATGAGGAATTAGTAAAATTTATAGAAGAGTAAAGCTTATACAAGATAGAATGTATTAATAATAAAGCTGAAAATGAATCATATCTAAAATACCGTACTATTCAAAGATGAATATGCGGTATTTTTTAATTTGCAGTTCAAATAAAGGTGATAACTTTTGATTATTATGTCACATCACTGTTCTTTGAAAGTTGAATATTACAGTTTTAAGTTATGTTATAATTTATTTATATAGCCTATAATTCAGAATTTTCGGAGGTAAATATGAAGCAGGAATATATTATAGATGCTTGCAGTGGGAAAGCAATAGATGTAAAGAAAAATCAGACAATAACTATCATTGATATTGAGGGAAGACAAGTTGTTGATTTCTTTGCAGAAGCAAGTGAAAATCAAAATGAATTTTTATCTACAGGCGTTACGATTGATTGTAATGATTCTCTTAAGCTAAAAGTTGGGGATTTGATTTATTCTAATCTTTATCAGCCGATGTTTCAGATTTTGTCAGATGATGTAGGGGAGCATGATTTATTACATCCATGTTGCCGTCCTGAGATGTATGATTTTTTCTATCATAATGGGACAGACCATCCTAACTGTTTAGATAATATAAACAAAAGTTTAAACAAGCATAGACCGATTATACATCCTATAAATTTTTTTATGTATACTAAAATTAATGCAGATGGAAATATTTCTGTAGAAAAGCCTATTTCAAAGCCAGGAGATAAAGTTATATTAAAAGCACAAATGGATGTATGTTTAGGAGTTGCTGCTTGTAGCGTCTCTGAAAGTAATTGTAATGGTGGAAAATGCTCCCCGATAAAAATTGTCATTGAAGATTATCAATTTCCAGTTTGCCAACAAGAGCATAACTAAATAACATAAGAATACCGTAACATTCAGAAATGAGTTTTATGGTATTTTTTTTATGTTTCATTTTAGAGAAAGTGTGACTCATTTTGAAGGTAGGGAGACACAAATGATCTTTAACCATGGAAAAATAAGGAGTCTCCTATGCTATAATTTGTTTATTAGAAATAGAAAAATTTAAATTTATTGAGGAGAGAAAAAATGGAGATATGGGATGGTTATAGAGAGGATGGAACTCTCGCAGGTTGCGACTTGATTAGAGGAATAGATATTCCCACAGGGCTATTTCACTTGGTAAGTGAAGTATTGGTAAAACATAAAGATGGAATGTACCTATTAATGCAGAGAGATTGGGGAAAGCCAAACTATCCAGGCTTATACGAAGCAAGTGCTAGTGGTAGTGCTATAAAGGGTGAAAATTCATATAATGCTGCCATAAGAGAACTAAAAGAAGAGACCGGTATTGAAGCAAGCAAATTACAACCATTATACAGACATGTGAGCAAGGATACCATCTTTTGCGGATATCTTTGTGAGACTGACTGTGATAAAGAAGCTATTGCCCTTCAAGAAGGGGAAACCATATCATTTTTATGGTTAAAAGAAGAAGAGTTCTTGAGCTTTATTAATACAGATAAATATGTACAAGTTCAAAAAGAGAGATTAAAGGAATATTTAAATTTATTAAAGTAAATTCTAATTTAATTGATTTTAGAGGTGTGGTTAATGATTGAAAAATTAATAGAGAAAATTGTAAATGAAATATCACAATGTACTTTTGTAAAAGGTATTGTTTTAGGAGGCTCAAGAGCAACAGGGACTGCAACTGAATCATCTGATATAGACATAGGAATTTATTATGAAAAAGCAGAAGTTGATTTTGACAAATTGAACTATATTGCTCAGCAGTTAGATGATACACATAGAGAAGGTCTTATTTGCCGTGAGGGTGAATGGGGAAATTGGGTAAACTTCGGTGGGTGGCTTGTTGTAGAGGGTTATCATGTAGATTTGATATTTCGTGACATAAATAGGGTTAAGGTAATTGTCGCAGAAACAGATAGAGGAGAAATATCCTCTCATTATCAGACTGGACATCCCCATGGGTATATCAGTGCCATGTATAGAGGAGAGTTGGCCACCAGTGAAATTCTTTATTCCAAGGATCATGAATTTACAGAGCTGAAAAAGCAAGCTGAAATCTACCCGGAAGCAATGAAAAAAGCGTTGATTTCTTTTTTCTTGTTTGAAGGGAAATTCTCCTGTATGTTTGCAAAGAATTATTCAAAAGACGGAGATATCTATTATATTATTGATCATTTGTTTCGCTCCATATCTGCATTGAATCAGGTCTTATTTGCCTTAAATCGAACCTATTGTCTCAATGAGAAAAAAGCTATTTTGCGAATTGAAAGGTTTCCCATAGCACCGGCTAATTATCGCAGAAGAATCAATGGAATTCTTTCCTTGACCCATGAAACTTTAATAGTAGCTGTTGATAAATTGGAGGAGTTATGTGAAGAAGTTGAAAAATTAGTTGACAACATATAGTAAGCTCCAGCTTATCAGCAAGTATAACTAAGTAATATAGTAGAATACCGTATAGTTCAGAAATAGATTATACGGTATTTTTTATATTTCAATTAAGATAAAGTGTGAAGCAATTTGATTACAATTGGAAGCAAGAATATTTGATATAATATAGATAAATCGGAATTTGTCTTTTTAAAGCTCGAATGTTAATATGCGTTGCTTGTAGCAACGGGCAGTTTCTCATACAATAGTGGTAACATCTGAAAGAAAGGAGATTATCCTAATGTTAAACGAAAACATTAAAGCAATTAGAAAATCAAAAGGACTTTCGCAAGAAGAACTTGCTATCAAGCTGAATGTGGTGCGACAAACAATCTCTAAATGGGAGCAAGGATTATCAGTTCCTGATTCTGATATGTTAATCTCCATGTCGGAAGTGCTTGAAACATCCGTAAGCACTTTGCTTGGAGAAACTGTTATTGAGTCGAAAGTTGATGACTTAAAAGCGATTTCTGAAAAACTGGAAATTATAAACTTGCAACTCGCACAAAGGAAGACTATGAAACGAAATGTGCTTCATTGGCTACTTAACTCATTGTGTGCGGTTATAGTAATAGTTTTTGCAGTTTTAATAGTATTAAATAGTCCTTACTTGGGTTGGGATTATAATGACCCTGAAACTGCCGTTGTAGGAGTGGCTTTTCATGCATTTGAATTTCTGTTTGCCAGGTTAGCACCAATTATCCTTATAGGGGCAATCGTTGGAATTTTTTTGACACGGAAGAAAGTATAAAACTACTCTACTTTTTGGGGTAAAGTTTAGACTTCAAAATTCCAGCTTATCAGTGAATATTGTGCAATATACATATGTCGTAATTCATATATATTACGATCCTACTACCAAATTTCTGAAGGCAAAATAAAGACATGGTTTTCATTAGAACTTTTCTTTTATGCATAGATTATTAACAGATACTGCTTTCTGTTTCTATTTTATTCATATATATTGTAAAGTATTGATTTAATTATTTACAAAATATAGTATTATAGTAAGTTTTATGTACAGATTTATTGGGAAGACTATGAGAAAGCATTAATATATAAATTAGGGAAATAAGGAGGTAGCTAACATGACAAAGATAAATAAAATGGACAGTAATAAGGAGTTGTCACCAGAGGAGCGTGAAGAACTGCTTAGAACATTGAAGGCCCGTTTTGAGAAAAACATGAACTACCATAAGGATCTAGAATGGGCTAAAGTGCAAGCAAAGCTGGAAGCTAATACTGAAAAGCTGTGGTCTCTCAATGAGATGGAGATAACTGGAGGGGAACCAGATGTTGTTGGCGAAGATAAAAAGACAGGCGAATACATTTTTTATGATTGTTCACCGGAAAGCCCTAAAGGCCGCAGAAGTCTTTGCTATGACAATGAAGCACTAGAATCAAGAAAAAAACATAAGCCAGAAAATAGTGCTATTGAAATGGCTGCTGCCATGGGTATTAAGCTTTTAACAGAGGAAGAATACCGAGAGTTGCAGAAGCTTGGAAAATTCGATTTGAAAACATCCAGCTGGGTAGAAGCTCCTGCTAATATTAGAAAACTCGGTGGGTCCATCTTTTGTGATCGTCGCTACGATACTGTCTTTACTTACCATAATGGAGCGGATTCCTACTATGGTTCCAGGGGGTTCCGTGGCTCGCTAAGAGTTTAGATTCTAGTGAATAAATTTAATTAACTACCGTATCATTCAGAAATGAATTATACGGTAGTTTTAGTTTTATGTCTTTGAAAGCTGAAAGATACTGCATTTACATAATATGGTACAATAGTATTATATTATTAAATTGTTTAAGTGTAAGCAAAGAACTTTTAGTTATTCAAGGAGATTTGGGTATGGAATTTAAAATGGGGTGAGGCTATCAGGTACTTTATTAAAAACAGCATACGGAAAAATATGCTGGAAGCTTATGATGAAAATAACACTCTAGTTGGTGAAGCTCTTATTTCACCATTTATGTCATCTGAAATATTTGAGAGACCTAGATTAAATATTTTTATAGATATCTCGGTAAAAGACATAGAAGACAAAATTGAAGTTAAGGACCTATTGTTCAATGAAATAATCAATCGTGGGAAGATTATTGGAGAAAAAGAAAAGGAAAAAGATATCAGCATTGAAGTGAAAATCTATCATTGTTGCTTCTCTTATAACAAGGAAAATATTGATTATTATTCCTCGAAAGAAGGCTTTAAGTATGATGAGGGTATGCATATTTTAAAGCTAGAAATAGGGAAGGAGAAGATTGAAGCTACTAAAATCCAAGGGATAGAATTTGTAAGCCTAGAGCTTTCTGATGAGGATGAAATTAGACAGCTAGTGGAAAAGCAGAACAAGATATTTGCCTCAGGTTATTCCGTTGATGATTTGAAAAAGATTCAAAGGGAAAATAGGTACTTCAGTATTGCGGCTAAAGATAAGGGTGAAATTGTTGGAAATGTTATGGTTTTAATAAGAGAAAAGGAAGACAACAGTTCCTATGGATGGATAGATGATATGTTTATTTCCAAGGGCTACAGAAAACTTGGAATAGGGAGGAATCTAATGATTACTGCCATAAATAATCTTAGAAGTTTAAGTATAAATGAATCAAGACTTGAAGTGTGGAGCTCTAATATAAGAGCTGTTGGTTTGTATAATAGTGTAGGTTATGAGTTTTATAAAGAAACAGAATCAGCTATCGGAATGTTCCTATAATGAGGAAGGATAGGGAATTATGATAAAACTAGAAACAGACAGGCTCCTTTTGAGAAATTTTACTGAGAAAGACATAGACGACTTTTATGAATATATGAGTTTAGAAAGCACTGCTAGATATGAAGATTTTGATCCTTTAACATACGAGGAGTGTGTATATTCTATAAAGCGAAGAATTCCATTAGACAATGTAATGGCTGTGATATTAAAAGAAACTGGAAAGATGATAGGAGATGTTAATTACTCAGAGGAAGGAGAATATGAAACCTACGAAATTGGTTATGACTTCAATGAGAAGTTTTGGAGTAAGGGATATGCCACAGAAGCATGTACTGCTATGCTTGACTATATTTTTAATGAGTTAGGTGGCAGAAGAGTATATGCAGAATGCAATGACGATAATTATTCATCAATTAAGTTGTTAGAGCACTTAGGCATGAGAAGAGAAGGGCACTTCATTGAGGATGTTACTTTTAAAGAGGACAGCTTTGGAAGCCCCATATACGTGAGCAGCTATTTATATGCAATCCTTAAGAGGGAATGGAACCGATAAGTTTCTATGCACCGCTAAGTTTCATATGGCGAGCATCTTCCCAGCGAGACTCTCAAATCATATATGGTCCTCTTTTTTTGATAACGTACACCGCTAAGTTTCATATGGCGAACCTTTCCTTTGGGAGAGCCTCTCAATTCATTTATGGTCCACTTTTATTATTAACAATAGACACCTATAAACTTTTATACTATCTAGCCTTTACACATCGTAAACCTTTAAATGGCCAGAAGCTTCCTTAAAAGAGATATAAATAAAAAATAATTTTCGGAGGTCTAAAATGAAATATGAGAATAATATAAAATTTATCCCCTTTACAGAAAAAGATATCCCAGAGCTGATACCTATAATGAAACGTGCCTTTGATGAAGATACTAGGATTCATCTAGGCAGAGAGGCAGGGGGGCCCCCAGGATATGATAATGGTGAGTTTCTTAGGAGATGGGGACTGCATGAACATTCAACACCCTTTAAAATAAGCCTTGATGATAAAGTAATCGGTGCTATTATATTATGGATTAATAATGAAAATCATCATAATGCCTTAGGTACAATCTTTCTTGACATTGACATACAGGAAAGAGGCCTTGGGCTGGAAATATGGAGAAAGGTTGAGGAGATGTATCCGGACACCATTGCTTGGCATACTGAAACGCCTATATTTTCTCACAGAAATCATAATTTTTATGTTAATAAATGCGGCTTTCATGTTGTTAGAATAGAAAAGCCTAAGGATTTGGAGGAAGGCAGCTTTATTTTAGAGAAAGTAATTTCAAAGAATTTGTAGGAGGGTAGAATACTTTAGCCATTCTATTATAAAGGGGGACAAATACCATGATAAGACTAGAAACAGACAGGCTTATTTTAAGAAATTTTACTGAGAAAGACATAAATGACTTTTATGAATATATGAGCTTAGAAAGCACAGCAAGATATGAGGATTTTGATCCTAAGACATACGAAGAGTGTATATATTCTCTAAAGGGAAGAATTCCTCGAGACAATATAATGGCTGTGATATTAAAAGAAAGCGGAAAGTTGATTGGTGATGTTCATTACTCAGATAAAGGAGAATATGAAACCTACGAAATTGGTTATCACTTCAATGAGAAGTTTTGGAACAATGGCTATGCCACTGAAGCCTGCATTGCCATGCTTGATTATATTTTTAATGAATTAGGTGGTCGAAGGATATATGCAGAATGCAATGAGGATAATTATTCATCAATTAAGCTGCTAGAGCGCTTAGGTATGAGAAGAGAAGGACACTTCATTGAGGATGTTGCCTTTAAAAAGGATAGCCATGGAAACCCCATATATGAAAACGGCTATTCCTATGCAATTCTTAAAAAAGAGTGGCACCTCTAAGTTTCTATGCACATCTAAGTTTCATATGGCGAGCATCTTCCCAGCGAGCCTCTCAAATCATATATGATCCGCTTTTATATTTAATAACGTACACCGCTAAGCTTCATATGGCGAGCATTATTCAAGCGAACCTCCCAAATCATATATGGTTCGCTTTCATCTTTAACAACGAACACCTATAAGTTTTAAATTGTGCCATTGGTAGAACCCCTTAAATAAGGCAAACCAAAAAGTAACGGAGGTAATTCCTATGGAATGTGTTGAAATTAGCCTGGAGAAAAAAGAAAAGTATCTTGAAATGGTAAAAGAATGTAGAGAAATGATAAAGACAGAGAAGAATAGGCACTGTACATGCCCTAAAATAAAGTGTGAGTGGCATGGAAAGTGTTTTGAATGTGTTCTTTTGCATAGAGTCAATCAAGACCATGTGCCTTGCTGTTTACAACCAATGCTTCGTAGCAAAATCAAAGAGCTTGCAAAGGTAGCAGAAATGCTTACAGAGCCAAAGCCATTAACTCCAGGAGAATATTGGGAGTATGTAAATGAAGTAAGCCCAAACAAGGATGATAAATAATTAGGAAAGATAAAATAAACATTTTACATCTATTGAATCACAACTTTTTTAATCAAAGTAAAGGACTCCAAAATGATATGCTCCCTTTATGAGAGACAGTGAAATAAAAAAACACTGTTAATCATGAAGGGAGCATTTCTATGTCCAAAAGTAGTAAGGTTACTGCCGATGATCGTATCGCAGCAGCTAAGGCTTGTACC
>JAEXZL010000098.1 GCA_023451395.1 Bacillota bacterium | reverse complement strand
CTGTAGGACTATATTTGCCCAAGGATATTCGTGATGATGTATTAATAGAACTTAGAACGAATATTGAGGATATGCTGCCTGAGAACTATACTGAAGAAGATGCATATAAGGTTCTCGAAGAAATGGGAAGCCCGCTTAAACTTGCTAATGAGTATAATCCAAATAAAAGGTATTTAATTGGACCAGGATATTTTGACAAATACTTGGAGATTCTTAAGCTGGTAGTTGGTATTAGTATTGCTGCTTCAATAGGAATTACAGTATTAGTATGGATAATGAATTCCTATGAATCAGGTTTTCCTGGTTCAGTTGTAGAATTATTTACCAAAATAATTACAGGAGCATTAGTGGGAGCAGAACAAGGTGTGTTTTGGGTTACTTTATCATTTGTTATTCTAGAAAGAATCAATGTTGATGCGGGAAATTTACTCTTTTATAACAAAGAATGGACTCCTGATTCTTTACCAGAATTACCTATGAATGATAATATGAAGATATCTAGAGGAGAGACGATTTTCTCAATAATCTGTACTATAATATTAACGGCACTTCTGTATTTACAGCCTCAGCTTATAGCTATATACAGATTAGGAGAAAAAGGTGTTATGAAAAGTACACCGTTCTTTGATATTAATAGGTTGAAAATTTATATGATTTTCATCTTTGCAATGGCGGTACTGCAACTTGCCTTGTTTGTATGGAAATACATTTCAGAGAAGTGGAATATGCCGCTCATTATATGTAACGCTATATATAATGTTCTCATGTGCATACTGATGGTTGTTATGCTAAAGGATAGTGCATTGATTAATTCTCATTTCCTTTCTGAGATTTCTGATATCACAAAGGGTTCTATTGAAGCTATTTCAATTTGGATTAATAAAGGAAAGTGGATTTTTGCAGCATTTTTTATTGGTTTTTGTGCTTGGGATAGCATAGGGGTGTTTTATAAATTTCGAACTAAAGTAAATACAAGATTTGATAGAAAAATATAGTTAATTTTCATCTTCCCTCAGACTAGAAGTCTGGGGGGATTTTTTTATACAGAATAATAAAGTAAATATTGATATTCTTAAGGAAAATTAGTTTTCATATAATCTATTAATGAAAAGAAGGAGGAATATTAATGGAGCTTTTTTTCTTCTATATTCCCTATTATCCATATCAAAATATATACACATATCCTATGGATTATTGTAGCTATTGCAATCCATGGGTAAGAATGTACTATGAAAATATATATAGGAGCATGAATAGGCAGCTCTATAAAAATTATTGGAATTATGTGGAGGAAAACTGGAGACAATCCTCTGTGAAAGAGTTTACTACTGAAGAATTAGCAAAATATGATGGTTCAGGAGGAAATCCAGCTTATGTTGCTATAAATGGAATTGTGTATGATGTGAGCAAGGAAGGTAAATGGGGCGGTGGAACACATTTTGGATTATATGCGGGGAAGGATCTTACAGCGGAGTTTCAAGGCTGCCATAGCAAGACTTCCATATTGAGAAAGCTTCCAAAGGTAGGGATAATAAAAGTTTAATAGGTGGTATGTTTAATGAAATCGTGTCCTATTATTGATTCGAAAAATCTAACAGCTAAGAAAATGATGGAACTGGCAAAGGAGAAGGTAAGACAGTATCCAGATGATAAGATAAATTTGATTTGGTTAGAGGCTACTGGATGCTCTGGGAATATCATATCCTTAATGAACGGGGAGAATCCTGGGCTAGGCTTTTTTATAAAAGACATGGTGACACTTAAATACAGCAATAGCTTAATGGCAGCAGAAGGGGAGCTTGCCTATGACCAATTTTTAGAGACACTTTCTACGGAGTTTATTCTTGTGGTAGAGGGAGCAATAGCTGAGAAGGATAACGGCTTTTATAATATTATAGCAAGGCATCAAGGAAGGTTAATTACCGCACTAGAGGCAGTTAAGGCAGCGGGAGAGAAGGCAAAATATGTATTAGCAGTGGGCACCTGTGCTTCCTATGGAGGTATTTCTGCTTCAAGACCAAATCCTTCTGGGAGCTTAAGTGTTGATAAGGTTTTAGATAGAGAAGTGATTCGTATCCCTGGGTGCCCAGGTCATCCAGATTGGATTACTGGCACTATTGCTCATATACTATTTTTTGGAAAACCAGAACTAGACAGTGAGAATAGACCGATAATCTTCTATGGTATATCCATTCATGATCGCTGCAGCAGAAGGTCTTATTTTGATAAAGGATTATTTGCTAAAAAACTTGGAGATGAAGAGTGTATGTTCAAGCTTGGCTGTCGCGGACCAGTGACTAAAACTGATTGCCCTACAAGGCAGTGGAATGGGTATGTGAGCTGGCCAATAGAAGATAATACTCCTTGTATTGGTTGCGCTCAAGAGAGATTTCCAGATGGTATGGAACCATTTGTAAGGTATTAAAGTGGTACTAGGAGGATTAATATGGGAAATGTAATTACTATCAATCCAGTAACTAGAATCAGCGGCTTTATGGAAATTCAGGTGGTGGTAGAAAATAAAATCGTTGTAGATGCCAAAAGCAGTGGCTTAATGTTTCGAGGTTTTGAAAAAATGCTAAGAAATCGTCCGCCCTTAGATGCTATTTATTTTACAGAGAGAATCTGTGGTATCTGCTCTACAGCGCATTCTACCGCGTCTGCCTTTGCTTTGGAAGATGCTATAAAGGTTCTAGCTAGTGAGAATGATAGAATGATTAGAGATTATATTCATGGATGTGAATTCCTTCAAAATCATATAAGACATTTTTATCAATTTACCCTGCCAGATTTTATTAAAGGACCAGAAATTAGCCCTATTTATGAATCATCCCATGAAGATTATAGATTGCCAAAAGAGGAAAATAGCTTGCTTGTAGAGCATTATTTAGAATCTCTAACATATAGTCGATTGGCCCATGAGATGCTAGCTACCTTGGGAGGTAAGGCACCTCATAATCACGGGATTTTTGTAGGTGGGGTTACAATTAATATAGATGCCTCAGAATTTAATAAAATAAGATCTATTCTTAAGAAAATAAAAGACTTTGTACTAGATAAGATGATACCAGATGTATACACTATTGCTGAATATTATAGCGATTATTACCATATTGGAGGAGGATATAAAAATCTCATGTCCTATGGTGTCTTTGATTATCCAGAAAAGAATATATTCTACGTTGCTCCAGAAGTATATATAAATGGAAGAAGAGAAGCTTTTAATGAAAATAATATAACAGAAAATATTTATAGAGCCTGGTATGAGGCTGATAAAGATATACGAAAGCCCACAGATGAAACTGTAGAGGAAGGGGTTAGAAAAGATGGTGCCTACAGTTGGATAAAGGCACCAAGATATGAAGGGCATGCCATGGAGGTAGGTCCTTTAGCTAGGATGTGGCTCAGTGGAGAATACAAGAGAGGAATATCTACCATGGACAGAACCATAGCCAGGGTACTGGAGGTTAAGAAAATTATTGAAATCATGGAAGGAATACTTGAGAAAATAAGACTTCAGCCTTCAGGTCAAAAGGTATATGAAGTGCCAGAGCAAGCTCTTGGTAGAGGGCTAACAGATACCACAAGAGGAGCTTTAGGTCATTGGATTTCCATAAACAATAGGAGCATCAAAAACTACGAAATAATTACTCCTTCTTCCTGGAATCTGTCTCCAGAAGATTCTAATGGAATAAAGGGAACTGTAGAAAGGGCACTAATAGGTACTAGAATTGAAAATGAAAGATATCCAGTGGAAATAGGAAGAATAGTCCGATCTTTTGACCCTTGCATATCGTGTGCAACCCATATAGTAGGCAGTAAATTTGAACCTATTAAAATTAAAGTGCTATAGAATAGGGGTTATTATGGGTAAGAAAGTCATAGCTATTGGCAATGAAATGATGAAGGATGATGGTGTAGGAATTTCAGTGGCTAAGGAACTGAAGGACTATTTCAGGCCTAGGGATATTGAGATTATTATAGGTGAAACGGATGTAGATTATTGCCTTGATTGCATTGAAGATAATGATGATTTGATAATTTTAGATGCTTCTTTTGAGGAAGGTGATCCAGGAAGGGTAAATGTAAATTCCTTGGAAAACTTGTGCACTTGTCATAGGGCTGGCATTACTCAACATCAACCTAGTTTGCTGGAAGCCATAAGAGTATATAAAAAAGGTGTGCAGGGAATACTCATTGCCATTGAAATTGCTGAAATAGCTATCGGTCTAGGGCTAAGTGAAAGAATGAACAGGTTGCTGCCGCAGGTGGTGGAAGATGTTAAAAAATCTATTGAGGTGTATATAGGGGGAAGAGAAATGCATGATACAGTTTTACTGGGGAAAATATCTCAGGAGCTAGAGAAACTATGTATAGAAAATAATATTTTAAAGATTGAAAGTATTGTTGTTGAGGTTAACCAAAATAGTCATGTGAATAGCGTAAATCTAAAAGAGCATTTAATGGAATATAATGCTCCCATAGTAGGCGAATGGACAGAAGTACTTGTTGTAAGAGAAGATATTGAAGATCAGTCGGCAGTGATAAGCAGCTTAAAAGGTGAGACTATGGAGAAGGAAAAATAATGGACGTAACCCTTAAAAGCTATACCATAAAGGTATTTGGAATAGTACAAGGAGTTGGTTTTAGGCCCTATGTGTATAACTTAGCTCTTAAACATAATATAAGAGGCTCTGTAAATAATAGCGGGGCCTCCTTAATAGTTGAGGTTGAGGGCAAGGAAGAAAATGTGAAGCACTTTATATTTCAGATGGTTAATAAGCCACCAAGTCTTTCCAGGATAGAAAAGGTGGAGATAGTACAAAAAGATATAGCTGGATATAAGGATTTTATTATAGAAAAAAGTAATAATATTGATAATGGATTAAGATTTATATCCCCGGATATTTCAGTATGTCCTGAATGCATGAAGGAAGTACTTGATGTAAAGAGCCGATGGTTTCAATATCCTTTTACTAATTGTACTGAATGTGGGCCACGATATTCTATAATTGAGGCCTTACCCTATGATAGAAAAAATACTGTCATGGGGGCCTTTAATATGTGTGAGAACTGTATTAAGGATTATGAAAATCCTCTAAATAGAAGATTTCATGCTCAGCCCACCTGTTGCCCTAAATGTGGTCCATCCCTATTTTTGTATAATCAACAGGGTCAAGTATATAAAAGAAAAGACGAGATTAGGCAAGCTGTAAAAGAGATTAAAGAGGGAAGAATTTTAGCGGTGAAAGGACTGGGTGGCTTTCACTTAGTTTGTAACGGAGAAGATGAAGAGGCTATTATGCTTCTTAGGAAGAGAAAAAACAGACCTCATAAGCCTCTAGCTATTATGGCTAAAGATAAGGAATATGCGCATTATATTTGCTACATTAGCTCTTTAGAAGAAAATATATTAGAAGGCAATAAAAAGCCAATTCTTTTACTGGATAAAAAGGAGCCTTTTCCTTTACCAGAGGTCATTGCTCCCGATACGAAAAAAGTAGGTATTTTTCTTCCATATACACCGTTACATTTTATGTTATTTCAAGAAGGCATCCACTATCTGGTTATGACTAGTGGAAATATAAGCAATTCACCAATTCAATATAAGAATAAAAAGGCAATTAGGGAGCTTGGATCAGCGGCAGACCTTTTCTTAGTAAGTAATCGTGATATTCATACCTCTGTGGATGATTCTGTTATTAGGATTGTAGAAGATCAAGAAATGGTAGTAAGGGTAGGAAGAGGCTATGCTCCTTTTATTATAAAAATGGAAACTAGGAGAGAAGTTCTTGCCCTTGGAGGAGAGCAAAAAAATACAGTCTCTGTCTCTAAAAAGGGCTATGGATATATGAGTCAGTATCTAGGGGATATGAATAATGCTGATTCCTACAATAATCATTTAATGACAATAGAGCACTTATTAAAAATTATTGATATTAAGCCAGAGGTAATTGCTTATGATATGCATCCTGGTTTTACTTCAAGGTGTAGCCTTGATAATTATAAAGGGATTAAGATACCAGTGCAGCATCATCATGCTCATATGGCCAGCTGCATGGTTGAACATAAATTAAAAGAAGCAGCAATTGGTGTGATTTTTGATGGTACAGGCTATGGGACAGATGGAAGCATTTGGGGCGGGGAATTTTTTATTGGTAATATAGAAGAATTTAAGAGAGTTGGACATTTGAAATATGTTACGTTTCAGGGGGGAGAGAAAGCAGTAAAAGAGCCCTGGAGGGTTGCCTTATGCTATTTAGCTGCACTAGGATACTCCCCGAAAAAATGGCTTGGAAAAATTGAAGAGGAAAAAATTGAAGTTGTTTTGCAGGCTCTTAATAATAAGCTTAACTGTTATAAATCATCTAGTGTAGGACGTTTATTTGACTGCATATCAGCTTTACTTAGTCTTTGCTACAGAATTTCCTATGATGCTCAAGCTGCAATTATCCTTGAGAATTCTATAAATCATAAGGTTAAGGATTATTATACAATGGATATATTATCAAAGGAAGAGATGCTAGAAATTGATTATGAAGCTCTTATTTATGAAGTTCTAAAGGATATAGAGCTTCATGTACCTGTATCTGTTATTTCTTCAAAATTCCATAATGGTTTAGTTAAAGCTACGGAAAAAATGGTGCAAAAACTGAGCGTAAAATATGCTCTTTCGGAAGTTATACTCAGTGGAGGCTGTTTTGAAAATCAATATCTGCTGAGTAATATGGTAAAAAGTCTAAGAGATATAGGGATGAAGGTGTTTTATAATCATAAGATTCCTATAAATGATAGTGGTATATCCATAGGACAGCTCGTTATTACAGACAAAATTATACAGGGGTGAGGATGTATGTGTTTAGCTATACCTGGGGAAATAACCCATATTAATGGAGCCTATGCTTTAGTTAATATTATGGGAGCCGAAACAGAGGTTTTTATTAAGCTTATTGAAAAACCCAGAATAGGAGATTATGTTCTGGTTCATGTTGGCTGTGCTATAGAAAAAATTGATAAAGATTATTATAGATTTTTAACTGATAAATATAAAAGTATAGTGGATGAGGAAGGCTTAATGGATGGATGAAGTAAAAATTCGCAGTATGATTAAGGATATAAATAAAGTTTCTCATAAAAATATTAGATTAATGGAGGTATGTGGGACTCATACTCATGCCATTGGTAGGTTTGGGTTAAGAACGCTTCTAGCTCCCAATATTGAGTTACTTTCTGGTCCAGGATGTCCTGTTTGTGTAACCTCAGAAAGTATTTTGGATACTGCCATGAAGATATTAAAGGAGGACAATGTAATATTAGTAACTTTTGGTGACCTTCTCAAGGTAAAAGGAAGTTATGAAAGCCTATTAGATCAGCGGAGAAAGGGAAAAGAAATCAGAATCCTTTACACACCCTTTGAAGCTTTGAAAATTGCTCAGGATAATAAAGAAAAGAACATATTTTTTCTTGCTGTAGGCTTTGAAACTACTGCTCCAGTAATAGCTTCAACAATTAAATTAGCTAAAGAAAAAAACATCTCTAATTTGTTCTTTCTTTGTTCCTTAAAGCTCATGCCTCCAGTAATGAATTTTGTGTTAGATAAATCAATAGATAATATCCATGGAATAATTTGTCCTGGTCATGTGGCAGCGGTAATGGGGGCAGATTATTTTAAGTTCATTTCTTGTAAATATGAAATTCCTGCCGTAATTGCTGGCTTTGAAGCACTAGATATTATAACAGCTATTCATGAGCTTATCCTTATTAGAGAAAATATCAGTCCTAGGATATTTCAAAATCTATATAAAAGATCTGTTAAATCCCAAGGGAATATAATAGCGCAAGAGGCAATGATGGATGTATTTGAAGTAGGGGATGCAGAGTGGAGGGGAATTGGTTACATACAGAATTCGTCCTTAGCACTAAAAGAAAGCTATTCATCCTTTGATGCTATTAAAAAATTCAATATAGAAATTCCTTCGAAGAAAAGTGCTACTCAGTGCATGTGTAAAGAGATTCTTATGGGACGAAAAAAACCTGTAGATTGTAAGGCTTTTGGAATAGAGTGCAGTCCTAACCACCCTTTAGGACCCTGTATGATTTCTGTAGAAGGGACTTGTGCAGCTTATTATAAATATGGTAATTAGAAGGAGACTTATAATGGATAACTTAATCAAGTTAAGTCATGGAAATGGAGGAAGTGATACAGAGCAGCTAATAAGAGACATATTTTATAAGCATTTTAACAACGAAATACTTTTGCAGGGATTAGATTCTGCAATATTAGAAATAGGGCAGGGAAAAGTGGCTTTTACTACAGATACCTTTGTAGTAAAACCAATCTTTTTTCCTGGAGGAGATATAGGAAAGCTTTCCGTCTGTGGCACTATAAATGATTTAATAGCTGTTGGTGCAAAGCCTCTTTATATAAGCTGTGGAATGATTATGGAAGAAGGTTTTGATATTGAGCTTCTTGAAAGAATAGTTATATCTATGAAGGAAGCAGCTGAACAGGCAGGAGTATATA
This sequence comes from Bacillota bacterium, assembly GCA_023451395.1. Taxonomy (GTDB): domain Bacteria; phylum Bacillota; class Clostridia; order Clostridiales; family Clostridiaceae; genus JAEXZL01. The sequence goes on along the minus strand of JAEXZL010000098.1, from coordinate 2,154 downwards.
TAGTAACAGGGGATACTAAGGTGGTAGAAAAAGGAGCAATAGACCAAGTATTCATTAATACCAGTGGTATAGGAAAGGTTATACAAGACTTTAGTATTAAAGAAATACTGCCTGGGAATAAAATTATCTTAACTGGTACCATTGCTGAGCATGGTACAACTATAGCAATAAGTCAGTATGATCTCAAAGTAAAAGGTGATTTCAAGAGTGACTGTGCACCTCTTACTGAAATATTAGAGTGCCTTGGAGGTTATATGGAGCATATTGAAATTATGAGAGATCCTACCAGGGGTGGAGTAGCTACTGTTCTTAATGAATTGGCAAAGCTCTCAGGCCATAGTATACATTTATATGAAAAAAAGATACCTATTAGGGGAGAAGTTGCAGCAATAAATGAGCTTTTAGGTTTAGATCCTATATATGTAGCTTCAGAGGGAAGAATGATATTGGTGGCGGAAAAAGCTAAAGCAAAGGAGATACTGGAATGTTTACAGAAGCTAAATCACTGTGTGGATGCTCAAATAATAGGTGAATTCTTAGAAGATAAGAATCAGCAAGTAATCATTGAAAATAGCTTTGGAGGAAAGAGAATCATAACTCCTTTAGAGGGGGAAATGGTTCCTAGGATATGTTAGAAAATGTTTTTTGCCCGCTTTGAGTAATCAAAGCGGGCATCTTTATTATTTGTGAATTTTAGTACCTTTATTAATTTTTGTAATAATTAATTACTTCTTCCAGTTTAATTATATCATATAGAATTTTCTAATAACAGTCTTATAATCTTCTGAGTTTTCAGATACCATAGGAGCATATAGTGTTTCTCAGAGAAATGCTTTATTCATACCTAGAAAAGAGGAGGAGAATGAATATGAGTTCATATGTCCTAAGCTTTAAGGAAATTGATAAAAGGAAGCTTTCCATTGTGGGAGGTAAAGGTGCTAACCTAGGAGAATTATTAAAGATTCCAGGGATTCTAGTACCAGAAGGTTTTTGCGTTACTACAGAAGCATATAAAAAGACAATAGGAAATAATCAGGAAGTTAAAGGCTTATTAGAAGAATTATCTCATCTTTCAGTAGAAGATAGGGATAAGGTTTATGAAGTGAGCAGGAAAATTTCTATGGTTATTGAAAGTATTCCTATTTCTAAGGATATAGAAGAGGAAATAACTAGTTTCCTAAGAATCTTTGGTGAATATGATGCCTATGCAGTACGATCAAGTGCAACTGCAGAGGATTTACCTACTGCGTCTTTTGCAGGCCAGCAGGATACCTATTTAAATATTATTGGAAGTGAGGCAATTCTAAAGCATATCAGTAAGTGCTGGGCATCTTTATTTACAAATAGAGCCGTAACTTACCGTCTTCAAAAGGGCTTTAACCATGGTAAGGTCCATCTATCTGTAGTTGTTCAAAAGATGGTCTTTCCCCAGGCGGCAGGAATATTGTTTACTGCAGATCCGGTAACTTCCAATAGGAAAGTGTCATCCATTGATGCCAGCTTCGGGCTAGGTGAGGCTGTGGTCTCTGGTCTTGTAAATGCTGATATTTATAAAGTCCATAGTGGTAATGTTGTGGATAAGAAGATATCCACTAAGAACTTAGCCATCTATCCCTTGAAGGATGGCGGTACTAAAGAACAGGAGATTGAACCTCTAGAGCAGAATAGACAAGTGCTGACAGATGAACAGATTTTGAATCTTGAGGGTATAGGGAGAAGGATAGAAGAGCATTTCGGTCACCCCCAAGATGTGGAGTGGTGTCTTACTGATAATAGATTTTATATTGTCCAAAGCAGACCAATTACTACTTTATACCCCATCCCTGAGGGTAATGATGAAAAATATCATGTGTATATATCTGTTGGTCATCAACAAATGATGACAGACCCTATGAAACCCTTGGGAATGTCCATCTTCCAGTTAACATCCTTTGGTCAAAGGTTTAAAGCTGGCGGAAGATTATTTGTAGATGTTGCACAAATGCTGGCTTCACCTTCTAGCAGAGGAATGTTATTAAATGCCATGGGACAGCACGATCCACTTATAAAAGATGCATTAATGACCATAATAGTGCAAAGATATCGAGAAGAATCTATATCAAAGGAAAAGAATGAACAGAGCACCAGTAATGGCATTAATGATATCACCCCTGG
>JAEXZL010000054.1 GCA_023451395.1 Bacillota bacterium | reverse complement strand
AACTAATGCTTGGTAAATATCTTGCAAAATATCACCAAAATCATCAATCTTCTTTATCAAAAGGTTGTACTGTGATTCAAACTCATTTCTCCCTTCTCCAACCCAGTTTTCCTTGATTTCTTGAGTTATTTTTGCAACATTAAGATTAACGGATTTATAAGACGTTACGATTTCTTTAATTTGGCTGTGGGCTGCATAAATTTTAGCAGTATCAATATTGCCATCACAAATCACGTTACCTGTTTTCTTACCTCCCATATTTACACCTCTCAATCAAAAATTTTAATTTTAGAATAGGTTCCACCATCAAAGCGATAGCCCATTGTAGCATCGAATGCTGTCTCTGACTTATTGCGTCCAGATATATCGAACATCTTACTTTCAGCTAATGGTGCAAATAGAATTGCCTGCTTTTCTTCCTTAATTGTTTTAAGAACCTCAGATGAGTTAAAGCCAACCTGCTGGTTTTCAACTGTATTAAGCAAAACAAATGCATTTGCCTCATTAGCAGCTTTAATTGCCTCAGACAGCATCTTGCTTTGACTCTTATCAGCACAAATTCTCTTAAATACATCTGCATTATTTATTAGTAACATAATGTAAGAATCTTGAATTCCATCCTCTTTATCGCGGCGATGCACTATATCATCACAGAAATCAGATACAAGAGCCATTCCTTCTGCAACATCTGAGGTATAATGCTTAACAAAGCCAAATTCAGCACATTCCTTGAGCTTCTTACTCTTATCATCGATAACAATTGCTTCGATATTATGGAATATAATCGTCTGTGCAATCATTCTTACGAAATTGCCGACAAGGGAATCTCTACTCTCAATGTCACCCATCAATGCCACAGAGCCTACATTATTAATATCTATAGCTATAAGGTCCACCGAAGCAAAATCCATGCCTATTGGCAGAACCCCTTTGCTCCTGAAGACATGAGGATTAGAGGACATATACTCACTGAGAGAAAGTTTATCAGGAATCATAGGAATCTTTATTGCCTTAGCAGTGAATTCACTATTGCGGTTCTCAATATAATGTTTTAGTTCCATACTTCTCTCTGCTTCTTTTTCACTCTGTCCAAAAATAGCTACCTGAAACTCCAGTATTTTCTTTTCCAGCATAAACAATCCTCGTCCAGTATTCTCCTTAGGTGTCTGCTTACAGTGTCCAAAGACATTACTATACTCATTGGTATCATTACAGTTTAAAACAAACTTCTTACCAAAATTTGCTTGTGTTCTATAGCTAAGTGCGTTAGATGTTGCTGCTGTGACAACAAAAGATATACCGACTCCTTGTGCCTCACGGGAAAGGCTGTTAATTTCATCGTATTGGTCAGGGAAGTACTCCTTAAAAGCAGCCATATTATCTATGACTACTACTATCATCGGCATATCCTTATAACCAGCATCAAGGTATGCAGTGAAGTTGCCTACACCCTTACTTGATAATATTTTTTTACGTTGAATAACCACTGTATTTAAAAGCTTAAATAGATTCTTACACTTTTCATCTTCATTAGAGAGGACTACACCACCCACATGGCTTGAGCCTTCAAAAATTTTCAGCACCATACTGCCACAGTCTATTAGATATAGATTTACTTGTTCTGGAGTATACTTCCTAATGAAACCATATACTATAGTCTGTAACATAACTGTTTTGCCCATTTGAGCGGAGCCAACGATATAAACATTGTCTCTAGAAACATCAACGGGAACTTCACCCTGCCTTTGCTGTTCCGGATCATCATAGATTCCAATAGGAACAGAAATGTTGGCAGAATAATAATTGTAATTGAGCTCCTCTATTCTAATATGCTCTTTGAGAGATGGTAGGCAAATACCTGGAAGACTTTTAATTCCCAATCCCAAACAATAGTCATGAACATAGTCCAAAATTGATTGAAGCTGTGTTAAAGAATTATTATTAGCTTTAATCTTCTTATTGGTATACTTTAATGTCTTTTTACCCCAAAGATTTCTTTCGTATATAGCATAAATTTTTTCATTGGCATCATTACCTTCTGGAACAGTTGCGCCACTATATGCAGATTGGAAGAGTTCGAAAATCTCATTATTACCAACTTGGAAGTATGCACGGCCAGGCTCAACAATTTCAGCAGCAAGAGGAGTCTTCAACACCTCGTTACTATCTTCCTTGGTTTGAACCTTAAGGCACATCTTAAACTTGGAATTAGACCAAATCTGTGAGTCTACAACTCCAGCAGGTTTCTGAGTAGCCAAAATCAAGTGAACCCCTAATGTACGTCCAATACGAGCAGCTGAAATTAGCTCTTTCATAAAATCAGGATATTCAGCTTTCAATTCTGCAAACTCATCTACTATCATAATAAGATGCGGCAGTGGTGTGTCCACCTTTTTAACCTTGTACAATTTAATATAGTCATTAATATGGTTGACACCATTTTCAGAGAAGATTTCCTGTCTCTTTACCAGTTCAGCCTTAATTGAAAGAAGTGAACGGTTGATTTCACGACCATCAATATTTGTAATTGTGCCAATCAAGTGCGGTAAGTTCTTAAACTGGTTTGCCATTCCACCACCCTTAAAGTCGATAATTACAAAGCCTACTTCATATGGATGGAACAGAGTAGCCATGGAAAGAATATAAGTTTGAAGAACTTCCGATTTACCAGAACCCGTTGTACCTGCAACTAAGCCATGTGGCCCATGTGCACCAGCTTTGTCACTGATATCAAGATAAACAACTTGATTCTTACTTTTTACTCCCAAAGGAGCTGCTAAGCTCTCATAAACCTTTGAAGAACCCCAGCGTTCAGGAAGATTCATGTCTTCCACAGATAAGATTCCTAATAACTCAAACATCGTAATATTCTTTGTCATTTCTCCTTCAAGGGAAACTTCATCTACTTCAACAGCACCAAGCTTCAAAGCAACGCTTTTTGCGATTTCATCTGAAATCAAAGGATACTCAAAGTCTAAAATATTATCCCCATTTTCGGTTTTTAGAGCCTTGCCCGAGTCCAAACCATCTAAGCGAATGATTTCAGTACAACCTAGAGGAATATTTTCTTCATGCTCCTCTAAGAAAACAAATGTAAAACCATAGGTTACACAATTTTTAAAATACTTGGAAACAGGATGGCTGCTAATGGCTGTTGCATCTGTTACAAATACAACATACTGTTCATCAAAAATGATATCCCTGTTTTGGTTAAATATATTTTCACGAGTAGAGAGGATAAGATAGAGATTCTCAAGAATCATATTCTTACTTTCCTCATCGCATACAATATTCTTTACATCAAGCTTTTCGTTAGCTATATTATGTAGCCAGCGAATCCAGTTCATTTTAGGAAGATATCCTTCACTAAATACAAAAACCATTTTTACATCATTATAAAAATGCCTAATAGCAATATCCAAGGTTATATTCTTCAATATATTTTCAAGGTCAGTAGGCTTACCTACAATACCAATTCCGCATGAAGCATTAAAATCAGAGATAATAGGTGTATCTTCAATGTACTTGTAGCTCTCAGAAACGGTTTCAGGAATGGTTGCAAGTGGATCTTCTAAATCTACAAACTCTTGCTTGGTGTATTTTACAGGATTAACGGATTCAACTCTACCTCTACCTAGATATACCTGTAAGAAGTCCGCATCCCCTTGAGATTTTTCAAACAGGCATTTCCCGAAGCTATCCACTTCACCCAAGCTTTCTTCTAAAGATTTATAAATCAAATCTCTTACGCGCAGTTCATTTCCTCTGGCCTGCTCAATGGTCTCTTTCTTTTTAACTATATAATTGTTATAAGCTTCTATTCTTTCTTTATACTCCTTCTTATAGGTCTTGTTATCTTGGATAAAAGATACAATGGATGTACCTATACCCAGTGACATTGATACGGCACTATAGATAACAAATGTTCCTCCTCCACCAATAACACCACGTAATATAATTGTCATAGCAAGCATTATAAAAGCAGGAACAAGTGACATTACTATATTCTTTTTAGATTTTTGCGGCTTTTGAGCTGCATATTGAATTTCAATATCTTTCCTGGGAATAACATATTGAATTCTGGAATTTCTGTTGAATTTCGGGTACGTAAAATGACTCTTATGATTCTCTACCTTCTTATAAGAAAGCTCATTAAAAGTCATACCTTCCCTAGTTGAAGTATACAATTTGTTGTTTTTATAATAGAAACTAAAACCAACAATAGAAATAAAATTACAATCCTCAATTTCTTTCGATTTGTTAATTCTTATACCATTTACAAAAACACCGTATTTACTATTATTATCCCTTACTACAATCTTGCCGTTATCAAGGCTTAGGATTAAGTAGTCGGATCCAAGATAATCGTCTTTTACGTAAATGTGGCTATCGGTTGTTCCACCAATTTTAATTTGAGACTTGCCTTGCAAGTCAATCACAAGATCGTACTCTTTCTTTTCATAATCAAAATCAATAACAAAAGAAAATCTAAAGACTTCCATATCAGATTCTTGATACTTCACAGCCATTTCATCGCCATGAATAAGCTTTTTGGTGAGCAGTTTACGGATATCACCAACTGTACAATAAAGGTTGTCCGAGCAAATTATACTCCACCCAGCCTCATCCCTATGCAATATTAGTTCAATGGGTGCAAAGAATAACTCTTTACGCAATCTAACATCACACTCTGGAGAAGTGCCAATGCGAATATCTGTGCATGCAGGAGATAAGTCAACCTCTTTATACAAGTTATTATTTGATATTATCAACTTGTATCTACTTAACATATGATCATCTCCTATTCTGTGAAGTAGATAATTGCGCCATTACGTACACCAAATTCGGAAAGAAGTTTATTCCCTTTCAATAAAGCAATGGGGTTTTCCATTTTAAGATAACAATTTTTCACATCAGAAGTATCTATATTTAACTCATAGGCAGTATTTAATGCAATTACAAGTTCATTTGCTGTTATTCCAAGTGGCACTTCTACATCAGTAGTATATTTTCTTTTCTGTATATGAAATACTACTGTAGCACTATCTTTATCCATAAATATCGTCCCTCCTAAATGATAAGGAAGGCGGTTTTCTGCATTCCTATATCCTTTGCCAAATCTTCACATTTCAACTGGTCATAATGGTTATAATGTTCAATATAATCATTCACCGAAAACTTCATGGCCATGCTCCGTGAAATCAAAGCATTGTCCTTTTCTTTATCAAAGTTATTGCAAATAAAAATATATTTTTCAGTATTCACACCATTTATATTGGCAGCGAAGATATTCGTCCCATATACCGATGCTGCTGTCTGCTCTGTTACAACAATAACTTTATCAGCAATGTTAAGGAGCTGAGCCTTTTCTTCATCAAAGGTAGAATCAGCATCAATCACTATATAATCGTAATCATTGGACTTTTTTGCAGATAATGCTATCTTTTCATATACAGAATACTTAAGCCCTAAAGACATCAAAGCTGCCTTAAAAGGAGGCAAATAACTAAAACCTTCTTTACGAATTACGTGCTTTATATCTTCATAAGCATACCCGCTGGGATTTGAGAGCTTTGCATAAACATCTGCTGCAGCAATTGCACTTGGGTTTTTCAGTATTCTCTGGAAGGACTGCAGGTGGCTTGCATTGATATACAGCACTTTTTTATAGCTCTTAGTTAAGGAGGAACTGATGCCGAGAGCAACAGTTGTTTTTCCAGTGCCTCCACAAGCAGAGCATACCAAAACAATTTGAGGTTCTTTCTTTCCACCGTCTTTTATATTCAAAACTTCAGAACTCTTACCTGTTATTTCATTAAATAATTCTTTGATGCTCGTATACTTGAAAAGACGGTTGATGCTTAGTTCATCAGTGTTTCCTTCTTCATACTGATCCATCATGACAAATATATTGCTGATATTATGCCTATTAATACTGGAGTCATATAATTCCTCGGAAACTATAAGAATTTCCGCTTTTTGAGGCTCCCTAAATAGGGCTGAAAAATAGTTCTCATCGCTAATAATTTCTAAATCTATCTTTTCAAAGAATTCCTCCACAAACTTCAACTGGAGAGGAACTATATAGTTTTCATCAGTATCTACTATTATTATTCTTGGTCTTCTCATCTTGTGCACCTTCCTTATCCAATTGATACTTGAAAATCACTATTGGCCAGCCTTACCACATCTCCATTTTTAATAGGGTGAGGCTTATTTTCTGCTAGCCTGACCATATTGACATAGGTTCCATTGGCACTACCTAAATCGGTAATGGTATATTCACCATTACGTCTATCAATCTGGCAGTGGATCCGGCTGATAGCTTTATTGAAGGTGATTGCACCATCCACCGTTGATACATTCTTTCCTATTACATATATATCTTTAGTAACCTCCATTACAACGCGCATCGGTGCATTCATGGCAATGATACGCATAGTCTTATCTTTTTTGCCTCCAAAGTATTGTTCTACCTTCTCATTTGTTTTTCTCTGTATAAGTGTCCCACCTTTTATTTTGCTATAAATATCTTCAAGAGCTAAAGTCCCGTTTGAAAGATCAAGTGATAACTGCATTGTTTTTGATGACGACAATGCATCAATGCTATTAATGATTTTTATGAGGCTAGTTCTTAATTCATTTTCAAAGGCAAAGTAATCTGAAAAAAGACGACTTCTAAGGGGAAGATATACTAAGCTCACCTTAAAGGTAGTTGGATCCACAAAAAACTTCTCAAAAGATACCTCAATATTTTCACAAGATAAAAATCCGTTATTTTTAGCATCAATAATATTGGCAAAGAGATTTGCTATAATGGTTAGGAAACTATCACCATCAAGAGCAGTAAGCATTGTTCTAAAGGATTTCAGTGCAGCTACTAGATAATAGAGTTCTACCTTTCCGTTGTAACTCATTTTCATACACTTAACAAAGCCATTTCCTTGATTCTGCAGCACCTTATATTCCGTAGACATAAAGATGCTGCTATCATTTAATATATATGCAAAATTTGAACCACAAGCCTTTTCGCTGAGTGTGCCATTTTCAATCAGTGTATTCAATTCTTTTACCCCCAGTCAAATATCATTGAATTATTTATCACAGTTCATATCAATAACTTTTATATAAATTCTGATAAATAATTCTTCAGCTGCCTATGGGGAGAAATCCCCCCATAGGCTTTGCTGAAAAACTATCATTTCATTATTATACAAGCTTACTTTTTCTTTTTAGTACAAAGAGAGTTCCTCCAGCACATAGAGCTAGGGCTCCAGCAATAGTAGACCAGAATAAAGGTTTATTTGCATACCACCTTATGATTGCATTGGTGGACACAGTTATATTATTTTGAAAAACAAACTCTGGCTTAAAGGCCTCATCAGAGGTATCAGTAATATTACCAGCTAAATCCTCCACTACTATTTTTATCTCCTGATTCATACCCTCTCCTACTTGAAAGGAACCGGTAAAGTTAGTAATATCATTAAATTCATTGAATACCGCAACTTCTTTCCCAGATACATATACACTTGCTTCCTTTAGTCCAATAGAATCAAATACATCAAAATCTATTTCAAGAGCTTTTGCATTATAGTATTTTGACTCTAAGCCCTTTATATTTGAGAGCTCTGGAGCTACATTATCCACTCTGAATAATACCTCTCCATCATCATAATTGATGGTTTCAGGTTTATTCCCCGCCTTATCCTCAGAAGAAACTACCACCTTGTAAATTCCATCCTTAGTAAAATTCGAGGCAGCTATGGAGTAATCGTACTGATACCAGCCGCTGCTTCCAACAGCCACGGAATCGTTAACCACTGGAGAAACCTCATAAACAGGCTCAGATATAGGCTTTCCATCTAAGGTTATTTCTAGGTTTATAGAACCCTCCACAAGCTTATCAGGATTGAATTCAGTGATAACCAAATCATCCTTTACTGCTTTAACATAAGTATTATTTAACTCTGCTAAATAATCATTATATACATATACAGAGCCAAATCTGTTTATGGAAAAGGTCACTGAGCTGCTCTCTTCATTTCCCGCCATATCATTTACCATTGCAATAAGAGTATATATTCCGTCATTTTCTTTAACCTTTTCGAAGGTGTTAAATACCCCAGAAGCACCTTGAGAAGAAGCATTAAGGTCTTTTAAAAATTCCTTACTAACATCTGCATTAATTTCTCCCCTTCTAGTGCGGAGAAGTGCTAATTTATAGCTCTCATAATTTATATCTGATAAATCAATTTCTGGAATAACATCACCCTTATAGGCACTGCCACTTACAATACCCTTTATGATTGGAGGTTCAATAGTTTTATCCACTACAAAATCCTTTGAAGCTACTGATGATGCAAAATTAACTCTTTGATTTTCATTCCCCGCCATATCTGAAAGCTTAAAATCAAAGGTATAATCTCCATCCTCGGCATAAGTGATTCTTGCTGTTGATACATCGCCACTTCTGCTCCAGCTTGAAAGAGAAGGAGGAGTTATGGAAGCTCCATTTTTCTTAGCTGTAACACTATAGTTAGCTCTTGCAGGATTAAAGTTGTGTTCTGTAACGCTTATGGTAGCTGTTCGACCCTTATTAAAGAACTTACTATTCTTTGCACTATTGTTATCATAGGTAACAGTAACTTTTGGCAATGTTTTATCTATTGTAAATTCTTCAGGGAAAATGGTACCTTCTCCATAGTTAACTGCACCAGCTTTATTACCCCCAAGGTCTGTATACTCTATTTTAAAGGTGTAGTCTCCATCAGCTTTAAAGCTTATGAAAGCTGTATGGATGGTACCATCTTCATTACCTGAACCGCTAATTTTATCCCACCTAGTTACGGAAGGGATTTCTCCATCACTATTAGTAATTTTTATTGCCATATCATTGCTATTAAAATTTCTCTCTGTAACCTTAATAATTGCAACGCGGTCTTCTTTAAAGAAGTTTTGTGAATCAGCCCTATTATTATTATAGGAAACCTCTATCTTAGGAATGGTGGTATCAATTTTAATGTCACCTACAGAAGTTTTGGTAACGGTAACATTTCCAGCATTATCTTTTGCAGTAACCTCCACTATAACCCTATTGCTATTATTTTCTTTACCGTTAATGATAATATAGCCCTTCCAGGATTGTATAAGACCATCTTCATCCTTAATTACTTCAGAGTCTCCACCTTCCATAATCAGGGTTTCTTCCTTGGTTACTTTATCCTCTGCCAAAATTCTATAGGATAGCTTTTCAAGACCAGAATAAGCTCCATTTTTACTATCCGGAGAGCTTCCCATATATTTGGGATCAGTAGCAAGTAGCTGAACCTTAACGTCTCCGCTGTAATATCCATTTTTATTTGCCGCTTCAGGGATTATTGTTATATTGGGGGAGTAATTTTCACCCATTGGAGGCTTATCATCCACAATAGCACCATCACTGTTTACAATAGTGGTGTTGCCAGCCATATCCTCAGCTTTAAAATATATTATGAACTTATCGTTGAGTCCTATATCAATACCTGTTTGGTAATTATAGGGCAACCATGTACCATTCTTTTCATCATAATTATAAGGATTTTTTACTTTCTGGTAGCTTAAAGCTTTTAAGCCACTTATGTCAGTATCTGCAGACATCCTCACCTTAATTTCCTTAGGATAAAAGAGGTTAAAGTAAATACTATTGCTCTCTTTTGCTAAGATAGATATATCTTCAACCATAATGTCTAACTTATCAGGTGCCGTAATATCAACTTTAATTTCTTTAATAATTACAGCGCTGTCACTACAGTGGTTACCGGATAGGTCTACAGTGTATATCTTAAGCTTATAAACACCATCCTCTTTTATAACAGGTAGGTTTTTTCCTTCAAAAAGCACTGAGCTTACGGAATCCTCTGTCTCCATTTTCGTAGTATTCCACAGCTTATAATAAGTGGATACAGGAGCTGAAAACTCACTTATAAAGGGCTCTTCTATTTTTATAGAAGGATAGCTTCCCACATACCAGTCATTACTTCCATTAGACTCTTTAATCCCTAGACTTGCATTCTCTGGAAGAGATTTTTGAAGCCTAACCAGGGTTCCACTACTTTCAGGGCTTATATTCATGTTGTTAGCTACAGCACGGAAGTAAAGTATTCCATTAAAGTTGTCAGCTATTGTAATCTGATTGCTGATAGTTCCTCCTGCCTCATGAGGAAGCTTTCCATCGGTTTCCGGAAGCCTTTCCCAGCCTCTATCTTCTGTGTTTGGATTAGCATAATCAATCCTATATTCATAATAATCAACTCCAGAAAGGGTTGCTGCACCGCTTAAGGAAATCACTATAGGGTTATTCGTCCATACTCCTCCATCATATCCATTGGTATTTACTATGGGAGCTGTGGAGCTAGTTTCACTATCCATTACCACAGGGGTTCCCTCTTTAGTATCCGTTACAGCCTCTGCACTATTGCCAGCCTTATCCCAGGCTCTAAAATATATCTTTCCAGAAAACTCTTTGTAGGGTATCGTTTCTTCAACGGATTCTTTATCTGAGTTAACTTTAACCCATTTATTTTCGGAAAGCCTATCACCATTAGCGACCATTTGATATTCATAATAAGCTAATCCACTGTCAAAGCTTTCTCTATTATCCTTAGCTTCCATGGTTATATGAATCTTATCCTTAAAGAACATCCCAAAGGTAATAATGTTGAGAATCTTTTTAATAAAGCCCTTGTCTTTATCTTCTACATAAGAAAGCTTTAGATTTGAAGGTGCAGTCCTATCAATCTTTATTTCTATAAAAGCATGATCAGAAACATTATCCACGGAATCTACTGCCCAAAAATAGTATCTTCCATTAAATTCTGAATCCGGTACTTCCACTTTGTATTTTCCATTTTCATAAATAGCTTCAATGAGACCTCCCTTGTTATAAGCTTCATCATAGCTACCATATATGGAGGAATAAACCACCTTTGCAATGCCAGATTGGGTATCCTCTGCGATAATATTAATAACAACACTTTCCTTATCCCATTCACCTTCTGTATTCTTTTCTAGTTTTTTTATTTCTGGCTTGTCCCTATCTATATGGTTAACCTCTACAGAAGCCTTTCCCACATTTCCTGCACCGTCAATTGCATATATATAATAAGTTCCATTTTCTGAAGTTTCAAAGTAATAGCTACCTTCCATAGGAGTGATTTCTTTTAACTCTTGGGATCCTTCCTCATATTCCTTTAATGTTGAATAATATACTTTATATAGATTATTTTCTTCATTAACCTGAAAGCTCACTGAGTTCTTCTCCGTATCCCATTTATCGGAAGCTTTCACAGCTGAAATAACCGGAGCCTTAGTATCTATATTGCTTGTTTCCTTTGAAACTACAATTTTATTACCAGCATTATCTATGGCAAAAATATACCACTTTTGATTTTTTGAAACCTCAAAGCTATATTTGCCGTCAATTATCTTAATATCAGTGCCCTTAGAAGCATCCTCATTAGAAGCATAATATACTTTTGCTATACCACTTTCTGTTTCCTCAATATCAAAGCTGTAGGTTATTTTTTTATACCAAAGCCTTCCACTTTCCTTTTGGAATATATCTCCTATCTTGGGAGCTGTAGTATCAATCTTTTTTATTTCTATTTCCATCTCTAGCATGTTGTCAGCATTATCTACTGCATAAATATATATAATACCGCTTTTAGTAACCTTTATTGTATCTTCAGCTGCCCATACAGTCTTATCCAGATTGCTTAATATATCCTCAATCTTTACAAATCTATCATATGAGTAGTACACTTCCTTAACTTCATCATTGTCACTTACTTTATAACTAATGATTTTTTCAGTAGTCCATTGATCCTCCATAGATACGGTAACTTCACCAAAAATGGGAGGAGCCATATCCTTAAGGGAGGCTGTAACATTAATATTTTCTTTTATATCTAATATAGAGAATTTTCCAGATTCATCAGTATCTATAAGCCTTTCATTTATTCTAACCTCTTTCAGCTCAAAGCCATCATTCCCTCTAACTACTAGATCCAAGGATTCTCCATAGCTTAAAATTATTTTATTATCATCAATTGGCTTATTATCAGCTCGTACAATATTTCCATGCTTAGGCTGTGTAATATTTATAGTGAACTTATACTTTTCTAATATAATCGGCTCTGCTATGTTATTATTATCCTCTGTGATTTCTTTTTGGGTGAAAATTATTTTTTCCTGATATCCCTTTTTGGAAGCCTTTAAAGTGTATTCTTGTCCCTTATAAACTTCTACTGAAAAGCTTCCATCTTCCGTGGTAGTACTGCTTCCTTCGGAATATCCTTCTACTTTTAGCTCCACTCCTTCAACAGGGTTGTTTTCTTCATCAACAATTGTGCCAAGAATTTCTACTTTGCCTATGGCAATCATTTCTATGGGCATTGTTC
>JAEXZL010000088.1 GCA_023451395.1 Bacillota bacterium | reverse complement strand
CAGCGTTCGTCCTGAGCCAGGATCAAACTCTCAATTTAAAAGTTTGATACTTCTCAAAATTACTTAAAAAAATTGCTGGTTTGTGTTTATCTAAATACTTTTCTCTGTTCAATTTTCAAAGACCATTTAAGATTACCTGTCTTACAGGCACTTAATAACTATATCACCTATAACACTTACTGTCAAGATTTTTTTTCATCTTTTAGTTCCTCATATAGGTGCAATTTCTTTCGCCCTGTCGGCGACGTAGACTATAATAACATAGGGATATAAGGAAGTTATTTTATATTAATCAGATATATGAATTTTTATTAGTATTTTCTTTGTTTTTCTATATTATTCTCCTAAATACTCATATTGATACACCAGGTAATGTATATAGTAATTATCTGTAAATTCATTTAAATAATCCTTTTATTTAATACTTATTTTTATAGGAAATATTAATAAGAAAAACTCCTGGAAAGTTTACCTTCCCAGGAGTTTTAGGTTATATTGATTAAATTTACTCTTCGTCCTCTGAATCATCAGCATCCAATTCCTCATCATCATCGGAGTCTAATTCTTCATCATCCTCATCATCATAGATATCTTCTTCATCAATATCTTCTGATTCATCTAACAAATCTACATCATAATCCTCTGTATCTATAATATCTGGAATATCTTCATTGTTGTCTTCACCATTGCTTATTTTTGCTATAGCTACTATTTCCTCATCCTCGCTGTTTCTCATAAGTTTAACTCCAGAAGCTGCTCTACTGGTTTTGGATATGCTATCAACATTTATTCTTATTGCAACACCCTTATTATTGATAAGCATAAGCTCATCATCTATATCACATACTCTTGCTGCTGCAAGCTTACCAGTCTTTTCTGTAACCTTATAGGTCTTTAAACCCTTACCCCCTCTATTTTGAAGAGGATATTTTGAAAGACTTGTTCTCTTACCAACACCATTTTCACTTACTACTACAAGATCTTCGCCTTCAACAGCTATATCTATAGCTATGGCTATGTCATCTTCTCTAAAGCGTATAGCCCTAACACCTGCAGCAGTTCTTCCCATCGGTCTAATATTCTGCTCATTGAACTTAATGGCATATCCATTTTTAGTTACCATAATAATATCAGCATCACCATAGGTTACCTTAACCTTTAATAGCTCGTCACCTTCTTTAAGAGTAATAGAATTAAGTCCATTCTTTCTTATGTTTGCAAAGAGCTTTAAAGGCGTTTTCTTAACTAGGCCATGCTTTGTAGCCATAAATAAGTAACCCTTCTTTTGCATGTCTTTGACAGATAATACAGCTTCAATTCTTTCATCCTGATTAATAGGAATCATATTAATTACATTAGTTCCCTTTGCAACTCTTCCTGCGTCAGGTATTTCATACGCTCTAATCTTATATACTCTTCCTCTATTGGTAAAGAAAAGAATATCTGAATGGGTAGATGTTATGAAAACATGCTCCACAAAGTCATTTTCCTTAGTAGTCATTGCCTGTATACCCTTTCCACCTCTTCTTTGGGCTGAATAGGTATCAGCAGATATTCTCTTTATATAACCTGAGTTTGTAAGAGTAATAACAACCTCTTGCTCCTGAATAAGATCCTCTATATCTATATCATCATCTGATTTTTCTATAGCTGTTCTTCTTTCATCGGAATATTTTCTCTTTACTTCTAGGAGCTCTTCTTTTATTACGCCCATTAAGATTTTCTCATCACTAAGTATCTCTCTTAATCTGGCTATAACCTTCATAAGCTCATTATATTCTTCTTCAAGCTTTTCTCTTTCTAAGCCTGTTAATCTTCTTAGTCTCATATCTAATATAGCCTGAGACTGCCTATCAGATAAGCCAAAGCGTGTCATAAGAGTTTCCTTAGCTATATCTGTAGTTTTAGAATTTCTAAGTATCTTTATAACCTCATCGATATTATCAAGGGCAATTCTTAATCCCTCTAATATATGGGCCCTTTCTTCAGCTTTATTAAGCTCAAAGGCAGTTCTTCTAGTTATAACCTGCTTCTGAAAATTAATATAATGCTCTAATATCTGCTTGATATTTAATATCATAGGCTGATTATCTACAAGAGCAAGCATTATAACTCCAAAGGTATCCTGCATTTTAGTATGCTTATAGAGAAGATTTAAAATCACATTAGGATTTGCATCCTTTTTAAGCTCTATAACTATTCTCATACCATCTCTATCTGATTCATCTCTTAAATCTGATATACCAGTAATCTTTTTATCCTTTACAAGGTCCGCAATATTTTCTATAAGCTTAGCCTTATTAACCTGATATGGAAGCTCTGTAACAATGATTTTATGTCTTCCATTTTCTTCTTCAATCTCTGCTTTAGATCTAACCTTAATAATTCCCTTACCGGTTTCATAAGCCTCTCTAATACCTGAAGTTCCTAATATTATTCCTGCAGTAGGAAAGTCTGGCCCCTTTACATGCTTCATTATGTCTAAAACCTCAGCTTCTGGATTATCCATAAGCTCTATAGTACCATCAATTATTTCTCCTAAATTGTGAGGAGGAATATTTGTAGCCATACCTACGGCTATACCTGAAGAACCATTGACTAATAGATTAGGATATCTTGAAGGAAGTACAGAAGGCTCTTCTTCTTCACCATCGAAGTTTGGAACAAAATCAACTGTATCTTTATTTATATCCCTAAGCATTTCCACTGCAATCTTATTCATTTTTGCTTCAGTATATCTCATAGCAGCGGCACCATCACCATCTACAGATCCAAAATTACCATGACCATCTACTAAAAGATATCTTGTTGAAAAGTCTTGAGCTAATCTTACAAGAGCATCATAAACTGAGCTATCGCCATGAGGATGATATTTACCTAAAACATCACCGACAATTCTTGCACATTTTCTGTAGCCTTTATCAGGCGTAAGTCCAAGCTCATGCATAGAAAATAGTATTCTTCTATGTACAGGTTTTAAGCCATCTCTAACATCTGGAAGAGCACGACCTACAATTACGCTCATGGCATAGTCTATATAACATTTTTTCATCTCATTTTTTATATCAACCGGTACAACTTTTCCCTCATTGTTATTCATTAAACTTTCACCTCATCTAAATGCTATATGTCTAAGTTGATTACCCTCTTAGCATTTTGCTGTATGAATTCCCTTCTAGGTTCTACCTTATCACCCATGAGTATAGTAAATATCTCATCTGCGGCCATAGCATCCTCAATGGTTGCTTTAAGAAGTATTCTTCTTTCAGGGTCCATAGTAGTTTCCCATAATTGCTCTGCATTCATTTCTCCTAAGCCCTTGTATCTCTGTATAGCTACACTGCTGTCCTTGCCGCCAAATTCCTGTAGAATTTCATCCATTTCTTTATCGGAATAAGCATAGGCCATCTTTTTTCCCTTAGATACTTTATAAAGTGGGGGTTGGGCTATGAATACATGACCTTTTTCTATAAGCTCCTTCATATATCTGTAGAAGAAGGTTAATAAAAGAGTTCTAATATGAGCGCCATCTACGTCAGCATCAGTCATTATAATTATACGGTTATATCTAATCTTTTCTACATCGAAATCTTTTCCTATTCCAGCACCAAAGGCTGTAATCATAGACCTTATGGTATCAGAATTTAAAATTTTATCCAATCTCTGTTTTTCTACATTCATTATTTTTCCTCTAAGAGGAAGTATAGCTTGGAAACGTCTGTTTCTTCCTTGTTTAGCAGAGCCGCCTGCGGAATCACCCTCAACTATATATATCTCACACTCATATGGGTCCTTTGAAGAGCAATCAGCTAGCTTTCCAGGAAGGGCTGTTCTTTCAAGAACTGATTTTCTTGTAAGCTCTCTTGCTTTTCTTGCAGCATCTCTTGCTCTTGCAGCCATAAGAGCTTTTTCTATTATTATTTTTCCTATTGATGGGTTTTCCTCTAAAAAGGTACTTACTTCTTCACTCATAATATTTTCAACTATGCCTCTAACCTCGCTATTACCTAGCTTAGTTTTTGTTTGTCCTTCAAATTGAGGCTCGGATATCTTAACAGATACTACTGCTGTAAGACCTTCTCTTATATCCTCTCCTTGAAGATTTTTATCATTTTCCTTTAGATGTCCAAACTTCTTAGCATAATCATTAAAAACTCTTGTTAAGGCATTTTTAAAGCCAGATAGATGAGTTCCACCTTCTATGGTATCAATATTGTTAGCAAAGGAAAAAATATTTTCTGCATAGCTGTCATTGTATTGAAGGGATATCTCAACAATAACATCCTCTTTGCTTCCCTCAATATAAATAGGCTCTGCATGAAGAACTTCTTTATTTCTGTTTAAATAGGATACAAAGGACTTAATACCACCTTCGTAATGAAAGGTTTCTTTTTTATCTTCTCTTTCATCTGAAAGCTCTATGATAATTCCCTTATTTAAAAATGCTAGCTCTCTTAATCTATGTTCTAATATCTCATATTCATATTCAGTTTCTTCAAAAATCTCATGATCTGGTTTAAAGTATGTTCTTGTTCCGTGTCCCTGGCTTTCTGAAACCTTTTCTACTGGAGCTACAGGTATACCTCTTTTATATTCCTGCCTCCAAATATATCCTTCTCTTTCTGATTCTACAATACAAACCTCTGAAAGAGCATTAACTACTGAGGCACCCACACCATGGAGACCGCCTGAAACCTTATAGCCTCCGCCTCCAAATTTACCACCAGCATGTAAAATTGTCATTATAACTTCTAAGGCAGATTTTTGCATTTTAGGATGGAGCCCTACAGGCATACCTCTACCATCATCTGTTACCGTAATAGAATTATCTTTATTAATGGTTACAGTTATTTTGCTACAATACCCTGCTAAGGCTTCATCTATACTATTATCAACTATCTCATATACTAAATGATGAAGTCCTCTGGAGCTAGTGCTGCCTATATACATACCTGGCCTTTTTCTAACGGCTTCAAGCCCTTCTAATACTTGTATTTGACTTTCATCATATTTTTGCTTATTATTTTCCACCATATGTTTCCTCCTATTTGATATTCACTATAGCAAGCATAAGCAACTTAATAGCTGCTTAAATATAAAAGCAGCTAAAGATCATAATCTATATTAGTTCTTTTTGTAAGGGTTGAGGAAGATATTGGAGAAAGATAAATTTTGCTTTTTTTATTGACCTCAGCAATAACAAAAGATTTAGGCTTATCCTTAGTAATTCTTTCAACAAAACCATCTTCTTCAGCCATTCTTAAAAATTGAATTGTATCGGAGCTATACATGGTATTGTCAACATCAAAAATCCCTATGATATCTTTTATAGGAACCACAACATTTTCTCCTAAATGCAAGAACACAATAATTCCTCCTTTAAAGGACAATACTACCTTCCTTTACTTTAAATACTTTAGATTTTTCATCTAAATAACTAGTTATATCCTCTATTCCAGTACATGTAATTATGGTCTGGATATCTTGAATTGAACTTAATACATATCTCTTTCTATTAAAATCAAGCTCTGATAGAACATCATCTAAAAGTAGAACAGGATATTCTCCAGTCTGCTCCTTAATAATTCTTAAAGATGCAAACTTTATAGTTAATACAGAAGTTCTTTGCTGTCCCTGAGATCCATAGCTTTTAGCATCTATACCATTTATATAGATTAAAATATCATCTCTATGAGGCCCTATGGAGGTTATTCCCTTTTCTCTATCCTTATTCCTATGATCCTTTAAGCCTTTTATAATATCCTCCTCTAGAGTACTCACAGCTTTTACAGAGGATAAATATTTAAATTCTATCTCTTCAGCATTAGAGGTTATTTCCTTATGAATTATCCCTCCATGCCTATTTAGCTTTTCGATATATTTTTTTCGTTCTTGAATGATATATTTACCAAAGGTTGCAAGCTGTGAATCATAAATATCAAGCATACTGTCATCTAATCTTCTGTTTTTAAGAACAGAATTCCGCTCATTTAAAACCTTATTGTATTGAACAAGGTTATAATAATACTTGCTATCTAATTGGCTTAATTCCATATCTATAAATTTTCTTCTTACTCCAGGAGATTCCTTTACTATTTTAAGGTTTTCTGGAGAAAACATAACTACGTTAAAGGCTCCTATAAGTTCTGATATCTTATTTATCTTTATGGAATTAACATTAATGGCCTTCTTACCATCCTTGAATATAGCTATATTTATTTTTTTATCTAATCTTGCCCTTTTAACATAAAGATTAATAAGAGCTTTATCACCTTTCCAGTTAACAAGCTCTTTATCTCTATTAGTTCGGTGTGAACGAGCAAAGCCACAGTAATATATGGCTTCAAGGATATTTGTTTTACCTTGAGCATTATCACCCATAAATACATTGACATTTTCGCTTAAATTAATATCTAGCTGTCCGTAATTTCTATAATTCATTAGTTGAAGATATTTAATAAACATTAAAAACACCCATTAAAATTATAACATATTTTAAAGTGCAAATTTAAGTAACAGTTTAAATTTAAATAATTTTATAAGACTCACCGTCAAAAGTGACTATATCACCAGATCTTAGCTTTTTTCCTCTCATGGTGCATATTTCTCCATTTACGGATACTTCTCCCTCTTGAATATAAATCTTGGCTTCTGAGCCTAGGGATGCAGCACCACACCATTTTAAAAAGGAATCCAGTTTAATTATTTCTGTATTTATCTTTATATCCTTCATATAGTTAAATTATTAACTTGCAAAATTTTATTTGTGAATTCTCACAAAAGGCTGCAAGTTTTCCTCCTGAAAAATTATTTTACCAGCCTTACAGGTAGAACTAAATATTTACAATTATCTATATTCTTATTTTTTATAACACAAGGAGTAACACTTGTATTTAATTCCATAAGTATCTCATTATCCTCCATAATCTTCATTACGTCAAGAAGATATTTTGAGTTAAATGCAATTTGAATCGCCTCTCCTTGCACATTTGCAGTAACCTCTTCACGAACCTTTCCTAATTGAGAATTAGATGTGATTACTATGTTATCCTCTTCTATCTCTAATTTGATAAGCTTACTGTTGCCATCCTTAGCAAGTAATGAAGCTCTTTCAATTCCATTTAGGATATCCTGCCTGTTAACTGTTACTAATAACTTATAATTTTGAGGTAGCATTGAGGCGTATTTTATGAATTCGCCTTCTAATAATCTTGATATAACCTTTGTATCTCCTAGGTTAAATAAAATGTGATTTGAGGTGTAGCTTATATCTACAGCTTCTTCCTTTTCCTCAATTATTTTACTTACCTCATTTAAAGTTTTGCCAGGTATTACAACATTTATACTGCTGTCGCTATCTATAACCTCGCTGCGAACTGCCAGTCTATACCCATCTAGAGCAACTAAATTTAGTGTTTTATTATTAATTTCGAAGAGAACTCCCTGGAGAATTGGTCTTGTTTCATCTTGAGCTGTAGCAAAAATAGTACTTCTAATCATGTTTTTTAATACAGATTGATTTATTGAAAAATCTATGTTTGCTGTAATGCTTGGAATTGAAGGATACTCATCAGCATTCATATGAAGAATACTAAATATTGATTTTTGGCATATTATTTGCAAAATATTACCTTCTAAGGTTTCCATTAGTACTTCGTCATTGGGAAGCTTACGAATTATTTCTCCAAGTATTCTAGAATCTACAACTAGCTTACCAGGCTCTAATACTTGAGCTTCTTTTTTAGTTTCTATGCTTAAGTCTATGTCTGATCCAATAAATGTAACAGTATTGTTGAAGGCCTCAATGTAGATTCCTTCTAATACAGGCATGGTAGATTTACCTGTTATTGCTTTTTGAGCAGTGGAAATAGCCTCTTGAAGTATGCTTTTATCACAAATTAGTTTCAACTAAAAAACCTCCTTAGTTATTCACATGATTTTTTCTCTATATAGAATAGATAAATATATATTTTTATAGTAATAGTAGTAGTAGGGGGTGTGGGTTTGTGGAAAAGTGCTATAACCCCTTTAAATATGAGAAAATAATTTAAAAAAATACTGTGGATAAGTTTTTGAAATATCATTCGCTTATCCACATTATTATAAAGACATCGTCATTTAGAAATTTATCCACAGGTAATCTAGATAAAGTTATTCACCCATGTGTATTATTTATTTTATGTACTACTTTTAAATTACTTCTGGGTGAGCTTCTTTGTTAGGTCGTTTACGATATTTACTAGGTTTTCGTTTGTTTTTAACTCCTCAGAAATCTTTTCATAGGCATGTATTACAGTAGTATGATCTCTTCCACCAAATTCCTCTCCAATCTTAGGAAGGGAAAGGTCTGTTAGCTTTCTTGCAAGATACATAGCTATCTGTCTTGGGAAGGCTACATTTCTTGTTCTTCTTTGGGATTTTAGCTCTTCTATTCTTAAATTATAGAAGTTAGCTACCACATCCTGAATAATATCAATGGTTATGGTTTTAGTTTGCTTATTGGATATTATATCTTTTAATGCCTCAGAGGCTAGGTCTACGGTTATTTCGCTATTAGTTAAGGAAGAATAAGCAACTATCCTTATAAGTGCACCTTCTAATTCTCTAATATTTGATTTTATTTTTGTTGCTATATATACTAAGACTTCATTAGCTATATTTAAATTTTCTACATCGGCTTTTTTCTTTAATATAGCCATTCTTGTTTCAAAATCCGGCGGCTGCATATCTGCAATTAATCCCCATTCAAAACGGGAACGAAGTCTATCTTCTAATGTAGGAATTTCTTTAGGTGGTCTATCGCTTGAAAGTATAATCTGCTTATTAGCATCATGTAAGGCATTAAAAGTATGGAAAAATTCCTCCTGAGTACTTTCCTTTCCTGCTATAAACTGAACATCATCGATAAGCAATATATCAACATTCCTATATTTATTTCTAAACTCCTCATTCTTATCATGTCTAATAGAATTAATCAGCTCATTGGTAAATTTTTCTGATGATACATAAACAACCTTTGCTTTAGGATTTGTTTGCAATACATAATGGCCTATGGCATGCATTAAATGAGTTTTACCTAGTCCAACCCCTCCATATATGAATAAAGGATTATATGCTCTTGCTGGTGACTCAGCAACAGCTAGAGATGCTGCATGGGCAAAACGGTTGCTATTACCTATAACAAAGGAATCAAAGGTATACTTAGGATTTAAGGTAGCAGACATTTCATCATTAACCACTATGGAATTTTTTGTTTTTTCTTTTTGTTCCTCAGCTTTAATCTTTTCCTCTAGGGATTCCTCAGAAAAGGTAGAGAAAATTAGATTATATCTTCTTGATGCTATTTGAGCTATTGCATTGGTTATTAAGTCATTGTAGCGTTTTTCTAAAATATCCTTAGTAAAATCATTGGGTACTCCTATACGTAGAGTATCACCGGATATAGAAAGAGGCTTACAGCTCTTAAACCAAGTATTATAGCTTACTTCTGTTATTTCACCCTTTAATATATTTAGGGTTTTATCCCATAGATCTTTCAGTTGGGCATCCATATCGTATCCTCCGGTTTAATTATAGTGACAATTTATAAAAATATTTATTTAGATGTTTTTCAACAAATTATAAACAGCATAAGTTATACATTATAATCATATAGACAAATGTAAGTAATTTTATTCACATGTTGATAATAATGTTAATATTTATTTTTAAGAATCTTTATCCACAATAGGAATTACATATGAATTAACAGTATTAACAATTAATAAAAACCTACAATTCCATGTTTTCGTTACTTAAAAACAAGAAATAAGGTTATCTAAAGTAATTTATTAAACAAGTTATGCACAAAGTTATACACAGGTGTGGATAACTATATGTAAAAATGAGTTATTCACAACCCTTAATCTATAATAACATAAAAAAATAAGTACCTTCAATAACTTATCCACAAATACTTGATATTTTATACTATTTATCAACAACTTTTACCTCCTTGACAGAGATAATAGAGGAATATATAATTATAAGGTAAATCTATAATTATCGATAAAATCGTATAGTAGTTATTTTGCTATAAATTATTGGGTAGCAAAGGAGGTGGAGATAATATGTTTATGACATATCAGCCAAAAAAGAAGCAGAGAAAGAGAGAGCATGGTTTTAGAAAAAGAATGAGTACTCTATCTGGAAGAAACGTGCTTAAGAGAAGAAGACAAAAGGGAAGAAAAAGATTGACAGCATAAGGGCCGCAATTGTGGCCTTTTTCTGCAATAGCAGAAATAAAGGAGAATCTATTTCTAATGAAGCAATATAAATTAAGGAAAAACCTTGAATTTAGATTTGTATATAGAAGAGGTAAATCATATTCTAATAATCTATTGGTTCTCTATGTTATGAAAAATAGAAGAAATAAGGACGCAAATTTTAAGGAATATAATAAGATAGGTATTTCGGTAAGTAAGAAGGTTGGAAAAAGTGTAATTAGAAGTAGAGTTAAAAGATTGATAAGTGAAAGCTACCGATTAAATACTAACACTTTAAAAAGCGGATATGACTTTGTATTTGTAGCCAGAAGCTCTGCAAATAATAGCACCTATAAACAGATAGAGGCTGCTATGAATAATCTTTTTAAAAAGGCAGGCTTAATTATTGATGAAAAGAATATTGATTAGTGTTATAAAATTCTATAGAAAATATATTTCACCTCTTAAGGCACCCAGCTGCAGGTTTTATCCTACCTGCTCCCAATATGCATTAGAAGCAGTTGAGAAATATGGTGCTTTTAAGGGTGGTTTTATGAGTATAAAGAGGATACTCAAGTGTCATCCTTTTCATAAGGGTGGATACGACCCAGTTAAATAGCTTTAGGAGGTTTATGTTTTGGGATATATAAAAAATTTTTTAAATACAATATTTCAGATGATACATGGTCTGTTAACAGGAATTGGGGTTACTGATACAGGTATAGCTTATGTACTAGCAATAGCCTTCTTGACTATTCTTATTAAGCTTGTACTTTTACCTTTAAACATAAAACAGATGAGGTCCCAAGCTGCAATGCAGGAAATTCAGCCACAGGTTCAGAAGCTGCAGACAAAGTATAAAAATGACCCGCAAAAGCAGCAGGCTGAAATGATGAAGCTCTACAAGGAACATAACGTTAGTCCCTTTAGTGGATGTCTTCCTTTATTAATTCAGATGCCTATACTTTTTGCTCTTTTCTATGTATTTAATGAGCTAACTGCAATACAAGGAGCTTCTTTCTTATGGCTTCCTGATCTTTATGCTAAGGATCCATATTATATATTACCAGTGCTATCTGGTTTAAGCACCTATTTATCTTCTTATTTAATGCAGAGACAAAATAATGCTACTAAGAAGGATGATAAAGCCACAGGCGGTATGAATATGTCAGGCATGAATATAGGTATGGCTCTTATGATGGGTATAATGTCAATGAACTTTAAATCTGCCTTGGTAATATATTGGATACTTAATAACTTATTGCAAATGCTTCAAACCTATTTCATTGTAATTTTACCTGCTAAGAAAAAGGCGCAGCAAGCAGCATAGCTGATTATATAAATATTTAACAGTTAGGTGGGTGAATAGGGTATGAAAGTTATTGAAATGACCGGAAGAAGTGTTGATGAGGCTATTTTAAATGCCTTATCGGAATTGAATGTTACTAGGGACAAGATTGAAGTTGAAGTTATAGATGAGGGTAACAAAGGATTATTTAAAATAATCGGAGTTAAACCTGCTAAAATTCGTGTTAAGGTTAAGAGAGATTATATATTTGAAGCTAAGGCTTTTTTAAGAGATGTGCTTAATGCAATGGATATTAAGGCAGAAATAAGAATTAAAGAAGCTGATGATGTAATAAATATCAATCTTACTGGACCTAATATGGGACTTATTATTGGTTATAGGGGGGAGACCTTAGATGCTCTTCAATATTTAATAAGCCTTGTTATTAATAAGGGACACGAAACAGAGTATAAGAGAGTTATACTTGATACAGAGAATTATAGAAACAAGAGACAGGAAACTTTAAAGCGTCTTGCAGATAAGACAGCTTATAAGGTTAGAAAAAATAGAAAGAACTTTAAACTTGAACCTATGAACCCTTACGAAAGAAGAATAATTCATTCAGCACTACAGGATAATCCATTCGTTTATACCTATAGTGAGGGTGAAGAACCACATAGAAGAGTAGTTATTGATATTAAGAAGGATGCACCTATTTAAAAAAGAAAGCCCCCTGGCTTTCTTTTTTAAATTATTTACCAATAAAAAATAGGCTTTTAACTTATGAAATATTAGTATAAAATGAGAGTGAAAATTTCTTAAGAGTATTTAAGTTTATATATATAATTTTGCAAAGGATGAGGAGGAAGGTTAATGAAGGAATTTGATACTATTGCTGCCATAGCCACTGCCTTAGGCGAAGGTGGTATATCTATTATTAGAATCTCCGGTGACAAGGCATTAGATATTATTTCTTCAATTTTTACCGGTAAGAACAATAGAAGTATAGCTGATATTAAAAGCTATACTATGAGATATGGACATATTTTCGAAAAAAACACTGGAAGTATTATTGATGAAGTAATAGTAAGCTTTATGAAGGGGCCAAAGAGCTATACAGCTGAAGATACTATTGAAATTAATTGTCATGGAGGAGTCACATCCTCCAATAGAATATTAGAAGAGGTTATAAAGGCTGGAGCTAGACTTGCCGAACCTGGTGAATTTACTAAAAGAGCCTTTTTAAATGGAAGGATTGATTTGAGTCAGGCTGAAGCGGTTATAGATATTATTCG
>JAEXZL010000171.1 GCA_023451395.1 Bacillota bacterium | reverse complement strand
ATACTAATAGGTCGAGGGCTTGACCAAATATATGTCTATTCTTTCTTACATCAACTGTATACAGTTTTGAAAGAACATGATTCTTTCAGAGGAAACTTCCTAGCTAACGCTACGAAGTAGGATTCCGTAAACTAAATCGAAGATTTAGACGGAAATCCCATCTGGTGATGATGCCGTAAGAGTAACACCCGTTCCCATTTCGAACACGAAGGTTAAGTCTTATAGGGCCGATGGTACTGCAGGGGAGACCCTGTGGGAGAGTAGGAAGTTGCCAGGTACAATGTACAAAAAACTACTGATATAATATCAGTAGTTTTTTTTGCGTTTTTTTATTCATAGTTTTGTGAAAGATGTATAATTTTGTGCGATTATCAACATAAGTTCTACATTATTATTAATAATAATGATAAAGAATTTATAAAAACATTTAAATGTTCATAAAATTTGATATAATAATAGGTACATAATAAAAAAAAAATAGGAGAGTGTAGAAATGAGTCGATACATATTAAAGAGAATAGGCTATGGATTATTAACACTTTTTCTTGTAACGACCATCACCTTTTTTTTGATGTATTTAATTCCAGGCGGTCCTTTTCAGGGTGAAAAAGCTAAAACTGAGGCTACGATGCAGGCTTTGGAGGAAAAATACGGATTGGACAAGCCTGTGCCGGTACAGTATGTAAATTATTTAAAGAATTTATTAAAAGGTGATTTAGGATTATCAACTAAACAAAGAGGAAGGACGGTAAATGATATAATTGCTGAAAGCTTTCCCACCTCTGCTAAGGTAGGAAGTATAGCTGTACTGGTAGCTGTAGCTATAGGTATTCCCTTAGGTTGTATAGCGGCCTTGAATAGAGGCAAATGGCTAGATAATTTAATTATTGTTTTTTCAACTACGGGAATAGCGATACCGGCATTTATAAGTGGTTCGCTTCTTATGTATTTTGTAGGAGTTAAGCTTGGAGCATTGCCTACATATGGATTAACCTCTCCCAAGCATTATGTTCTTCCTGTAATTTCTTTGGCATTATATCCTTCTGCATATATATCTAGATTAATGCGTTCAAGTATATTAGATGTTCTTGGACAGGAATATATGACTACTGCAAGGGCTAAAGGCTTGTCTCAATTTATAAGACTTTTTAAGCACGCCTTAAGAAATGCTATTTTACCTGTTGTAACTTATTTAGGACCTATGATAGCGGGGATTCTCTGCGGTAGCTTCATAGTAGAGACGATTTTTACAATTCCAGGCTTAGGAAGCTCCTTTGTAAGCTCCATAACTGACAGAGATTATCCTTTAGTTATGGGCACAACTATATTTTATGCTTCCTTGATAATATTAATGAACGTATTAGTGGATATTGTTTATAAAATAATTGATCCTAGAATCAAGCTTAACTAAGAAGGGAGGAAAAGCATGCAAGATAAAAAAATTACACTACATTTAGATGCCTCAGACTTTCTTCCCGCTGATGACAGTGAAAAATATAGCCTTGTGGCTATGAGGGAAAGCTCTAGTTTTTTTAAGGATGGAGTGAAGAGACTAAAAAAGAATCCCGTGGCTATGGTTTCTTTATTTATAATTATTCTAGTTATGATTTTTGCATTTATATTACCAGGATTTTGGCCGTACAACTATAAAGAACAGATTAGAGGAAGCGAGAATCTAGCACCTATGGAGTATTCTGTACAGGAAGAAAAGAGGATAGCTGCTGGTGAAAAGGTATTTCCACATATACTAGGGACAGATAATTTAGGGCGTGATTATGCAGTTCGTACTATGATTGGTGCAAGAATTTCTCTTCTTGTTGGTATTGTAGCAAGTGTAATTATATTAATTATTGGTTCTATTTACGGCTCCACTGCTGCTTACTTTGGCGGAAAAGTAGATATGATTATGATGAGAATAGTAGATATCATATATACCGTGCCTGATATTATGCTGATAATTTTACTTTCTGTTACCCTGAAGGAACCTATTAAGGCTTTAGCCAATAAGTTTCCCTTTCTTAATTGGATAAATGTCGTAGGAGTTCCTTTGATTTGTATATTTATTGTTTTTTCACTTCTTTACTGGGTAAGTATGGCAAGGGTTGTTAGAAGTCAGGTATTAACTATAAAGGAACAGGAGTATGTTACCGCAGCTAGGGCTATGGGTGCAGGTCATGCAAGAATAATAAAAAAACATCTTCTTACAAATTGTATTGGAACACTTATAGTAATGACTACTCTTCAGATACCTTCAGCAATTTTTACTGAGAGCTTTTTGAGCTTTATAGGTCTTGGAGTTTCTGCACCTATGCCAAGCCTTGGTTCCATGGCCAAGGAAGCGTTGTCAGGAATGCGTTCTTATCCTGTAAGACTTTTGGTACCAGCAATATTAATATCATTGATAATTCTTACATTTAACCTGTTGGGCGATGGACTTAGGGATGCCTTCGATCCAAAGCTAAAGAAGTAGGAGGGAAGAAAATGGCTGATTCAAATATATTATTAGATATTGAGCATCTTAAGCTTTCATTTTTTATCCCTGCAGGAGAGGTTAAAGCTTTAAATGATGTTTCTATAAAACTAAAGGAGGGGGAAGTCCTTGGTATAGTAGGGGAGTCCGGCAGTGGTAAGTCAGTTACAGCCTTTTCTCTTATGGGGCTTACTCCATATCCTGGTAAGGTAATAGGAGGTAAAACTACTTTTAATGGACATGTAATAACAGATATGTCTGAAAAAGAACTGAGGGATATAAGAGGTAAAGAGGTAAGTATAATTTTTCAGGATCCCATGACCTCCTTGAATCCTGTATATACCATTGGAAATCAAATTACTGAGGCTATAAGACTTCATACCAAAGCAACGAAAAAGGAGGCTTTGGAGCGAGCAGAGGAGCTTATAAACTTAGTAGGAATAAATGAACCTAAAAAAAGATTACGCCAATATCCTCATGAGTTATCAGGAGGTATGAGACAGAGGATAATGATAGCTATGGCTTTAGCTTGTGAGCCTAAACTCCTAATTGCTGATGAACCAACCACAGCCTTGGATGTAACTATTCAGGCTCAGATACTGGAGCTTATGATGGACCTTAAGGATAAGCTAGGGATGTCAATAATAATGATAACCCATGATTTAGGTGTGGTTGCCAATATGTGCGACAAAATTGCTGTTATGTATGCTGGAAAAATCGTAGAGTATGGCAGTGCTGAGGATATATTCTATAATCCCAAGCATAAATACACAGAAGGCCTTATAAGCAGCATACCTAAGCTTATGTCAAAGGAACATGAAAAGCTTGTTCCTATAGAAGGTGTTCCTGTAGATATGCTCAATCCTCCAAAGGGCTGTCCTTTTGCCCCTAGGTGCAAGGAATGTATGAAGATATGCCTTAGGGAAATGCCTCCCTACACAGATATAAGTGAAAGTCACTATAGTGCCTGCTGGCTTGTGGAAAAAGAGGCCTTTATGGCAGACCGGGGAGGGAAGGTATAATGGAAAAGCTTTTAGAAGTTAGAAATTTAAAGCAGTATTTTCCTGTATCTGCAGGAATGTTTAAAAAGAATTATGTTAAGGCTGTGGACGATATATCCTTTCACATAAATCAGGGAGAAACCCTAGGATTAGTAGGAGAATCAGGCTGTGGTAAAAGCACCACAGGAAGAACCATACTAAGACTCTATGAACCTACAGCTGGGAAGATATTCTATAAGGGTGAGGATATAACTAAGGTTAATATGATGCCTTATAGAAAAAAGATGCAGATGGTTTTTCAGGATCCTTACGCATCCTTAAATCCAAGAATGACTGTAGCTGATATTGTTGCAGAGCCTATTGATATTCATAGGCTTGCAGCTAATAAGAAAGAAAGACAAGAAATGATAATAGAGATGCTCAGCAGGGTTGGGCTAAATAGTGAGCATGCCAATAGGTATCCTCATGAGTTTTCAGGTGGACAAAGGCAGCGTATTGGAATAGCAAGAGCTCTTGCAGTAAAGCCTGAATTTATAGTCTGCGATGAACCGGTTTCCGCTCTAGATGTTTCCATTCAGGCTCAGATTGTTAATATGTTTGAGGAACTGCAGAGTGAGCTTGGCTTAACTTATCTCTTCATAGCTCATGATTTATCTGTAGTTAAGCATATATCTGATAGAATCGGAGTCATGTATCTTGGTAAGCTGGTTGAGATGGCTGATAGTAATGAGATAACCTTTCATGGGTTACATCCCTATACTAAGTCTTTGATATCTGCTATACCCATACCGGATCCCAAGGAAAGTCGTAATAAAAAGCGAATTGTACTTCAGGGAGATGTGCCAAGTCCAATAAATCCCCCTAGTGGCTGTCATTTCCGTACTAGATGTCCCTATGCAACAGAATTGTGTGCCCAGGAGGAGCCAATGCTTAAGGAGGTTAGCTCAGGTCATTTTGTAGCCTGTCATAACCTAGATAAAGTGCATTAGCAGTGAAAATTCATATATTAATATTACTTAATTAGTATGTTATAGCTTTTAGCTATACAGAAATATATTTTTGAGGAGGACTTAATATGAGAAAAATGAAAGGATTAGCAATGGCTTTATGCTTAGTTATGATAATAGGCCTATTAAGCGGTTGCGGTGGTAGTTCAGAAGGTAACAATGATAATAGCTCTAAAACATCTGTATTAGCGGTAAGTGTAGGTCCTGAGCCAGACACTATTGACCCTGCACTTAATTCAGCAGTTGATGGCGCTACATTAATCATTCACGGCTTTGAGGGCCTTATGACTCTTAATAAAGAGGGGATACCTACAGAGGCTCAAGCAGAGTCTTATAAGCTTAGTGATGATAAACTAACCTATACTTTTACTCTTAGAGAAGGCTTAAAATGGAGCGATGGAACTCCAATTACTGCAGAGGATTTTGTTTATTCATGGAACAGAGCTATAGCTAAAGATACTGCTGCTGACTACGCTTATATGTTTGAGGTAATAGAAGGCTATGCAGACGGTAAATTAAATGTAAAAGCAGTGGATGAAAAAACCCTAGAGGTTAAACTTATATCTGTAACTCCATATTTCCTTGAGTTATGTGCATTCCCAGCTTACTTTCCAGTACAAAAGGCTACTGTAGAAAAAGCAGGGGAAGCTTGGGCTACAGAGCCTTCAACCTATATTGGAAATGGTCCATATGTTCTTAAGGAATGGGTACATGATTCTTATATGCTATATGAGAAAAATAAAAATTATTGGAACGTTGAAAAGGTAGGACCTGAACAAATTAAGTTTGTTCTCATGGAAGATGATAATGCTGGGCTTTCCGCTTATGAAACTGGCGAATTACTTATGATTGATAATATACCAAATGATGAATTGTCAAGTTTATCCACTAAGAGTGACTTCCATAAGGAAGGTCAGCTTGGAACTTATTACATAAGCTACAATACTAAAAATGAATACCTATCAAATCCAAAAATAAGACAAGCTCTTACCTTAGCTGTAGATAGAGAATTTATCTGCGAAGAAATTGGACAAGCAGGTCAGGTTCCTGCTGGTGCCTATGTAGCAATGGGACTTTCTGATGCAGATACTTCCAAGGAATTTAGAGAAGTTGGTGGAGACTATTTTGATCCTAAAGATTATGAAGGTAATTTAGAAAAAGCAAAAGAGCTTCTTAAAGAAGCAGGATATCCAAATGGAGAAGGACTTCCAACCTTCGAATATATATATAATGAAAATACTGGACACCAATTAGTAGGTCAGGCTCTTCAGGATATGTGGTCTAAGATAGGTGTTAAGGTTGAATTAGTATCACAGGAATGGGGAACTTTCTTAAATACACGTAAAAATGGTGAATATGATATAGCTCGTAACGGATGGTTGGGAGATTATAACGACCCAATATCCTTCCTTGATATGTGGATTACTGGCGGAGGAAATAATGATGCTCAGTGGTCAAATAAAGAATATGATGAGCTTATTACGAAAATAAAATCCTCCTCAGATGCAGAAGAACGTATGAAGCTAATGCATGAGGCAGAGGATATAATCTTTGATGAATGGATGCTTTGCCCAATATACTATTATGTTGATGTTTATATGCTCAGTGATAAGGTAGAAGGCTTCTATAGCTCACCTTTAGGATATAAGTATTTCATGTATTCATCAGTAGCTGAATAATTCAGCAGTTTAGGTTGCTGGCAGAGCCAGCAACCTTCAGACCAATGACAAAAAGTATATTTTCAGCGATGGAAATATACTTTTTTTACTTTAGAAAATTTTGTTTCTAAAAATCACATTTTGAAAAAAATCCTTAAATACAAATATTTTTAATTATAGGTGATTTAGCAAAAGACTTATATTGTCATGATAACAGCGGAGCAAGGATAGATCCAGGGCGGTTTTTTATTGAGATTTCATCAGCAGGTAGGTTTTTGACTAAATCTTACCAATGTGTTACAATAGTTTCCAGGGAAACGGTTTCCGTATCAATAGTTTCCTTGGAAACTATAATGTAAAAGGAAGGGTAATCATGTTTATAGATAATATCCATGCTATTGTAAGGTATGGCGCACTATCTCTTCATAAGAGGCTTAAACATATGAATATAAATGGCTCAGAGCATTCTGTTATTACCTATTTAGCTATTCATAAAAGTGTTAATGGAGATGAAATATCAGATTTCTTAAAAATAGATAAGAGTACGGCTTCAAAAACTCTTTCTAATTTGGAGAATAAAGGATTAGTCTTTAGGGTTACCAATGAGCTTAATAGAAGAGAAAAGCTTATTGAATTAACTAAAGAAGGATATGCAATGGCAGAGGAAATAGAAGCTATAATAAATAATTGGACAAAAGAAGTGTTGAAAAATTTATCTTCTGAGGAGAAGGTGCTTTTTAATAAGCTTTGTGAAAGAGTAGCAGATAATATTAAGAGTATTAATGAAGCTGATCATAGTACCTATAAAAGCATAAGTTAATTAATGCACTAAATATATAATTTTAAAAGGAGGGACCTTTATAAAAAACTCAAAAAGAATAAAGGAAGTGGAGATGATTGAATAGAAACTTATTAAACAAAATTAAGGAATCAATAATATCCGTATTACCGGTAAGTGCCATTGTGCTTTTGTTAAACTTTACTATAGCGCCAATGCCTGTGGGAACGCTAGGACTATTTTTAGGAGGAAGCTTTTTATTAATTCTAGGAATGGGACTCTTTACCCTAGGGGCTGATATGGCTATGATGCCTATGGGTGAACGTATAGGAGCACAGCTTACTAAGTCGAAAAATTTAAAGCTATTTATAGCAGTGTACTTTATTATAGGAATGATGATTACAATAGCAGAGCCGGATTTACAGGTCCTTGCACAGCAGGTTCCTTCAGTTCCGGATATGACTCTAATATTATCAGTAGCGATGGGTGTAGGAATTTTTTTAGTAATATCCCTTCTTAGGACTGTATTTCAAATTAAGTTTTCTTATTTGCTTATAGGCTTTTATAGTCTTATATTCTTAATGGCAACCTTTACTTCCCCAGATTTTCTAGCAGTAGCCTTTGATTCTGGTGGTGTTACCACAGGACCTATAACTGTACCCTTTATATTAGCTCTTGGTAT
The DNA here is from genome assembly GCA_023451395.1 of Bacillota bacterium. Classification (GTDB taxonomy): domain Bacteria; phylum Bacillota; class Clostridia; order Clostridiales; family Clostridiaceae; genus JAEXZL01. The sequence continues at coordinate 14,397 of JAEXZL010000171.1, read as the reverse complement.
CGGTGTATCTGCTGTTAGAGGGGGTAATGCTTCAAACGATGATAGCTTTGGGCTTGTGGCTCTTGCATCAATAGGTCCTATTATAGCGGTTTTAATTATGGGATTATTTTATGATGCCTCTTCAGCAGGCCATGGAGCAGAGATAATTTATGAGGTGGAAAGCATCAATGAATTGGTTATTCGTTTTGCCCATAGTTTTGGTCATTTCTTTAAAGAAGTGGCAATTGCCTTAACTCCAATTATCGGATTCTTTGTTATATTTCAAATTACAAGCCTTAAGTTGCCTAAGAGTCAGCTTATTAAGGTTTCTGTAGGAGTAATATATACCTATCTAGGGCTTGTAGTATTTCTTACAGGTGTAAATACAGGTTTTCTTCCTGCAGGTAATTATTTAGGCAGAATTATAGCAGCGCTTCCTTATAGCTGGGTATTGATACCTATAGGGATGGTTATAGGTTTCTTTGTGGTTGCTGCTGAACCAGCGGTACATGTACTTAATAAAGAGGTTGAAGAGATATCTGGTGGTGCAATATCAAAAAAAGCTATGCTTATGAGCTTATCCCTTGGAGTTGCTATTTCCATAGCTTTAGCGATGATAAGAGTGCTTACAGGATTAAGTATATGGTATTTTTTGGTCCCAGGGTATATAATAGCATTAAGCTTGTCATTTTTTGTTCCCAAGATATTTACTGCAATTGCTTTTGATTCCGGTGGGGTTGCTTCAGGACCTATGACAGCGACCTTTCTGCTTCCTTTTGCTATGGGAGCAAGTGAAGCTTTAGGAGGAAATGTGATGACCGATGCCTTTGGAATAGTTGCCATGGTGGCTATGACGCCTCTTATAACTATTCAAATATTAGGCTTAGTTTATAAACTTAAAACTAAGGATGAGGATACTGACTTCCTTGAGGATAACGAAGTTATAGATTTATAAGGAGGTATATTTATATGGATGAAGGCTTAGCATTAGGTAAGAAGATAATGCTTTTAGTTACCATAGTTAGTAGAGGAAAGGGAGAAAAGATAGTGTCCTTTCTCAATAACAAAGGTGTGACCTTTAATTTTATGAGTCTTGGAAGAGGAACTGCCAGCTCAGAGTTATTAGACTATTTAGGACTGGGAGAAACAAAGAAGGATATAATTATTTCCACAGCCTTAAAGGAAAATACTAAAACATTGCTTAATAACATGAGAGACTTAATGAATCTGAATGATCCAGGCAAGGGAATTGCCTTTGTGATTGATATAAAAAGTGTTGGAGGTCCAAGAACCTTAGGTTATATGTATGGTAAAAATCCTGTAGAGGATGTAGGACAACCTACTGATAGTGAGGTGGAAGAGATGGAGGAAGGGAAAAAATATGAGCTGATATTAACAATTGTTAATAGGGGATTTGCAGACAATGTAATGTCAGCAGCAAAAGATCATGGGGCAACAGGCGGAACAGTACTCTATGCAAGAGGTGCTGGTATACATGAAGCAGAAAAGTTCTTTGGAATCTCAATTCATCCAGAGAAGGAAGTAGTATTAATTTTGGTAGAAAGTGAGCATAGGAGAGAAATAATGCAATCTATATGCGAAAAGAGCGGTCTTAATACTGAAGGGAAAGGACTGACCTTCTCAATACCTGTGGATGATGTGGCAGGAATAGTTCATGATAAGCTTTAGTTTATTATAAACTTTTATGTTAAAAATACTTACAGCTGTGGATAACTTAATAAAGAGGTGAATAAATCCCCTTCTTAAGGTATAATTAAAGCCGAAAGAGGGGGATTTTTTTATATTGCATAAAAAAAATATACACAGCTATTTTAAAGAGTTATCCACAAAAAAAGAGCTTTTAGAGGACAATTGTCAAAAATGTTTATAAAATCTGTGGATAATGTGGGTAAACCTGTGACTAACTTTAAGAAAGTAGGCACTCATAAACAATTAGTATAAGTGAATTTACGAAGTTTGTTTAATTATTTTAAAATATTATTCAAAGACATATTTTAGAAGAGCTTTACAATTAAATATCTATTCACAAATATGTGGATAATTTCTGTGGATAATGTGCACTATTAAAACTAAATTCAACACACTATTAAAAATATATTTAGGACACTATTAAAACTAAATTCAACACATAATAAAAGTAAATCCATTACACTATTAAGACTAAGTTAATTACAACATTACGTATTTTACGTATAATTATAAGGAGCAGAAGATGAATATTGAGAAAAAAATAGTTAAAGCAAGATTTTTAAATAGACCTAATAGATTTCAGGCATATGTAGAGCTTGAGGGAGAATCCTTGATGGTTCATGTTCCTAATACGGGCAGGTGCAGAGAGATACTTATACCAGGATGTAAGGTACTATTACGGGAAGAAAGTAATCCTACTAGAAAGACACCCTATGACCTTATAGCAGGGTATAAAGATGGCATTCTTATAAATATAGATTCCCATATTCCAAACAAGGTGGTAGAAGAAGCTTTAGGAGCTAGAGCTATTGAGCCTTTAAAGGATTATAATATAATTTTTAGAGAAAAATTTTTTCAAAGCAGCCGCTTTGATTTTAAGCTAGTTATGGAGCCTTATATAAATAGTGAGCTTCCTAAGGAATACTTTCTTGAGATTAAAGGAGTGACCTATGAGGATAAGGGTATAGCCAGATTTCCTGATGCTCCTACAATAAGAGGAGCAAGACATTTAAGGGAACTGGTAGAGGCAAAAAGTCAGGGCTACGGTGCAGGAGTGCTATTTTTAATACAGATGAATAAAATAGATATCTTTTCACCTCATGATGAAAGAGATCCAAGTTTTGGAGAGACTTTAAGATATGCAGCTTCTGAGGGAATAGATATTTTTGCTTATAATTGCGAGGTTACAGAAACCTCTATTACTTTAAAGGAAAAAATTAAAGTTATTTTATAAAAGCTGTAACCTTTTGGTTTGTGGAGCGAATAAATTATGTAGGGATTAGGGGGAAAATTAATGTGTTTTGATAAAGAGCTATATAAGGAGTTTTTAGAAGGCAGTACCGAAGCTTTTGAAAAGCTTGTTATAAAGCACAAAAATAACCTAATCTTTTTCATCGAAAGGTATATAAATGATTTTCAGGAAGCGGAGGATATAGCTCAAGAGGTTTTCGCATATGTTTATGCTTTTAAAGAAAAATATAACCCCAAATATTCCTTTAGTACTTATATATATACTATAGCAAGGAATAAAGCTATAGATTATCTAAGGAAGAATAAGAAAAGATATCTTATTGATCATAGAGATTTTGACCATATTAGTGATGATAGTGAGCTTGAAGAGGCTCTCCTTGCCAAGGAAGATAGAAGGGCTTTGCTTCATGCCCTAAGGACCTTAAAAGATGAACAGCAGGCAGCTATATATCTTATTGATTTTATGGATATGAGTTATAAGGAGGCTATGAAGGTCTTAAATAAAACATTGCCACAGTTTAAGATACTTTTATATCGTGCAAGACAGGCTCTAAGGTTGAATCTGGAGAAGGAGGGGGTTAATTATGAAAAGCGATAGAGAATTCTTAAGAGGAATCTATGAAAAGGCTGAGCTTTTAAAAGAGGAAAATAAGCACCAAAGCATAAATTTTAAACATATAGCTGCAGCTTTAGTAATTATAGCAATTATACCTCTTTCCCTTAGGATGTTAGATAATCCTAAGGTCACAATAGCAAGGGCTGGCAGATCAGCAATAGAAGATGGCTTAGGCACTATGGAAATCTATACTTCTGAAGAAAGTGCTCAGGAGAATAGCAAGGAAGGAAAAGTAATTACAGAAGCAAATATTGATCCTTTTATAGAAAAGCTTATAGAAGAGAGCCCTTTTATAGTTACTGGAAGGATAACATCTACCTATAATGATTTATTTAATGTAGAGATTTTAGATGTTATAAAAGGTGATTTACAGGGAGATATGCTTACTATTGTAAAGGAAGAAGAGCCCGAGCCAGAGGATGACATAGAGGTACTTTTATTTCTTAAGAAAGATGAAACTTCAGCCTATAGACTTACTGAAAATATAATTTTTAGTTTATATACCATTACAGATAAGGGCAAGGTATATTTGTCCTCTGAAGGTTTAAAACTTTACGAGAAAGAAATTAAAGAAATTATCTATGGAGGGACAGTAAAATGAAAAAAATTATATCTCTTTTTTGTGCGGCAGCATTATCTTTAGGTGTTCTTGCGGGATGCTCTAATAGTTCAGGAAATGAAGGGGCAGGGAAAGAAGTCTTCCCATCAGGAAAACTATCAGAAATTCATCAGGCAGTTAAGGAAGCCTATGGTGATGCCTACTATCCAAATAATATGCTTACGGATGATATGCTGCAGGAGAAGTATGGTCTAAAGAAGGAGATGTATAAGGAAGCTATAGCAGAGGTTCCTATGATATATGTAAATATTGATACTTTCCTTGGAATTGAAGCAGAAGAGGGAAAGGCAGAAGAGGTGGAAGCTGCTCTTAAGGCATATAGAGATGACCAGATAGAAAATGGTATGAATTATCCTATGAATATACCTAAAGTCCAGGGAGCAGAGGTACTAAGAAAGGGTAACTATGTATTTTTCCTTATGCTTGGTACAATACCACAGGATATAATGGATGGAGAGGACGAGGAAGCAAAGGTTAAGGCTGCAAAGGAGCAGAACCAAATAGCTGTTGATGCAATAAATACTATATTAAAATAGTAAATATAATTTTATGATATCTATGCCACTGGAGATTTGCTTCAGTGGCTTTAACATAGAATAATGAGGTGATTTGTTGGTATTTAGCAGTGTGCTTTTTTTGTTTACATTTTTACCTCTGGTGCTTCTAATTTATTTTCTGTCACCAAGGAGGTATAGAAATCTTGTATTGTTTATATGCAGTTTAATTTTTTATGCCTGGGGTGAGCCTGTATATATTACATTGATGCTTTTTTCCACTATCGTAGATTATACCCATGGAATATTGGTAGATAGATATCTTAATATAGGGAGAGTAGGGACTGCAAAGCTTGTGGTGGCATCCTCTGCTATTATAAATTTAAGTCTTTTAGGTTTTTTTAAATATGGAGACTTTTTACTTCAAAATATAAATCTCCTATTTGGAACTAAGATACCACTGCTTAATCTTCCTCTTCCTATAGGAATATCCTTTTATACCTTTCAAACCATGTCTTATACTATAGATGTTTATAGAAGAGATGCTAGGGTTCAGAAAAATATTATAGATTTTGGAGCTTATGTAACTCTCTTTCCTCAGCTTATAGCAGGTCCTATAGTAAGATATATGGACATTGATAAGGAGCTTAGAGAAAGAAGGGAAGGCTTTGATTCCTTTGCCTATGGAGTGAGAAGATTTATTTTAGGTCTTGGCAAAAAGGTGCTTTTAGCTAACAATATTGGCTTTATATGGCAGGAGATATCCTCTAGGGATATTTCGCAGCTTTCCATAGCTATGGCTTGGCTTGGAGTGTTTTCTTTTGCTATGCAGATTTACTTTGATTTCTCTGGATACTCAGATATGGCAATAGGCCTTGGAAGTATATTTGGCTTCAATTTTCCTGAAAACTTTAATTATCCATATATATCAAAAAGCATTACTGAATTTTGGAGAAGGTGGCATATATCCCTTGGAACCTGGTTTAGAGAATATGTATATATACCTCTAGGGGGAAATAAAAAAGGCTTTCTATGCCAGCTAAGGAATATTGCACTGGTATGGCTCCTTACGGGTATATGGCATGGGGCAAGCTGGAACTTTCTTCTTTGGGGTTGCTACTTTGGAATAATACTAATAATGGAGAAGGTCTTTATACTAAGATTTTTAGAAAGGCTTCCTTCCTTTATAAAAAATACTTATGCCATGCTTTTAGTACTTTTGGGGTGGGTTATTTTTGCCTTTGAAAATTACACTGAAGGTATAGAATATTTGAAATCTCTATTAGGCCTTTTTGGAAATACTTCTGTAGATGGAGGATTTATTTATTATTTCTATACTAATTTATTTCTTATAATAGTACTGGTAATAGGTTGTACCCCTATTCCTTCTAGAATCATTAAGAAGCTTTTTGCAGGCCTCCAAAAAAATATTTACCTAATATATATAATAGAGAATTTAGGACTTTTAATTATATTTTTACTAAGCGTGGCCTTTTTAGTAGATAGCAGCTATAATCCATTTTTATATTTTAGATTTTAGGAGGGCATGAGATTGAGAGAGAAGATAACTACAATTATATTTATACTCCTAATAGGAATAGTTCCCTTAGGAAATCTTCTTATTGCAGATAGAACATATTCTCAGAATGAAAATAGACTTTTAGCTCAAAAACCTAAAATTACTCTCCCTGCCTTGCTTAAGGGAAACTTTTCAAAGGACTATGAGGAGTACGTTACTGATCAGATTATTTTTAGAGATACCTTTGTAAAAGTTAAAAATTTCACAGAAGTTGCGCTAGGAAAGAAAGATAATGGAAGAGTTTTTTTTGGAAAGGATGGTTACCTCATTGAAAGAAATACACAGGAAGATATAGATAATCTTAGAGTGGAGGCAAATATATCCTACATAAAGAAATTTATTAATGACCTTGAGGGAATTATTGATCTAGAAGAGGTGACAATGATGTTGGTTCCAACAATAGAAGCTGTGATCCCTGAAAAGCTTCCAAATTATGCAGAGGTTTTTAATCAGGACGTACTTTATAAAAAACTCACTAAGGAGCTTTCAAAAATCAATCATCTGGATATAAGGACTGCATTAAGGGAAAAAAAGGATGAATATATTTATTATAGAACAGATCACCATTGGACAACTAAAGGAGCCTTTATTGCCTATAGAGAATGGTGCAGTAAAAAAGGCTATATTCCTCTAGAGGAAGATTATATAATTGAGAAGGTTTCTGAAGATTTTTTAGGAAGCACTTACTCAAAAGCAAATATTTTTTTGGGAGAAGCAGATAGTATATATATCTATAAGCCCACTTGGGATATGAGTTATAATATAGAGTATAACCTAGGAGAGAGGATTGGGGATTCTCTATATGAATTAAAGTATTTAAATACTAAGGATAAATATAGGGTGTTTTTAGGGGGCAATGATGGAATAGTAAGGATAAAAACCTCAAATAAGAATTCTAAGAGTATAGCAGTAATTAAAGATTCTTATGCAAATTCCTTTATTCCTTTTTTAGTAAATGATTATGAGATGATTCATGTGATAGATTTGAGATATAATAATTATAGTATGGTTAAATACCTACAGGAAAATAATATCCAAGAGCTCTTATTTCTATATAATACTATTGGTTTCGCAAAGGACAGAGATTTAATTAAGCTTACCAGATAATATAAATTATATAAGTAATTTGAAGGCTTTTAATGTTAATTTTGCTATGGTAAAATTGTGTAGATGAAATATTTAAATTTTATAAATTCATTTATGTAGTTTTACCAGTGTTTTATCAGGGGGAATAAGGATGAAATATAGATATTGTCCGTTATGTGGAAGAAAACTAAGTACAAAATACAGCTTTGATGAGGGCCATGTTCCCTACTGTGATAATGAAGATATGCTATTTTTTGATCTACCAAAACCGACAGTGGTGATAGCTGTTGTAAAGGATAAAGAAATATTGCTTCTTAAACAAAGCTATATCTTTAAGGACTCTAAGGTGTTGGTTTCTGGCTATGTTTCTATAGGTGAGACAGTAGAAGAAACAGTTTTTAGAGAAGTTAAGGAAGAAACGGGAATAGAGATAAAGGACATAAAATATTTAGGAAGCTATGCAATTAAGGATAAGGAGCTATTGATGCTAGCCTACATGGGCTATTACAAATCTGGAGAAATAATTAAGTCTCCAGAGGTGGAAGGAGCTGCCTGGGTAGAGATAGAGAATGCTCTCTGCCAGATGCATGAGGATATTGTAGGGAAAGAAGTTGTCAATAAAGTACTAGAAGAAATAGGATATAAAGGAAAAATTGGAAGATAAATGTCTTTTGATGGTATAAAATTGTTAAATGCTAATACTGTAATTTGTTAATATATTAATTATTGGAGATTTTATTGAGAAATTGTTTACAATAAGATCTCCTTTTCTTTTTATTAATAATTTTTGCCCTTTTTAAATAATGAAACTGTTAATAAATGAAGATATAATATTGATTATTTTGCTAAATCGATATTTTATTGGAAACACATTATTAATATATGAATTATTTTAATACACATCCCTGCATTTTATGAAAAAATTTGAAAATTATATTAAATCTGTGTATATTATTATATATAGACAAAGTTATATAAATTTAGGAGGGATGGAAATGAATCTAAAAAAGCTAAGTGCTATGCTCTTAACTTTAGCATTGAGTGTTTCAGTATTTGCTGGTTGTGGTAAACCAGGTACTGGTACAGAGAAGCCTGCGGAAGAGAAGATCCTTAAAATGGGTCTATCGGGATACACAGGATTATTTAACCCTATAATGTCAGACAACACATATGACACATATGTCGTTGATCTAATTTTTGAAGCTCTTGTTAAGCTTAACAAGGACGGAGAATATGAGCCTAATATAGCAGAGTGGAAGATCTCCGAAGATAAGCTCACTTATACCTTTACCTTAAAGGATGGCATTAAATTCTCCGATGGAACAGATCTTACCGCTGATGACGTAGCCTTTACTTATATGACTATAGCCAATCCTAAGTATGACGGACCTAGAGCTTATGCAGTGTCCAGCTTAGAAGGCTATGAAGCATATCAAAAGGGAGAAAAGAAAGAGTTCCCTGGAATAAAGGTTGTTGATAAAAAGACAATAGAATTCAAGTTTGCAGAAGGCAAGGCTGCTCCTTCAAATATTGAAAGCTTTGTTTATGGAATAATGTCAAAAGATTATTATAAGTTTGATACTTGGGAAGCTTTCCTTGAATTAAATGAAAAGCCATTAGGCTCCAATGTTATGGTATTTGACAGTTGGGCTCCAAAGGAATTCATAAAGCTTAAGAAAAACACAAAATATTGGGATTCTGCTAATGCAGCTAAGATAGATGGTGTTTTAATGTCAGAGGTTCCAGATGACAGTATTATAGCTTCACTTCAATCTGGAGACATAGATTTTGCTCAGCCAGGAGCAAATAAGGATAATGTTGCTGCTATAGAAGGTTTAGATAATGTTACCCTACAGAGTTATCTTGGAAATGGATATACATTTATGGCTTTCAACACTAAGAAAGAAACTCTTTCAGATGTTAAGGTTCGTCAGGCATTATTATATGCTTTAGACAGAGAATCCTTCATAAAGGCTGAATATGGTTCAGAAGAAATTGCTAGAGTTGGACTTGCTCCTTTATCACCAACATCCTGGGCATTCCCAGATGAAAAAGATTTAAATCCTTATAAGTTTGATCTTGAAAAGGCTAAGGGATTACTTGAGGAAGCTGGTTGGAAGGTTGGTTCCGATGGCTTTAGATATAAGGGCAATACTAAGCTTAGCTTAAGCTGGCTAGTATATACCGAATCCACATGGCCTACAACTCTTTCTGGTATGGCTGCTGACACTTGGAAGCAGATAGGTGTAGACCTTAAGATAGAGCTTATGGACTTTGATACAGTTGCAGAGCGTACTATGGATGCTAAGCCAGAGGATAAGAACTTCGATGTTTATACCATGGGCTTCTCCCTTTCTGTTGATCCAGACCCAACTGGTGCATTATTTGATGCTGATGCATACATGGAAGGTGGATTCAATGCTACAGGTTTCAGAGATGCTAAATCTCAGGAATTAGTACAGAAAGGCAAAGCTGAGTATGATCAGACAAAGAGAGCGGAAATTTACAAAGAATGGGCTAAGCTTCAAAATGAGCTTGTTCCTACAGTTATCATTGCTTACAGAAATGAAATCTGGGGTGTTAACAACAGAGTTAAGGGCATGGAACTTGGATCCTTTAAGGATTGGGTAACCTGCATAAAGGATATAACTATAGAATAGTATATTGATAAAGCTTAAGAAATACAATCAGATGCCCACCTAAACGGGTGGGTGTCTTTAATCTTTAAAAGTAAGGTTGTTTTATAGCTTAAATAACGGCGGCATTTTTTATGTACGCCGTTTAAAAATATAAATGAAAGCGATGAGTGTGTATGAGAAATTATTTAATCAGAAGATTTCTACAGGTCATCCCGGTATTTATAGGTATACTGTTTATCCTCTTCTTCATTCTGGATAAAACACCCGGAGGACCAGCAAGTAATATAATGGATCCAAAAATGACTCCGGAGCTAAAAGCTCAGCTAGCTGAAAAGCTTGATCCGGACCTGCCTTTTTACGAAAAATTTGGTAATTGGGTGGTTGAAGCAGCAAAAGGAGAATTCGGCTACTCCATAAAACATAAAAAGCCGGTAACAGAGGTAATGGGAGATTATATAGGACCAACCTTTCTATTATCTTTTTCCTCATTAATAGTAGCATTATTAGTTGGTATTCCTATAGGAGTTCTTAGTGCCACAAAGCAGCATACATGGATGGACAATGTCTTCACGGTAATTTCCCTTATGGGAATAAGCATGCCAAGTTTCTTTTTTGGCTTGATATTAATTAAGATTTTTGCTGTAGATTTACAGTGGTTCCCCATATATGGATTGAGAGATCCGCTACTTAATAATCCTAGTATTTTTGCGAAATTTTTCGATGTAGCTTGGCATCTAACCCTTCCGGTAATTGTCTTAGGTCTTTCCTCTACCGCAAGCTTTATGAGATATACCCGTTCAAGCATGCTGGAGGTTATAAGACAGGACTATATAAGAACAGCAAGGGCAAAGGGCTTAAAAGAGAAGGTGGTTATATATCGCCATGCTTTTAGAAATGCAGTTATTCCAATTATCACATTGTTAGGCTTCTGGATACCTTCATTACTATCCGGTGCCGTTGTTACAGAGAACATATTCGGCCTTCCAGGCTTAGGAAAGATAAGCGTAGAGGCTGTTAGCACAAGAAACTACCCCCTTATATTAGGCGTTAATGCTATGCTTGCCTTCTTAACACTTTTAAGTACAATAATAGCAGATATACTTTATGCTGCTGCAGACCCAAGAATTAAATATGAATAGGAGGTTACAAAAAGATGAGTGAAAATTTACAAAAAGATCAGAATACTAATCTTGGTAATCAATCCTATAAGGTGAAGAAGGCCAAGAAGCAAGATTTAGCAAATCAGTCCTATTGGGGCAGTGTCTTATATAGACTTAGAAAGAACAAGATGGCTATGGCTAGTCTTATTGTCCTTATTATAATGATTTTAGCCTGTATTTTTATACCTATGATGTCACCTTTTAGTATGGAACAGACCAACATGGCTGATGGAAATATAGCTCCTAATGCTACATACTGGCTAGGTACAGATAAAATAGGTAGAGACTTATTTACCCGTTTATTTTATGGTGGACGTATATCTCTTTTAATAGCCTTGGCTGTTACAGGGATTGAAAGTATCATAGGTGTTGTTTTAGGCGGATTAGCTGGCTTCTATGGAGGAATAGTTGATGGGATTATTATGAGAATTTCAGAGATATTCATGAGCTTCCCTTTCCTTCTTATGTGTATTACTATTGCTGCGGTATTTGGCAATAGCGTATGGACCCTTATATTTGTATTCTCTCTGCTAAGTTGGCCAAGTATTGCAAGAATTGTAAGAGGGCAGATTCTTTCGCTTAGAGAGCTTGAATATATGGAAGCCTGTGAAGCTTTAGGAATTAGTGATTTCAAGCGTATTTTCAAGCATTTATTTCCAAATGTTTTGGCTTATGTTATAGTGTATGCAACCCTTGGAATGGCATCTGTAATACTTACAGAAACGGCTTTGTCATTCTTAGGTATGGGGGTAAACCCTCCAACACCTACCTGGGGTAATTTGATTCAGGAAGCTAGAAATCTTATTACCATTCAGAATAAATGGTGGTATTGGATTCCGCCGGGTTTATCCATATTCATATCTGTTATGTGCTTTAATATTTTAGGTGATGGTCTCCGTGATGCCATTGATCCAAAGATGAAGAGATAGGAGGGGGAGATTAGATGAGTGAAAAAAGAATACTAGAAGTTAATAACCTCAAAACCTATTTCTATAGTGATAGCGGAGTTGTTAAAGCTGTAGATGATGTGAGCTTTTACGTTAATGAGGGTGAAACATTAGGTATTGTTGGAGAGTCTGGTTGTGGTAAAAGTATTTCCAGCATGTCCATTGTTAGATTGGTAGAAACTCCTCCAGGCAAGTATGAAGGTGGAGAGATATTATTTGACGGCAAGGATATGCTCAAGATATCCGATGATGAACTAAGAAATATAAGAGGTAACGATATATCTTTCATATTCCAGGAACCTATGACCTCCTTAAATCCTATATTTAGAATTGGAGATCAAATAAGCGAAGCTCTTATCCTTCATCAGGGTATGAGTAGATCAGAAGCCAGACAAACTAGTATTAAAATGCTGGAAACCGTTAGAATTCCTAATCCGGAAAGAGTAGTTGATGAATATCCCTTCTCTTTATCTGGTGGAATGAGACAGCGTGTTATGATTGCAATGGCTCTAGCCTGCAAGCCTAAGCTATTGATAGCTGATGAGCCTACTACGGCTCTAGATGTAACTATTCAGGCTCAGGTTCTAGATCTTATGAATAATTTAAAAAAGGATATAAATGCTTCAATCATTTTCATTACTCATGATCTAGGTGTTATTGCAGAAATGAGCGACAGAGTAATGGTAATGTATGCTGGCAAGGTGGCAGAGGTGGCTCCTGTGGATGAGATATTCAAAAATCCAAAGCACCCATACACCGTAGGACTTATAAATTCTAAGCCAGATATGGCCACAGAGTCTGCAAGATTAAATGTTATACCTGGAAATGTTCCGGATTTAAATAATAAGCCCAGTGGATGTCCTTTCCATACTAGATGCCCTAAGGCTATGGACATCTGTAAGCAGGAATTCCCTGGAGAAACCATACTGGATGAAAACCATAAGGTAGCCTGCTGGCTATATGGGAAGGGAGAGAAGTAAAATGGCTGAAAATGCTGTTAAGAATAATCTTAATGATAATCTTATAGAGGTTAAGAATTTAAAGAAGTACTTTCCCATTAAATCTGGTGTTATGAAAAAGACCACAGGCTATGTCAAGGCAGTAGATGATGTTTCCTTTTCTATAAGGCGTGGTAAGGTTCTTGGGATAGTAGGGGAATCCGGCTGTGGTAAGTCCACTACTGGAAGAACTATATTAAAGCTTTTAAAGGCTACTTCTGGTTCAGTACATTTTAATGGAGTGGATGTTTTTAATGTTAAAAAGCAGGAGCTAAAGGCTCTCCGTACAGATATGCAGATTATCTTCCAGGATCCTTACAGCTCATTAAACCCTCGTCTTCCTGTTTATGAAATAGTAGGAGAGGCTATGAGGGAGCATAAAATAGTAAAGTCAAAGAAGGAAATGATGGACAGGGTTGTTGAGGTTATAGGAAAATGCGGCTTGTTCCCAGAGCAGGCTACAAGATATCCCCATCAGTTTTCTGGAGGACAGCGTCAGCGTATATGTATAGCAAGAGCCTTAGCTGTTAATCCTAAGTTTGTAGTATGTGATGAGGCAGTTTCTGCCCTAGACGTTTCCATTCAGTCTCAGATTATAAATCTATTAAAGGATATGCAGGATGATTTGGATTTAACTTATCTATTTATATCCCATGACCTTTCAGTAGTTAAGTTTATAAGTGATGATGTTGGAGTTATGTATCTAGGACAGATGGTAGAGATGGGAACAAAGAAGGAAATCTTCGAAAATCCCCTTCACCCATATACCGTAGCTCTTTTATCTGCTGCACCTTCCTTTGATCCGGCAGCAAAGGCAAATAAAAAGAGAATCATTCTTGAGGGAGATATACCTTCCCCGGCAAATCCTCCAAGTGGCTGCAGATTCCATACACGCTGTCCTTATGCTAGACAGATATGCAAAGAAAAGGCACCGGAATATAGAGAGGTGGAACCTGGACACTTTGTACAATGCCATATGGTAAATGGCGAATTTTAAAAAAAATTAGGTGAAGATAAATGTTATTTGATAGATTTAGAGTTGAAGAAGATTTAGAACGTATCAAAAGGGCAAATATGTCTTTAGATGAAAGAATTCTTGAGGAAAAAAGAGCACAGCGTGCCAAGTATAATGCAGGAAAGATAGGGTTTAAGGATGCCTTTGCTATGACAATAGCAATATTTTCTCTAGTTCTTCCCTATGTTCTTCTTTTCTTCGGTATCATTTTAGTGGCAATGCTCATGATGATAAGCTTTTGGTAAAATAAGCTGTAAATTTTATAAGAGCCTGATTTAAATGTAAAAAATGCACGGAGTAAATT
>JAEXZL010000053.1 GCA_023451395.1 Bacillota bacterium | reverse complement strand
GATCATATCCACTGCATCCTTCATAACCGTTAAGGTTCGAAGACCCAAAAAGTCCATTTTTAGAAGTCCAAGCTCCTCCAAAGTCCCCATGGTAAACTGGGTTACAATCATATCTTCATTTCTTTGTAGCGGTACATATTCCACTAAGGGCTTTGAAGCAATAACAACACCAGCGGCATGAGTTGAGGAATGCCTTGGCAAGCCTTCTAATGCACGGCTTACATCTATAAGCTCCTGTACCCTTATCTCTTCATCATAAGCCTTCTTCAGCTCAGGATTCATCTCTAAGGCTTTATCTATTGTGATATTTAGTACAGTAGGTATCATTTTAGCGATTCTATCTACTTCTCCATAGGAATAGCTCATAGCTCTTCCCACATCTCTTATGCAGGCTCTTGCTGCCATAGTACCAAAGGTAATTATCTGTGATACATTGCTTTCACCATATTTATCTACCACATAATCTATAACCTCTGGCCGTCTTTCGTAACAAAAATCCGAGTCAATCTATTCTACCCTCTCTTTCGAGATACTTTAACACCATTTTTGTGGTGGGTATAGACTATATCTTCACCTACCGACCTTTACGGTTTAGGCTGCCCCACTTCGCCATCGCTCTTTAGCTAGGCTACGTCCCTTTGGACTAGTCGTTGAACCTTTTCCTATTCGGAACTTGGCTGCTGATTACCCAATCACTAAGCTTTTATGAACTGTCGCATTTAGGCTTCTTTCATCCTTCTGCTTTAGTGCTTAGTGCTCTAAGGGCTTTTCAGCAATTCAGGGCTCTTAACACCAGGTATTTCTACTTGGCTCGACTGTTATAATTAACCAACTCAATGTATTTATTATATTTTCTTTCTAGAAAAACCTTAGAATCTTTATAAATAAGCTCTAAGAATTTTTTAACTCTATTATTTCCAGTAAGCTCTAACGTCTTTACAATTTGTCCTGGCTTTCTTTCATAATATCTTCTAATTATTGCTAAATCATTTTCTTCAATATATTTTTTTATAAAATCAAGGATATCAATAGTACCACATATTTTAACTCTCCAGTCAGGATAGCCCTTGATATGAGTAAATGCTATACAACCATCACCATCTATATATCCTCTTATAAAATCAGGTATTAAGTCCTCTCTAATAATTGGAGCAGATAAAACATTAGTTTTATTCTTAATACAGCCTTGTTTTATAAGATCGTCCTTAAGCTTTCTGCTGGTTACTATAAATCTACAATATTCATTTCCTTTTGAATATCCATAAAATCTATAAGTATGTATTGGGTAATTGCAATCTAAACAACTTCTAAACTTTTCAAGATGATTTATATCTTTCTTTGATATAGTCAATCCTACTTGATTTGATTTTGAAGCTACATACCCATCAGCATACATAAATCCAAGCCAATAAGCTTTATCATCACTATCTATTTTTTCGAAGTAATTATGATTAACTGTAAATAATCTACTATTTATACTATTATCCCTAAGCTTAACTCCTTGTTTATACAAGTAATAAGCTATAGTAGAGGAACTTAATCCATACATTTCCCCTATTTTGATAGTACTAATACCATATTCATAAAGCTTAATAATATGCTTCTGTTCATTTATTGATATTCTTTGTTTTCTAGCCATACGTGATCACCTCACATATAACCTAAGTATATATTGAAACTTTTATACATTGATCTTAGTTAAATACAATCTGGCATGCTGACTCTTTCAGGATTTAAGAACATTGGTTATTATCCATGGACTCTTTATTCCATGCTCTGGAGGTTTCCCTCATTTTCATCAGATAGTCATTTCTACCTCAGATTGGACTATATCATCATATTGAATAAAATATTTAACAAATCTAAATAATAAAAGATATATTCAATATGTTGGGCACTCGTGGAGAGAATTATTGATTAGCTTCTCATCTCTCTAGTCTCTGAACCTTTCTGGTACTTAAAGCTATTCCCAGACTTGGCTGCTGATTAGCATGCTTTTAAAAAGTTTAGCTTTCCAGCAATTCACCCAATTTAAAGAGCGCATCTTAGTTCACGCTCAAAGATCAAGCTATACTCAATAGGATCTATTTTTGTTATTCCCAAGGCATAGGCAACAATAGCACCTGCAGCGGACCCCCTGCCTGGACCAGTTGGTATGCTATTTTCATTGGCAAATCTAATGAAATCCCAAACAATAAGGAAGTAATCTACATACCCCATCTGCTTGATAATATTTAGCTCATACTCAAGCCTCTCCAGAATACTTTTTCCTTCCTCTGTAGAATTTCCAAGATTTATTATCTCCTGCATATCAAAGGGCTTACCCCTTATTTCTTCAAATACAGGATATCTATCTATTACTCCCTTGTAGCAGACCTCTCTTAAATATTCATAAGGATCAGTTCCTTCTGGTAGCGGGAATTTAGGCAGCTTTGATACATGAAATTCGAAATCAAAGCTACACTGCTCAGCTATTCTTTGAGTGTTTTCCAGTGCCTCTGGTATGTATGAGAATAACTCCCACATTTCCTCTGGAGATTTAAGATAAAACTGATCTGAAGGATATCTCATCCTGTTTTCCTCTTCTACTGTCTTTCCTGTCTGTATACAGAGAAGAATATCATGAGATACATTGTCCTCCTGCCTGATATAGTGAACATCATTGGTGGCTATTAGAGGTATATCCAGCTCCTTTGAAATCTCTATGAGAACTTTGTTTACCTTCCTCTGCTCCTCAATGCCATGATCCTGAAGCTCAAGATAAAAGCCCTCAGTAAAAATTTCCTTATATAATAGCGCTGTTTCCTTTGCCTTTTGAATACTTCCTCTGCTTATGTAGCTCTGAACCTCACCACCTAAGCAAGCACTTAAGGCAATTAAGCCACTGCTGTGCTCCCTTAAATATTCATGGTCTACCCTTGGCTTATAATAGAAGCCTTCAATGGAAGCCTTACTTACAATTTTCATAAGGTTCTCATAGCCCTCTTGATCCTTAACTAAAAGCACCAGATGGTAGGTTTCATTATCCTTATCACTAGCTTCCTTTATATATAGAGATTTAGAAGCTACATAAATCTCACAGCCTAAGATTGGTTTTATTCCCTGTGCCTTAGCTTCTTTGTAAAAATCCACACAGCCATACATGACACCATGATCTGTTATAGCAATACTGTCCATACCCAGCTCTTTAGCCCGTTCAATAAGCTTCGGAATCTTTCCAGAACCATCTAGGAGAGAATACTCTGTATGGAGATGAAGATGAGTGAATTTTTTATCCCCCAAGGAATCACTCCTTTCATTTTTTAAATATAAGACTATTATAAATCTAATCCCTAGATTTTGCATTATTATTTAAAGGCATATAAATCAGAAGAATTTTATTTGATATAAGGAATAAAAAGATAAAAAGAATTGTACCTTAAGATTTCATGAACAATATGTTATAATAAAAAGAATAATTACTGAAATAAAATAGCATAGAGTGTTTATTTTAGTATATACTAGTATGTGGTATATATGGAATTATATTTAAATACTAATTTGTAAAGCGGTGGGATAAATGGGGACAAACAGTACTCTTCATGAAGATAAAAGAGAGGTTTTTATAGTATTTTCTCAAACCAATACCCATATGGGAAAAATAATAAGAACCTTGACAAATAATTTTTATAATCATGTTTCAATTGCCTTGGAGAAGGAGCTAAAAACCATGTACTCCTTTGGGCGCTATCACATAAATTCTCCTTTAGCAGGAGGCTTTATTATGGAAAATCCTGCAAGGTATCTTTTATATAGTAAGGATGTAAATATTAAAATATGCTCTGTGACCCTAGATGAATTAGCTTACACAAGGGCTCAGCAGAAAATTTTTCTATTTATGGAGGATAAAAACACAGCAATTTATAATAGCTTTAGTGCAATTACCTCCCTTTTTCACAAAAAGCTCAATATTGAAAATGCCTATACCTGTATTGAATTTGTTACAGATCTTTTGGACTATAAAGAAATCATAAATATAAGGGAGCTGGAGGATAAATTAGAGGATAGGATTATATATAAAGGAAGCTTCAAAGAATATGTACAAGCTGTACTTCCCTCGGAGGATGAGTTCTTCCAAAAGCAGAAAACAGCGGAAATATTCATTGAAACAATTAATCATTTTAAAAGATTATTATTAAGAGCCATAAGACACTAGAATTACTTGCTATAAAAAATGCTCTAATAATTAAGGGGCTGATAAATTTACATATGCAGTATATTCGCAGATTAATTAGGTTATTATTTGGTTTATTATTATTTTCATTAGGTATTGCTTTTACTATTCAAGGTAATGTAGGCCTTGCTCCCTGGGAGGTTTTTCATTCCGGGTTATCTCGTATTACAGGTATTTCTTTTGGAACCATAGTAACTCTTGCGGGAATAGTAATACTTTTAGTAGCGATTTTTTTAAAAGAAAGAATTGGAATAGGCACTGTTCTAAACACCCTATTAATTGGACCAATGGTGGATATGATTCAAAGTGTAAAAGTCATACCTCCGGCAGATAACTTTATCTTTGGAGTTATTTTACTGTTAATTGGCCAATTTATAATTTCCCTTGGCAGCTATTTTTACATTGGCTCTGCTTTCTGCTCCGGTCCAAGAGATTCCTTGATGATTGGTTTATCTAAAGTCTTTAAGAATATTCCAATAGGAGTTATTCGAGGGTCTATAGAAGGATTAGTACTTATTATAGGCTGGCTTTTAGGCGGAAAGGTAGGCCTTGGAACAATTATAGCTGTACTGGGAATCGGATTTATACTTCAATGGACCTTTAAAATCCTTCATTTTAATGTTAGTGAGGTTAAGCACGAAAGTCTCCTTGATAGCTGGAAGCTTATAGCAGCTTCCAGAAAAAAAGAAAAAAATTTATAAAATAATCTCCTTGTGTAAGTTTCTCATAGAAACAACTTAACCACAGGGAGATTTATTTTTATGTATATCTTTTTTATCCTTTGATAAAAAAGTGATGTTTATATAATTAATATTTCTCTTTATCAGCAGAGCATATTTCTATATAATATTTTATATGGTATAATTTTCCATAACATATAATATAGATAATAAATCATTATCAATAACTATAATTAAGAGGTGATTTATGTGAGTAATAATGTTTTTTCTTCTATTAAAAAGTCTCTATATAGCCGTGACCTATCTATAGCTGTTATTATTTCAGCTATTATTTTTATTTTCTCTGTAACGGGATATTTTTATCTGTCTCAAGCTAAGACAAATGAACCTATAGACTTCAATCCAGAAAAAAATGTTAAGGAGTATAGTAAGCTGCAAATACAGCTACTTACAGATATGGTAGCTAGCAACGATACTCTCAAAATGTATATTGCAGCTGATAACAATTACTATTACCTTGTACAGTTAACAGATAGTAAATTTGAAGAATTAAAGGCACTAAATGATTATACCTATGGTAAAACAAAGGAAGCTCCTAAGCCTGTTACAATTACTGGAATGCCTGTTAATATAGATGATGAATTATTTACTATAGTACATGAAAGTTTTAACAAGATTATGGAGGGAAATCGAGACTGTAAAAATTTTTGTGTAAATAACAAATAAGACCTTCTGGATTAATGGTAAAATAAAATTAATCTAGGAGGTTTTTTATATGGCAAGATCAAGAAAAATTCCACCAGAGAGAAAAGCTCTG
>JAEXZL010000033.1 GCA_023451395.1 Bacillota bacterium | reverse complement strand
TGGCCCACGGCTTAGAAGGCCGTTGCTCTATCCAACTGAGCTAAAGACGCACATGGAGCGGGTGATGGGAATCGAACCCACGTAGCTAGCTTGGAAGGCTAGAACTCTACCATTGAGTTACACCCGCTTATCATGGTCGGGGTGACAGGGATTGAACCTGCGCCCTCATGCTCCCAAAGCCCGCGCGCTCCCCTCTGCGCCACACCCCGATATCACCGGAGAAGCTTATACATCTCTCAGCGACAATGATTATTCTACACGATATACTTTAATACGTCAATACTTTTTTCAATTTATATTACGGGTTTTTTCACCATTGAATTTTATATATTGTATATATATGGGGTTATTCTGCCATTATTGTCAATATCAATAAAAGCTATACTAGCTTTACTCATTCTTGGAAGAGAAGGACTACCAGGATTAATAACCCAGATACCCTGCTTCTCCTCTACAGTAGGTATATGTGTATGTCCATATAGAGCAATATCTGCCCCTCTTTCCTTAGCTTCCACAAGGAGCATAGTATCGCTTATTTTAACTCCATAACCATCTCCATGAGTAGCAAAGATCTTTATACCTTTAATATCTATTAAAAGCTCCTTAGGAGCTGAATTCCAGCCGTCACAGTTGCCCTTAACATAATAGCTCTCTCCTTTAAATCTTTCCTTTAAAAAGAGAGCATCAATTACATTATCTCCTAAATGGATAAGAACATCTGCATTTTCTATAGAAGAAAGAACTTCTCTTATAGAAGAATTATCATGATGGGTATCACTAACTACTGCTATTAACACTGTAACCTCCTACTGCTCTTGAATTTTTGCCAGTTCAGACTTAAGCATTTCTAAGGCTCTTCCTCTATGACTTATTTCATTTTTAGTCTTATTGTCCATCTCACCAAAGGTCTTATTATAAGCTGGTACGTAAAAGAGAGGGTCATAGCCAAAACCACCCTGCCCTACCAGTCTATCAATTATATAGCCTTCTGATTCACCCTGAACCTTTATCTCCTCTTTAGAAGAAAGAATAAGTACTATTGCACAAATAAATCTTGCCTTCCTATCCTCTTGAGGATATCCCTTTAGCTTTTCTAAGAGCTTTTCATTGTTTTTTCTTGTGTTTCCATGAGTTCCGGCATATCTTGCAGAATATACCCCAGGCTCTCCTCCTAATATATCTACAGAAAGCCCCGAATCATCTGCCATAACCATAAAGTTACCCAGGTTCTTTTCGTTAATGTAGTCATAAATCTCCTTAGCCTTTTTATGAGCATTGCCCATAAAGGTATCAGCATCCTCCACCACATCAATGTCTATATTAAGATCCTTAAGTGATAAGATTTCTATATTCTCATCCTTGAGTATCTCTTTTATCTCAATAAGCTTATGCTCATTGTTTGTAGCAACCACCAATCTTCTCATATTATTTACTTTCTCCTGTTCCAATCCAGAGACAGTCCATTTTAAGACTTTCCTTTTGAATATTAATAAGAGTTTTTATTCCCTTTTCTCCTAGTGCCAAAAGCTCTGTTAAATCGTTTTTACTAAAAGGATTTTCTTCTCCTGTGCCCTGAAGCTCCACAAATTCTCCCTCATCCGTCATGATTATATTCATATCCACCTTAGCCTGAGAATCCTCTAAATAGCATAAGTCTAAAAGCTTCTTATCTCCTACAATTCCAACACTCACAGCTGCCACGAAGCTTCTGATAGGATATACCTCGAAGCTTTCCTTTTTATGAAGCTTGTTAACAGCATCTACTAAAGCTACAAAAGCTCCGGTAATTGATGCTGTCCTTGTACCTCCATCAGCCTGTATAACATCGCAATCAATCCATATGGTCTTTTCACCAATAGCTTTTAAGTCAACCACGGATCTTAAAGCTCTTCCAATGAGTCTTTGTATTTCCATGGTTCTTCCATCTAACTTAAGTCTTCCTATATCCCTTGCCTTTCTAACTGCAGTGGATCTTGGAAGCATGCTATATTCTGCTGTAATCCAGCCTTCACCACTTCCCTTTAAAAAAGGAGGTACTCTATCCTCAATAGAAGCAGTACATATAACCTTAGTTTCCCCCATTTCTATAAGCACTGAACCCTCTGCATACTTTGTATAATCTCTTGTTATCTTTACATTCCTCAAGGCATCATTAGTCTTTCTACCATCAACTCGCATTTAATTACCTCCATTACAAATAGCTTTTTCTATATATAATAGTTTTCTTTTTTACTTTTAAAATAAATAAAAAAGTCTTTATTTTCATTAAATAATGCACTAAAACCTACCAATCATTCATATTATTTATATAAGGATTATTTAATGAGGTGAAAATTTTGAAATATATCGGCCCCTTTTTAAGGATGAACACCCTCAGTCTCTCTAACCTAGAAAATCAGCTTTTCTTTTTCTCAAAGGAAGCCTTAAAACATCTGGTATTAAAATCTCGCTGTGGCATAACCATGCATCCAAAGGTGGTTAAAAAGAATATTCCTAACATTGATATTAACATAATAAAAGATTTTTCTCCACTTCTATGTATCTATAAAAAAGCAAATCCTAAAATAATTAAAGAAAAGGATTATGCTTATTGGGACAGTGCAACCTTTAAAAAGGAGGTTGTTCCTTCTAGCTGTGCTTATATGACCCTTTCCCTTTTGGAGCTTGTTGATTATTATGATAAATTTAAAGAAACGGATACTTCCCTTTATACACTTAGTATACTATATAAAAATATGGCAAAGCATCAGCTGGACTTTTATACCTCCTATCTTAGAAATGCAGAGGGAGTCTTTATAATCAGAAAAAACATTTCTGAGGATAGCTCTGACAAGATAGTTTTTGAGGACAAAGAAAATAAGTTTAAATTCTCCGAACAAGCTGCTATGATGACGGCCTTTTATAAATATTATATGCTAATAGGAGAAAAGGACGGAGCTATTTATGGACGCTTTGCAGAAGATATTTTTAATATGCTTCTTCATTACAGAGATAACCTTTACGGGCTGTCCTTTGAGGAACTTAATAAAATTGCACTATCACTAAACCTTTACTTTACCCAATCAAAAAATCTGCAAACAGAGCACCTACTTTTAGATATATTGGAGCTAATGAATGGAAAACTTAACGAAAGCTCCAGAATAAAGGAAAAATTAAACCATCTGAGCCTATTTATTATAAATTTAAGCCTTTCTTATGATAGCTGTGGAATGGAAGCCTTAAGAGAAAGGAGAGATGAACTCTTAGGTGAGCTCTTAGAATTATATGATGAAGAAAAAAGGCTAATTACAAACAAATCAGATAAGAAAGAAATTAAATTCACCGCTGAGGATATTGTATATTATATGCTTTCTCTTATTTCTTATAGTTCTATGGATAAAGATCAGGAAGAAATATTAAAGAATGTATATAAAAATCAGCTGCTAGGGTCAAAGCTCATTACCTCCTGGCCTGAAACTCCATCTCTTGATTGCCCTGAGAGATATTTAGGTTTTAAGATTAGCTCAGATAATCTTCTTGAGGAGCAAAATTTTAAAATGCCTGCAGCAGGTGTTTTTGAAACGGACTGTGCACCAATATTCTTAAAGGCTGTAGAATACAATAGTAAAAAGGAAACCTTCACTCAAGGAAAGCTATCCTTTGATAGCACAAAAAATCTACCACTTATTTTTATGTTTCTATTTTTACTTAAAGGTAAATATTTTAAAAACTGCAGACTATAAATGCAACAAGGGCTGCAAAGCAGCCC
Organism: Bacillota bacterium; assembly: GCA_023451395.1. Classification (GTDB taxonomy): domain Bacteria; phylum Bacillota; class Clostridia; order Clostridiales; family Clostridiaceae; genus JAEXZL01. The sequence goes on along the minus strand of JAEXZL010000033.1, from coordinate 44,656 downwards.
TTTAATATTATTGACAAAAGGTTTAGCAAAAATACTATTCATTAAAGGTTAATTCTACCCTATTGGTAACCTATACCAAAAATCTTCCTTATTCTCTTCATCCTTAATATCAACCTTATTAAGCTCCTTTAATATTAAACCACCCTCATTATCAAACTTTATTCCTTTAATATTTTTCTGTGAGCATACTATTTTAAAGTCATAAAAAAGAGGAACATATAAGAGCTTCTCCTTATTACTTTCATCCTCTAACAGACTTTCTTGAGTCTTTCCATTATAGGCTTCTATGTAAGCATCATATTTTCCTTCTTCTACTGCCTTTATAAATTCCTCTTTAGAAAGATACACAATTTGAACTTTTAATCCTAAATATTTTTCCAAGGCATTTTTAGTAAATTCTCCAATTCTTCTTCCCTTATCCTCCTCTTCAATTCCTAAGATAAATGTATTATCCTTAGAAAAGACTACTGAGGTCTTAAGGTACTCTTCTGCAAGTAGCCTTTCCCTTGAAATATCGGTGTTTTTAACATTATTATCTAAAGATACTGATGCCCTTAAGGTATCTTCCTTCGTCTCAGCCTTATTATATACAAGCTTCCCATAGGTATATTCTCCAAAGCTTAGATCCCCTGTTTCATCGGTAAGGTACCCTAGATAAAGAGCTTTTTCTATAGCTTTTCTAAGCTCTTTATCTGTAACCTCCTCATTAAAGGACATACCATAGGTTATTCCTTTATAGCTTTTATTAATATTCACCTTCTCTTCTAATGATCGAAGCTGGCTTAATGGAGGGTCCTGAAACAAATCGCAAAGCTCTATATTAAAGTCTGCCAAGATACTTTCTTTAGTGAGATTTTCTATAAGAACAATATTGCTTTTTAATGAAGAGGACTTATCATAATAGTAAGGATTTCTCTTTAATATAAGCTTCCCTTCTTCAAAGCTATCAATATAAAAGGAACCGGTATAAAAAGTTTTACCATAGTCCTCTTTTAAATTTTTTAGGCTGTTAAAATCTCTCAGATAATATTCTCTTCTGCTTAATATCTCTAAGAAGTCCTCAGACTTATAATTTAATCGAAAAACTAAGGTATCCTCATCAGGAGCCTTTATAGCCACCCTAGAAAATGAAGTCTTATTATTGTGGTAATCCATAACACCATAGACCATTTTTAAATTTTCTGAGAGATAATCCGCTCTTTCTCCAGATAAAGCTTCCTTAAAAAAATTAAGAAAATCTAAGGAGGTTATTTTCCTACCATCACTTCTATATATATCTTTCCTTAATGTAAAGCGATACTCAAGACCATCCGAAAGAATTTCAAAGCTTTTTGACATATCAGGCATAACCTCACCTTTTTCATCTAAGGTAACAAGTCCTTGAAAGAGACCTGAATAAATCTCTTTCAGATTATCTATATCCTCTCTGTTATCAGAAAAATCCTTAGGAAGTACGGTCAATCTGTATATTATATCCTTATTTTCTGAAGAGGTATTTTCAACATCATTATAAAGGCAGCCCGAAAGTATCATAGAAAAAAGAACTAAATAAAAAAACAAAAAAAGCCTTCTAATCTTTATCCTCTCCTTATCAATAATTAAACTATTAAAAGTATTTCCATATTATCTCTTATTTAATCAATTTTCCTAATAAGGAAGATAAGGATAAAAGTCAAGCTTTTTATATTTAAAATGACTGTAATAGGGTTGCGTCATCCATTCCTGTCTAATAAGAAAATCCTTAGAAGAGATGGTTTTAACCTGTCTTCTTCCTAAGAAGCTAAGGTTCCAGCTCCCTTCTTTGTGTTCCTTATGGAAGGAGCCGGTGGTAATATAGTAAGCCCTAGTATAGTCCGAAGCCAAGAAGAACTCTCTAAAGCTTATCATATCATAGCTATAAACCTTTTGTGTCTTATGAAATTTTATCAGCACCCTATCCCTTCTCCCAATAATACCAACCTCTAAAACAAAGGGTGTCTTCATCAGAAGTATGTACTGAATTCCATATTCCCAACAATTTTTAGTTATTATATCGTAAACAGTTTTCATATCTATCTTTGCAAATATAGCCATTGCCTTTTCCAGATGTTTTTTTTTAATGTAGCTGTAAAGCCTATTATATAGCCTCATGATGCTCTCCCTAAGAATAGTCTAATACAATTATATTCATCTACCCTTAAAACTATATATATTATCAACAAATATCTAGAAGTGATGGATTAATGATTTTTTCTATTTACTATAATGTGATATAATAAGTAATAATCTTATAATTAACTTTTCGGAGGTAGCTTTAAATGCAATTAGCTCTTCAAATATTAGGCATTTTATTTATGATAACTATAATTTTTGTAGCTATATGGGGCTTCATTCTAGCAAATCAGGCCTATAATCAGCTACGCTATCAAAATTACCTTTTAGAAAAAATAACTCAAAACATTTATATGCTTACCTGCAAAATGGGCATTAAAGGTGATAGCAAGGTTTCATTAGAGGATACAAAGGAAGAGAACCCGCTGGGGGATAAAAATCTCAAATAATAAAGAGGCTTAACTTTTAAAAGTTAAGCCTCTTTTCTAATGTACCCCAGAAAAAATAAAATATATACAACAGGCTATAAAGAATAGACTGATAGCTACGTATATTAAACGCCGCTTTCCAACCTCAAAGAAGAAGTATCTTAATGCAAGATAGATCATAGTCATTAATATCCCTATCTGCATAGTATAATAACCATTAAAAAAAGGTATATAGATAAATAAATAGGTGGTTAGTAATGTAAATATTACCGAACAGATTGTAAATATCACAGCAATCCATCCAAAGATATCTAGTAACTTTTTCATTGCTATCCTCTTCCTCCAAGGATTTCCTCAAAATCTTCTTCCTTTAATATCTTTATATTAAGCTCCAGAGCCTTGTTATATTTTGATCCAGGGTCCTCACCAACAATTACAAAGTCAGTCTTCTTGCTGACACTTCCGGAAACCTTAGCTCCAAGGCCCTCGAGCCTTTCTTTTATACCACTACGGCTATAAGCTTTAAGTGAGCCAGTAACCACCACAGTTTTTCCTTCAAAGGGACTTTCAATAACCTCAAGGTCTTGAAAGGAAGGCTTAACTCCCAGATCTAGAAGCTCCTTAATTATCTTAAGTACCCTCTCCTCTTTAAAAAATTCCACTATGCTTTCTGCTACTATATCACCTATATCCTGAATTGCTACAAGCTCTGGATAGGTAGCAATCATTACTCTCTCAAGAGTTTTAAAGGTTTTAGCCAAGTCCCCTGCTGTTTTTTCACCTACATTAGGTATTCCCAAGGCATAGATAAAGGCATCTAAGGTGCAATCCTTACTTTTTTCTATGGCATTAATAAGCTTAGTAGCCTTCTTATCTTTAAATTTGTCTAGAGTTAAAAGCTCCTCTTTCTTAATACGATAAAGATCCGATACGGATTTTATATGAAGCTTTTCAAAGAGCTGCTCTGCAGTCTTTTCACTAAAGCCTTCAATATTCATAGCAGCCCTGCTTGCAAAGTGCACAATGGTCTTAACCAGCTGAGGCTTGCAGGATAGGGTGTTTTCACAGAAATAGTGGGCTCCTTGAAGAGTTATATGTGCACCACAAGATGGGCAAACCTCTGGCGGTACTATCTCTCTACTTCCCTCCAAGCTTCCTTCCACAACACCCATTATTTCTGGAATAACATCATTTGATCTTCTTACAAAGACCTCTGCTCCTATCCTTACATTTTTCCTCTGAATATCCTCCATGTTATTTAGCGTTGCTCGTTTTACAGTGGCACCAGCTAATTCTACAGGCTCTAGAAGAGCTGTAGGGGATACCCTTCCACTTCTACCCACGTTCCATTCTACATCTAAGAGCCTTGTAGAGGCTTCCTGAGCTTCAAACTTAAAGGCTATGGCCCATCTAGGAAACTTTACTGTATTTCCCATAAGCTCTCGAGTTCTAATATCATTAATAGCCAGAACCACACCATCAATATCATAGCTCAGTGTAAATCGAATGTCCTGAATATATTTTATTTCCTTTTCTACTTCTTCTAAACTTCTGCATACCTTAAAGTAATCATCTGTAGGAAAACCCATTTCTTCTATAAAGGTCATCATCTCTTCATAGGTTTTAAAGGCCTCTCCTTCATTATAACCTACATCATAGAAAAAGGCTGAGAGATTCCTTCTGGCAGTTTCCTTTACATTTAAATTTCTTAAGGCTCCTGCAGCACCATTTCTTAGATTTTTAAGGGGCACCAGGGCGCTTTCATTGTACTTTTCAAAGGCCTCCTTAGTCATTATTGCTTCCCCATGGATCTCTATTAAGCTGTTATTATTAATCTTTAGAGGTATAGAATTTATTGTCTTAACCTGAAGGGTTACATCCTCACCTACTGTTCCCGTTCCTCTGGTGGCTGCCTTTATAAGAATCCCCTGTTCATCATAGGTTAAATTTATAGTAAGTCCATCAAATTTTTTAGTAAGAACATATTCTAAAGGGGGTAGCTTATCCTCATGGCTTAAGTTATAGCTATTTACGAATCTAACATTTCTATTATGCCAATCCTGAAGCTCCCCAAGGCTCTGTCCTTTATCTAGGCTCCAAAGCTTTGCCTTATGAGTATACTTAGAGAATTCCGAAAGAACCACATCACCTACCCTCTGAGTAGGAGAGTAAGGTAGTATGTAGCCTGTGGTTCTTTCTAATTCCTGGAGCTCATCATAGAGCTTATCATAGGTCTTATCAGGTACTTCAGGGTCATCTAACACATAATATTTATAGGCATATTTATTTAAAAGCTCGATAAGTTCTTCTATTCTACTTTTTTCCTTATTCAATAAAAACACCTCTCTAATTAATAATTTATAGCCTTTCTAAAGGAGCCATAGATAATAGGAGAATCTTTACTCCTTGCTTATCAAAGGCAATAGTCAGCTTAACATCATCACTTTCTTTAATAGCAGTTATGATAGTTCCTACACCAAACTTACTGTGTTTAACCTTAAGTCCTATAGATACTTCCTCTTTGGTTAATCTTGTACCTTGAGATGAGCTTCTATTCAAGGCTTTATCTAAGGAGCTGTTACCACTGTTAGCTGCTCCTCCAAAGCCTCTTTCTCCTCCTCTTCCATAACTGCTTCTTAAACTGTGAGGATTATTATATTCCATATATGCACTACCATATTGTTTTTTAGGCTCCGCCCCAAGCTTCTTACCATCAGAATTTACATTTTCCTTAAGATCAGCTTTTATCTCTCTTAAAAAATCTGAGGGGGCAAAGGCTTGAGTTCTTCCAAATACTCTTCTAATTTCTGCATGGGTTAGGTATAAAGTTTCTTTTGCTCTGGTTATACCTACATAGCATAACCTTCTTGACTCCTCCATCTCAGTATTATCATCAAAGGATCTGGTTCCTGGAAAAATTCCATTCTCCATACCCACCATGAATACTACAGGAAATTCTAGACCCTTAGCACTGTGTACTGTCATAAGCACAACAGAATCAGAGCTTTCATCATAGTTATCCACATCAGATACTAAGGTTACCTTCTCTAAGAAAGCTCCTAAAGATTTATCCTCCTCATTTTTTTCAAATTCAACGGCAGCGGATACAAGCTCCTTAAGATTATCAACTCTGCTTTCATCCTCAGGATTCTTAGAATTTTTAAGCTCATCTAGATATTTTGTCTTTTCAAGAATATATTCAATTAACATGGAAACAGAAAGCTGCTCCTTCATTTCCATAAAATCTTCCATAAGATTCATAAAGCTTGAGATGCTTGAAATATTTCTTGAGGTTAAGGTAGGAATAGATGCAGCATCTAGCATAACATTATATAGGTTATCATTTACCTCTAGGGAAAAATCCAACACCTTTCCTATGGTAGCATCACCAATATTTCTTTTAGGTACATTTATTATTCTTCTTAAACTTATTGCATCTAAAGGATTGTTAATTACCTTTAGATAAGCCATGATATCCTTAATTTCTTTTCTATCGTAGAACTTTAGACCGCCAATAATTCTGTAGGGTATATCCTTTCTTATGAAGACTTCTTCAAAAACTCTGGACTGAGCATTTGTTCTATAAAGCACTGCAAAGTCCTTATAGGTTTTTTCTTCATTATATATAATTTTTTTAATTTCACTAGCTACAAAGTCTCCCTCTTGGGTGTCATTGAAGGCTCTAAAGATTTTTATCTTGTCTCCTGGTACATCTTCCGTCCTTAAAACCTTGCTCTTTCTTTCAGTGTTATTCTTTATTACCTCATTTGCTGCATTTAAAATATTTGCCTTGGAGCGATAGTTCTGCTCAAGCTTAACAACAACGGTATTTGGATAATCCTTTTCGAAATCTAATATATTTCTTATATCCGCACCTCTCCAACCGTAAATAGACTGATCATCATCTCCCACCACACAGATGTTTTTGTGGGCAGCAGCTAAAAGCCTTATAAGCTCATACTGGGCTTTGTTTGTATCCTGATACTCATCTACAAGTATATATCTAAATTTTCTTTGATAAAAGTCTAATACCTCAGGGCTTCCTCTAAAGAGCTCAATAGTCTTTACAATAATGTCATCAAAATCCAAAGCATTATTATTTTTAAGCTTTTTCTGATAGAGTATGTAGGCATCAGCTATTTTGTTTTCTCTAAAATTGCTTTCATTTTTTCTCTTAAACTGCTGAGGGCTTATTAGTTTATCCTTTGCCCTGCTGATTTTATTTAGGATTTCTCCTTCATTTATTTCCTTGGTATTTATAGATAGCTCCTCTATAACCTGTTTTAATAGAGCCTTTTGATCATAGGTATCATAAATAGTAAAGTTTTTTGTATATCCAATCTTATCTATTTCTCTTCGAAGTATTCTTACACAGGAGGAATGGAAGGTTGATATCCACATATTTTCCGCTTCTTCTCCTATAAGAGCCTTCACCCTTTCCTTCATTTCTCCCGCAGCCTTATTTGTAAAGGTAATAGCAAGAATCTGGGAAGGGTAAACCTTCAGCTCATCAATCATATAAGCTATTCTGTAGGTTAAAACCCTAGTTTTTCCTGAACCAGCTCCAGCCAAAATAAGCAGAGGCCCTTCCGTTGTGGTGGCAGCAAGATACTGTTCTCTATTAAGTAAGTTTTTAAGGTCCATTTCATCACTCCTTATGGCTTCACAAAAAATATAATTGCAAACAATTGTTCTCTTATTTATAGATTATAGCATAAAAATGCGAGATTTAAACATAAATAAGCCCATAAAGAAAAGCTTTACATTACTATGTAAAGCTTTAGACGCTTATTTTTTATTATCCTTCCAATCAACTCTTTCAAAAACTAAATTATAACCATCACTGCCATAATTTAAAGACCTATTAATTCTGGAAATAGTAGCTGTACTAGCTCCAGTCGTACTTGCTATATCAAGATATGTTCTTCTCTGCTTGAGCATCTTTGCAACCTGAAGTCTCTGCTCCAATGCCTTTATTTCGTTAATTGTACATATGTCATCAAAAAACCTGTAGCATTCCTCCCTGGTTTTAAGACTTAAGATTGCTTCAAAGAGAAAATCCATCTCTTCGCTTTCAAGCTTTGACTTATAATCCCCCATATCCTCACTCCTTAGCTATAATATATTTCCATTTTACCACTTTAATAGAATTCTTGCTATATAAATTTATAGGGCAAGCCTCAGAAAAAGGCTTAAAAGCTTTTTAGTCTTTTAAGCTCTTCCTCTGTTAGCTCTCTGTATTCACCTTCCTCAAGGTCCTCATCTAGAGTAAGTCCACCAAAGCTTATTCTCTTTAAATAGGTAACCTTTTTGTTTCTAGCCTCAAACATCCTTTTAACTTGATGAAATTTTCCCTCTTGGATTGTAAGCTCAATTTTTGACTCCTCAGGAGAAGCTTCAAGTATTGTAAGAGCCCCTGGAAGGCATTTATAGCCATCTTCTAATACTACTCCCTTTTTAAAGGCTTCAATATCTCCCTCATCTACTAAGGAATTAATATGAGCATAATAGACCTTATCCACATGCCATTTTGGAGATATGAGGCGGTGATTTAACTCTCCATCATTAGTTAGAAGGAGAAGTCCAACGGTGTCCTTGTCTAATCTTCCCACGGGAAATGGGTCAAAAACCCTATGGTCTGGATGAAGAAGGTCAACAACTGTTTCATCATATTTATCAAAGGTAGCGGAAACCACTGATTCTGGTTTATTCATCATTAAATAAATATATTTTCGATAAAAAACCTCTTCTCCATTTACTATAATGGAAGACTCTAAGGGATCAATTTGAAGACCAGAGTCCTTTATAACTTCCCCATCTATTGTAACCATGCCTTTTTTAACCATGGCCTTAATCTCTTTTCTTGAGCCGTAGCCAAGATTAGATAATATCTTATCAACTCTATCCAAAGTAATTCACCTCTCCTTATCTTAGGATGAAGGCTTTTTATACTACCTCTAAAGCTAACTCCATCATTTTATTGAAGGTTTTTTGTCTTTCCTCTGCAGTGGTTTCCTCACTGGTTACTATAGAATCACTTACAGTAAGAATTGAAAGGGCATTAACACCTTCTCTTGCAGCATTGGTATAAAGTTCTGCAGACTCCATTTCTATAGCCATTACTCCGTACTTAGCCCAAAGCTTCCAGTCTCCTGGAGTATCGCTGTAGAACAGATCACTGCTTAATATATTTCCTGCTTTTATATCAATTCCTAAATCCTTTGCCTTCATATAAGCCTTGTGTAAAAGCTCAAAGCTTGCGGTGGGAGCATAATCTAATCCATTAAAGCGTATTTTATTAACCCCTGAATTAGTGGAAGCACTTACAGCAAGTATAGTATCCCTTACATTTAAGCTTTCCTGAATTGCACCACAGGTACCAACTCTAATAAGATTTTTTACTCCATAAAATTTAATTAATTCGTTAACATAGATAGAAATAGAGGGAATCCCCATGCCAGTTCCTTGTACAGAAACCCTTTTGCCTTTATAGCTTCCTGTAAAACCAAGCATTCCTCTAACCTCATTATAGCAAATAACATCTTCTAAATAATTGTCAGCTATATATTTTGCTCTTAAGGGATCTCCTGGAAGTAAAATGCTCTCTGCAATTTCTCCAGGCTTAGCACCTATATGTGTACTCATAAACAAAATCCTCCTTGATCTTTTGAAAAAGTAAGTTTCTATGTACTTGTATTATAACATTGACAACTGAATATTATCATATATTTTCAAATAAAAACAGCCATTTCACAAATTTCTTCGAAACAGCTGCTACCCACTTATCCTTTGCTTTTTAATTCATTATAATATGATGTAACTTTTTTCACATAACCCTGGGTTTCCTTTGGCATCTTATACAAATCTTCTAGTGAAGTTACTCCTCTTCTTTTAACGGTACCGGCACCAGCATTATAAGCCATCAGTGAAAGCTCTAAGTTTTTATACTTATCTAGATATCTCTTCATCTGCTTTATTCCACCCTCAATGTTTTCTTCAATATTAAAGGGATTTTCCACTCCATCCTCCTGGCAATTTACAGGCATAAGCTGCATGAGTCCCATTGCACCTGCTTTAGACACCACCTGAGGATTATAATTAGACTCCTGCTTTATAATAGCATGAACCAGTGCCTCATCTATCCCATATTCCTTAGAATACTTTGAAACAGCAGCATTTATCCTCTGTCTCTCAGAAGTGATATCTTCACTGCTTATTTGTGAGGTGCTTCTTGAACCTGATGTAATAATAGCCTGTTTTATAGCACCCATATCCTCTAGTGAATCTATAGTAAGGTCTTCTAATAAAGTGCCTTGAGCATAAGAGCCCTCTAATAGATTTAGCATTGAGCCATCTACATCCGCCTTCATTAGGCTTTCCATTATAATATCAAAGGCAGTTCCATCCCCTAAACTTTTCTTAAGAACTGTAGAAAGAAGTTGATAGCTAAGGAGACCTTCAACATTGTTAATATTCATAATTACACCACCTCATAATCTCGGTACTGTAATTATCGAAGATTATTTTAATTAATTTACCTTAAAATTCAATATATCATAATCCTCATAGGCCACTTTTTTATAAAAGCTTCTAGAAAGTACAAGAAGCTTATAATCACCCTTTATAAAAGGAATAAAAGAATAATACCTTTTACGGCTATATCGCTGCATTAATCTCCATTCCTTGTTTTCCATAAGATAAAATTCATAACATACATCCTTCCCCCCTTCACTTTGGGCTGTAAAGGATATTTCCTTATTTTTCTGGAAGGGAACACTAGATGCCTTTATCTTTGTCCCTGTTACCGGAAGTGCATCATGAATATACATCTTTATTTCTTTTTTCTCATCAAAAGCATCTGTGCAGTCAATATTTTTTGAATAGATAGTAAAGGTATACTTTCCACTTACCTTAGGAATAAATGAGTATTTATCTTCCATTCCATACTTTGTTTCTTCCACAGGATGGTCATTTATAGCTACGGAATATTTAAACACTACCTCTGATGTATTTCTAGATACCACCTCCAGCTCAATTGGCTCCTCTACCATATAGTACTCCTTAGCTGGCATAAGCACATAATCTATTGCAGCTCTTTCATAGCTATTAACTTTAAAATAGCTGTAGGTATGACTATCATATTCCTTTAAGGAATATTTATCCTTAACCCTTATTTCAAGCTGATAATCCCCAGCCTCATTAGGGGTAAAATTAACCCAGTTTGAAATTCCAAAATTAATTTTTTCCACCTCTTCATTATCCTTATACATAATAAAGGCATAGCGAAGCTCTGTTCCTCCATCAGCATGAACAGATATATTAATAGGTTTATCCTTTACATAATTCTTTTCTCGGCTTAGTACTACATCCCTTATCTTAACAGCCTTAATTGCCTTCTCCTCAATTAAATAATCAAAGGTAGCTGTTTCCTCATACTCTTCAGAGGAGTTTTTATCCTTTACAAATAAGGTAAGCTTATAATCCCCGGGGGTCCTTGTCTCCCAAAGATAGCTGTTATTTCTTACAAAACCGCTATCCTCGCTGTAACTCCCATCAATCTTATACCTGTATAATAACTCCTTTCCCCCCTCAACCACTGCTTTTAACAAAACCTTTGTACCAATGGTTTGAGGCGATAAAAAATCTGTAGTAAAATTCTTAATCTTTATAGGTCTATAAGCCATAATAGAATACGTTATAAGGGCTCTATCATCATACTCTTTAGGAGAGTAAATATCCTTAGCCATACATAGAAGCTTATAATCTCCAGCACTGTCCTCCCTATAGGTAATCATCCTCTTGCTGGAATAATCCTGCAGGCAGAGAGCTCTGCCCATAGAGTCAATTTTAATAAACTTATATAGCACCATTCGGCTGTCCTCATGGCTTGCCTCTACTTGAAATATTAGCTCCTCATCTACTAATAGTTCCTTAGTGAGGCATTTAAAATCTTTAATCTCAACCTTAGTCATTTCCGAAACATAAAAGGCAACAGTTTTAAAATCATCAAAGTTATTCTTAGATTCTATTGACTTACACTCAATTAGTATTTCATGCTTTCCAGGCTCATTTACCGTATAAAAAAGCTCATTATCCTTAGTATAATCCTTTATAAGCTCCCAACCATCACTGCCACTTATCCAGTATTTAAACATAACTGGCTTATGGGAAGCCTCTACAAAAAGATTAAGCTTCTCCCCTATAACCAGCTCTTCCTTTTCCAAAGCTAAATTGCTAATTAACTGCTCCTCCACTGAGCCTATAATATAATCTACCCTTACAAATCCATCAAAGGGTCTATTACTCTCCCTGTTTTTCCCTTGAATCATTAGAGTGTACTTTCCATCCTTTTCAGGTTGCCACAAGCAATAATCTTCTTCACTATATTCCTTAAGGGTTGACCATATTCCCTCTAGCCCTGCACTAAACTTATAAACATAGTTTTTATCACTGTTATTTACGGAAATTTTTATTTCTTTGCCTCTCTCTTGAGGACTATCCTCGCTGAAGCTAACCTCTAATTCCATCATAAATTCTCCCCGCTTTCCCTCAGTACTTCCAAAATAATTATACTATAATTCCAATATTTGTAAACATATATTCCTTATTATAGTTCAGAAGCTCAAAGGAAATATCCTTTAAGCTTCTGCTAATTGGTTATGTTTTTTTATAAGAAGGCTTAGGTTTTTATAAAGTCGTTCATCATCCTCTTTATTTCTCTTTCTGGGGCCTTGAGTTTTCTCTCCTCCCCTCCTTGCCTTTTGATTCAAATGTCTTTCAAAGAGAAGCCTATCTATATTATTAGCATCATATATATATCCTTTTGGCCCCAAGGCAGAAGCTCCCTTTCCCAGGGCCATGGCTGCAACTCCAAAGTCTTGGGTAACAATAATGTCACCCTTTTCGCAGATATTTATAAGATGCATATCTACACTTTGATAGCCACTTTCTACATATATAACCTTGCTATAATCACTGTGTAAGGTATGATTTACATCACAAAGAATAAATACCTCCACTGAATTTTCCTTTGCTGCTCTTTCAATCATCTGTTTTCCAGGGCAGGAATCCCCATCCACCAGTATTCTCATACTAAAGTCTCTTTTCCAGCTCTGCCTTCATATCTTCATATCCTGGCTTTCCAAGAAGTGCAAACATATTTTTCTTGTAGGCTTCAACACCCTCTTGATCAAAGGGGTTTATTCCAGATAGATATCCGCTTATAGCGCAAGACTTTTCAAAGAAGTATACAAGATATCCAAAATAATAAGGAGATATCTCCGGTACATTAACAACAATATTTGGAACCTCTCCATCATTATGAGCTAAAACTGTTCCCATAAAGGCTCTTTCATTGACATAGTGCATATTCTTGCCTGCTACAAAGTTCAGACCATCAATGTTTTCCTCGCTATAAGGGATTTCAATATTCTTCTGAGACTTCTTTATATTAATAACAGTCTCAAATATATTCCTCAATCCATCCTGAATATACTGTCCCATAGAATGAAGATCTGTAGAAAAATCCACTGCTGCAGGGAAAATCCCCTTATGATCCTTACCTTCGCTTTCTCCATAAAGCTGCTTCCACCATTCACCAAAGTAATGAAGTGCAGGCTCATAATTCACTATGATTTCAGTTGTTTTTCCCTTTCTGTACAGAGCATTTCTAGCTGCTGCATACTGATAGCAGTAATTATCCTCTAGGCTGCTCTTAGAGAAATCTAATCTGGCATCCTGAGCTCCCTTCATCATTTCATCAATGTCTATCCCTGCAGCTGCTATGGGAAGAAGTCCTACAGGAGTAAGAACGGAATATCTTCCTCCTACATCGTCAGGAATAATAAAGCTTTCATAACCCTCTGAATCTGCTAGGCCTTTTAAGGCACCTCTAGCTTTGTCAGTGGTAGCATAAATTCTCTTTTTTGCTTCCTCTTTTCCATATTTCTTTTCCATATAATCCTTTAATATTCTGAAGGCTATAGCTGGTTCTGTTGTAGTTCCTGATTTAGAAATAACATTTAAGCTTACATCTAAGCCCTCAATTGCTTCTATTAGCTCAGCTAAGTAAGTAGAGCTTATGCTATTTCCTGCAAATAGTACAAGAGGTGCATTTCTTTTTTCCTTAGAAAGCATGGCTTTAAAACTGTGATTTAACATTTCAATGGCAGCTCTTGCCCCTAAATAAGACCCGCCTATGCCTATAACTATAAGCACATCTGAGTCACCTTTGATTTTTTCAGAAGCCTTTTTAATTCTTTCAAATTCATCCTTATCATAATCCACAGGCAAGTCAAGCCAACCTATATAATCGTTACCTGCACCAGTCTTATTATGAAGAGTATTATGTGCTGCATCTACCATAACCTGAAGCTTGGTAAGCTCAGAATCTTTAAGATATGGCATTGTTTTACTGAGATCTAGAGTTATTTTATCCATATTATTTACTCCTCCAAACATATTATTTTAAGTGTATATACTAGTTTAACCAAACATTTGTAATAAATGAGAATACTAAGACTGCTATCACTACGGCAATTAATACCATAGGTAGCAAAATAGAATATTGAGCTATGGCTATAGCTAATAAATCCTTAAAGCCGATTTTTTCCCTTGGAATATCATCAGGGATTGGCTGATTTTCTTTACTTCTATCATCACCTGGTCCAAATCTGAACAAGTTAATCACCTCATGATTATTTTAATTTTAACATTTTTTATTATACCATAGGATATATAATTTGGCATAATTTGAAGAAAAAAATAACAGCTCAGAAGGAGTAATACCCTTACTGAGCTGCTTTTTACTTAACTAAGTGGCATGCCACAAAGTGGTCATTTCCAACATTTTTATAGCAAGGTACTTCTTTCTTACAGATATCCATAGCATAAGGACACCTTGTATGGAATTTACATCCCTGTGGTGGATTAGCTGGACTTGGAATATCTCCCTTAAGGATAATCCTTTCTCTCTTTAAGGTTGGATCTGGTATTGGTACCGCTGATAAAAGTGCCTTTGTATATGGATGAAGTGGGTTATCATACAGCTCATCCTTAGGAGCCATCTCCACTAATGAACCAAGATACATAACTCCAACCTTATGGCTTAAATGCTTAACCACACTGAGGTCATGGGATATAAAAAGATAGCTAAAGCCCATTTCCTCTTGTAAATCACTCATTAGATTAATTATTTGAGATTGAATAGAAACATCTAAAGCTGATACGGGCTCATCTGCTACAATGAAGCTTGGATTTAGAGCAAGTGCTCTAGCAATTCCTATTCTCTGTCTCTGTCCTCCGGAAAATTCGTGAGGATATCTTCTTATATGATAAGGAGCTAGTCCACATCTTTCAAGGGTTTCTAAAACTCTATCGGTAACCTCATTTTTCTTAACCAAGTTATGATCCACTAAAGCCTCTCCAATAATCTGTCCCACACTCATTCTTGGGTTTAAGGAGCTATATGGATCCTGGAATATCATCTGCATCTTGGGTCTTAGCTTTCTAAGTTCTTCCTTCTTTAGCTTAAAGATGTCCTTGCCCTCAAAATAAACATTACCATCGGTTTTATCAAAGAGTCTTAAGATTGTTCTTCCTGTTGTGGATTTACCACAGCCAGATTCTCCAACTAGACCTATGGTTTCTCCCCTTTTAAGCTCTAGAGAAACTCCATCTACCGCTTTTACATTTCCTACAACCTTTGAAAACACTCCTGATTTTATAGGAAAGTATTTTTTCAAATTCTCAACTTTTAAAATCACATCTGAATCTGCCATTATCTACTTTCCCTCCTCGTATAGCCAGCAAGCTACCTTATGATTTGGGCTCACTTGTATAAGACCCGGCTGTTCTTCTCTGCATTTTTTCATGCATTTATCACATCTTGAGTTAAAATAGCAGTTATTTGGCATACCAATAGGATTTGGTACCTGTCCGGGAATTGAGTATAATCTCTTGTCCGTAGCCTTGTTAAGTACTGGCTTAGACTTTAATAATCCTATAGTATAAGGATGAAGAGGATTCTTAAAGAGCTCTTCTACCGGAGCCTCCTCTATAACCTTACCTGCATACATAACTACAACATAATCCGCCATCTCTGCCACTACCCCTAAATCATGAGTGATTAGGAGTATGGAGGTGTTTAGCTTCTTTTTAATATCTCTCATAAGATCCAGTATCTGAGCCTGGATAGTTACATCTAAAGCAGTTGTAGGTTCATCAGCTATAAGAAGCTTTGGATTACAAGATACAGCCATTGCAATCATAACCCTCTGCCTCATACCACCGGATAGCTCATGAGGGAAGGCTTCCATAATTTCTTCTGCTCTTGGTATACCAATTATCTTAAGCACTTCTATTGCCTTTTTAGCTGCCTCCTCCTTTGAAAGCTTCTGGTGGAGAATAATAGCCTCACAAATCTGCTCTCCTACTTTAAATACAGGATTTAAGCTTGTCATCGGTTCCTGGAATATTACAGAAACATCATTACCTCTTATATTTCTCATTTCCGATTCTGGAAGCTTTAACAAATCTTTTCCGTTAAAAAATATTTCTCCCCCTTCAATCTTTCCTGGAGGATTTGGGATAAGTCTCATAAGGGACATTGCTGTAACGGACTTTCCACAACCAGACTCCCCTACTACACATACTGTTTCCCCTTCCTTTATATTAAAGCTGACATCATTAACTGCTTTCACTACTCCATCACTGGTATGGAAGTAGGTCTTCAGGTTTTTAAATTCTACTAAATTCTTAGCCATTTTCTCTACCTCCTACACTTTAAGCTTTGGATCTAGAGCATCTCTTAACCCATCACCAAAGAGGTTAATGGATATTACTGTTAAGAATATGCATACACCTGGTGGTATCCACAGCCAATACTGATATTGAAGAGCATAAGGATCATTAACTATCTGTATCATACTGCCCCATGAAGGTGTTGGAGGTGTAACTCCCAGTCCTAAGAAGCTCAAACTTGATTCTGTTAGTATCGCTCCCCCAATTCCTAAGGTTGCATTAACTATAATGGATGCAAAGGTGTTAGGAAGAAGGTGGGAGAATATCTTTCTTCTATCTTTTAAACCAAGGGAATCTGCAGCCTGCATAAATTCCTGCTCTCTAAGAGTAAGAATCTGCCCTCTTACAATACGAGCAAGGGATGGCCAGCTTAAGAGTCCAATAATAAACATTACAACATATATTCTTTTTTCTGGGGCTATATTCACTCCAGACATTACAGCACTTAGCATAATAAGAAGAGGAAGGAATGGGAAACATAAGAATATGTCTACAATTCTCATGATTGCTGCATCTATCCATCCACCATAATATCCTGCTAGAGCTCCCAAAACACTCCCGATTATAACCTGTATACTTACTGCTACAATACCTACTAAAAGAGAGATTCTACCTGCTTCCATAAGCCTTGCAAAAACATCTCTTCCCACATTATCTGTACCTAATATATGTGCAGCAGAAGGCGCCTGTTCTACTATGCTATAATCCATTGTATAGGCGTCATAGGGATAAAACATCGGTACTATAAAGGACATTATTGCTAAAACCACTAATATGATTAAGCCTGTCATAGCAAGCTTGTTTTTCAATAGTCTTTTAAAGGCTACTCTCCAAGGGCTCTCAATCTTTTCTTTTTTCACAGCAGCCTGAACATTTATTTCACTCATCTTATACCTCCTACTTAAGTCTTATTCTTGGGTCAACCAAGGCATAAGCAACATCTGCTATTAAGTTACCTATAAGAGTCAAGGTAGCAAGCATCATATTTGTACCCATAAGCAGGTAGTAATCTCTATTATTTACCGCATTTAATTGAACTGGTCCTATACCTGGCCAGTTAAATATAGTTTCAGTAAGAAGAGCTCCTGAGAAAAGACCGGGAATTGAAAAGCCTAATAAAGTAATCACTGGTATTAAGGCATTTCTAAGTGCATGCCTATAAATAACAACCTTCTCTTTAAGTCCCTTTGCCCTAGCGGTTCTTATGTAATCCTGTCTTATAACCTCAAGCATACTGGAACGAGTATATCTCATCCAGCTTGCTACACTTCCTAGTGTTAAAACTATAAGTGGCAGTATCATATGCTTGATCTGATCCAGCATGGCGGCAATCCCCGTAAAGTTTGCTCCTGGTGTTTGCATACCAGATACAGGCAGCAGACGCAG
This sequence comes from Bacillota bacterium, assembly GCA_023451395.1. Classification (GTDB taxonomy): domain Bacteria; phylum Bacillota; class Clostridia; order Clostridiales; family Clostridiaceae; genus JAEXZL01. The sequence continues at coordinate 26,951 of JAEXZL010000033.1, read as the reverse complement.
ATCTACTGATAAAAACTTAATAAGAAGCAATCCAAAAAAGAAGGATGGCATCGATAAGCCTATCAGTGCAAAAATAGTAAAGAAACTGTCAAAACCAGAATACTGTTTTGTGGCAGATACTATACCTATAGGGACAGCGATTATCACTCCTAAAACTAAGGATGTTACGGCCAATTTGAAGGAATTTGGTATGTAATCCTTCATAACCTGACTAACAGGCTGCTTATAGTAGAAGGATTCTCCTAAATCTCCCTGTAAAACACCCTTTAGCCAATATCCATACTGTACATACTTTGGCTCATTTAGATGTAATTTATCTCTTAGCTCCTGTTTTCTTTCTGCACTCATGTGAGGATCTAAGTTGTTGGAGACTGGATCTCCAGGCGCAAAAGCAAAAATTAAGAAAATTACTAATGAAATACCTACTATAGTAGGAATCAGCTGAAGCAATCTTCTTACAAGATATTGTTTCATCGTACCCCCCCTGAATTATCTGAGCCCTCAAGCCCTTAGTTTTTTTATAGTGATAATTTACTCTAAGATATACACAAAAATCATTAGAGCAAATAATCTATCTTTTGTCATTAAATATAATGCTATATCTACTTCATCAAGTCATAAAATTAAATTTTCCAAAAATAGCTCTTTCAAATATACTCTCTGTCATTTACCATAGTAATACTGTAAACTTTTAAAGATAAAAAAAAGCTGTGCATCACAAAAGCGCTTTTTGTCTTTTAATGCACCAGATTTTTAAATAAAACTCTGATTTTTGAAAAATATTCATAGAAATAACAATATATATTTAATTTTTTATATTTGTATTATATAGCTTAGCAATTAATTTGTAAATACCTTAATTTATTAGCAACTTAATAATTACTCCCTTAAAATATTACTAAATATTAATAACTCTTCAAAATATTCAGTCTTTACTGTTAATTTATCAATATTTTCTCATGTAAATCCTCCTTTTATTCCAATATATTGTTAATTTAATAATATAATCCTATTTTAAAGAATATCTTTAACAATTCATTAACATAAAATTCATCAATTAAAATTATTATTCTAAAAAAGCATCCTGTATAGAGGTAATTTTTGTTAAAAAGGAATAGAAGCAGAGCTTAAGCTCTGCTTCTATATTAATTGGTTGTATTTAAGGAAGTTTACTTCCTACAGCAGCTCTGATGTACCCACAGCTCCTGATTATTTTCAAATCTTGCTCTACAAATAATATCCTCTGGATTTATTATGCATCTGCAAAACTCACAGAGGGTAATCTTACCGGCTTTCATAATATTTCCGCTATAAATTGGCTTTGATAATTCTGTGTACTCCTTCTCCAATTCCTCTTTAGAAAACTCTCCGCATACAAGAGAATTGATATAGCTTGAAAAATTGCTTCCAGTAAAAATCTTTGACTGCTTAAGACCTAATTGATAAACATGCTCTGGCAGACTAATGGTTATCTTTCGGTTCACCTTCATCCCTTCAAAACATTACTTTATAATGATATTTTATGAAGGTTTTATTAATAAGTGTCAGCTATTTGTGGGTTTTTATTAATATCATTATAATGTCTTAACAAAAAAGGATATACATATGTATACCCTCTTTTAGATTATTTATCCAAATTTCTTATAGATGGAATTAGAAGATTTAAAGCACCTATAAGTAAAATTAATATTCCTGATATAAAGAACCATCGGTTTATTCCTACCTCATCTGCAAATAAACCTGATAAAGCTAATCCTAAGGGAGCAGCAAGACTCATGAGGCTTCCAAATAAAGAGAATACTCTACCTAGATATTGAGGCTCAATTTTACTTTGAAGAAGAGCTGTAGCAGGACCATTAAAGAAAGGTATCGTCACTCCCATGAATGCAGATAAAATCAAAAACATTATAAATTGATTTTCATTTAACAGGCCGCTTAAAGCCAGAATTATCCCAGTCCCTATATAAGCAACAAAAACCGAATAAACCCTATCCTTAAATCCTCCCCACTTGCTTAATATCAGACCACCTGCCAGCATACCTACAGCAAATAGAGATTCAATAGCAGCAGCATGAGCACTTGTTCCTTTAAAATAATCAAAGGTCAGAAGTGGAAAGAGTGAGCTTATAGGCATAAATACCACGGAAAATAAAGCAAAAACTAAGAAGAATCCCAACATACCCTTTTGTTTTTGCAGTACCTTAAAGCCTTCAACGAAATCCTTCAATAAAGCTGTCTTCTCTTCACTTACATTCTTAAGCTTAGGAATGGTGACCATAAGTAAGGTAATTATACCTGCAATAGCTCCGATAATATCTACACTTACTATTGCACTAATAGGTAAAACAGCATACAATGCACCTGCTGCTACAGGACTAAAAATATAAGAAATTGATATCACAGATTGAGAATATCCTGCACATTTTGTAAGCATATCCTCTGGAACAATCAAGGGTGTAACTGCCTGAAGTGACGGTTGATGAAAAGCCGTTCCAACGGATCTTATAAACAATGCAGTAATAATAACACCTAAAGGCAGTGACTTACCAAGGCCTATTATTACTAATATTAATGCTGCAAAGGCAATAACTAAATCCGAAATAATCATGATTTTTTTCCGATCAAAGCGATCTACAAGGGAACCTATAAAAGGCCCTAAAATAGCTTGAGGCAGAAAGCCTGCAAGAGATGCAATAGATAAAACCGCTGCAGATTTACTTTGCGCTGTTAAGTACCATATGAGAGATAACTGTGCTATAGCACTGGTAAACTGCGAAATAGCTTGACCGCTATAAATAATGAAGAAAGTTTTTTTCCAATTAGTTTTATTCATCTTCATCTCCTTTGATAACGAAATATTATATTTTTACAATTTTATTACCAATACTACCATTTTATAGAAATTTCATTATATCATATAGGTACTTCGCTGGCAATTATATATAAAAAGAGCTTAATTTATAAAAATCTCATTTAGTATTCTTTCATTGAAAAAGGAAGCTCACTAGCTTCCCTTTAATATATGTATATTTTATTCTTTAAAAGTGGGAGGATATTTCATCCCTCTGTATTCTCTTTAAATCCTTTAGTCTTAACCTAGTTTCCTTCATAATTTTGACCCAGGATTCTCCTGCAAGCATCATCTCTTTTGCTCTATCACGGGAAGCTGCTGTTTTAATATCTGCCAATAATATCATCTCCTTAATAGCTTTTACATTTATTTTGCTCAAAATGTCAGTTTATATTTATTGTTTATAATTTATTCTTTCATAGGCTATCTAAGAGCAGCTTATAGTACTAGCTCCACTTCCGCATGATAATTTTTTTCCCTAAGCTCTTTAAGTACCATAGAAATTGCAACAATTCCAGCAATAAGGTCCGCTATGGGTCCAGCAAATAATATGCCATCAATCCCAAGAAATAAAGGAAGAATTAATATTAAAGGCAATAGAAATATAATCTGTCTTGTTAAAGAAAGGAAAATACCCTTCTGGGGTTTTCCTATTGCTGTAAAGAAATTTGAGGTTATAGGTTGTACAAAGTTTAAAAAGGTAAAGAATAAAAAGACTCTAAAATATCTTATTGCAAAATTATAATATTCTTCTGAGCCATTTCCAAATAAGGATATGATATATCTAGGAAATATCTGAAATATTAAAAAGGCAGATATGGCCAAAATAAAACCATAGGTTGCAGCTTTTAAATAAGCCTTCTTAACACGAAGATATTTCTTAGCTCCATAGTTAAAACTTACGATAGGCTGTAGTCCCTGAGAAATTCCTATGATAAAGGAGAAGAACACCTGATTCACCTTAATGATAATACCAGCACAGGCTAGAGGTATAGCTTGACCATATACTGACAGGGCTCCATAATAGGTGAGAGACTTATTCATCACAATCTGAACCACCATCATGGAGAGCTGATTAAAGCAAGGCGCAGCTCCTAAAGACATAATTCTTCCAAGATATCTCTTACCTATAATAAGATGTTTTTTATTTATAGTAACAGTTTTACAGCGTCGTAAATAATAAAATGCCATTCCTCCTGAAATAGCCTGTCCAATAATAGTAGCCCAGGCAGCCCCAGCAATCCCCATGTTGAATCCAAAAACAAAGAGTGCATCTAATATTGTATTAATCACAGCTCCTGTAAGATTGCAGGCCATGGAAAATTTGGGACTCCCATCAGCACGTATTAGATGACCTCCACCTGCAGAAAGTATCAAAAAAGGAAAGCCTAAGGATGTTATTCCCGTATAAGTCTTGGCATAAGCTAGAATTTCTTCCGGTGCTCCAAAAAATACTAGCATAGGAGTTAAGAATATCTGCACTATAAGGGTTAAAATCACACCGCAGCCAAATAACATCACTGCTGAATTTCCTATGTAGTAAACCGCTTCCTTTTTACTTCCTCTCCCTAATGCAAGATTGAAGGAAGATGCTCCTCCGATTCCAAATAATAAGGCTATAGCCACACAGCAAATAGAAAGAGGAAAGGCTATATTTGTTGCAGCATTCCCCAACTCACCAACACTTCTTCCAATAAAAAACTGATCTACAATATTATATAGAGCACTTACCAACATAGCAATTATACTGGGAACAGCAAACTGTCTAAGCAGCTTATTTACTGGTTCTGTTTCTAATGGGTTACTTTTCTTTATTTCTTCCATTGCTTATCTCCTGACCTACTATATACTTTTAGGATATATAATATAATTTCTATTTTTCTTATTTAAATGTTTTTTTAAATTTTTTATTTGTAATTCTTTTCGTGCATTATTTTTCTGTGTATTGTTTTTTATATATTGTTTAATCATAATTCTTTTCTGTTTATAATTGTCTATTACTGTTTTTTTCTATAGTATCTTTATGATTCTCTACCATCTGTGAAAGAAGAGAGTAAATTTCCTCCTGCTTTTCTATATTTATATCCTTCATTAATATTTCATTAAGTTCATTAAGTACCTTTTCAATAGAGCTATAGACATCTCTTCCTTTTTCTGTAAGGTAAATTCTGTTGCTTCTTTGATCCTTTGCATCTTTATTCTTTAAAACAAAATCCTTTTCTACCAGTGTCTGTAGAGCTCTGGCTACCGCTGATTTATCCATAGTCAGACGTCCAACTAGCTCCTCCTGAGTAACACCATCACCATCATTTAAAGTAATCAAAAGAGGATATTCTGCTGAGGTAACCTCATAAGGTTTCAGAGCCTGTGCTAAAAACATCTGATTCTTTCTATAAAGAATGGATATCAATCTTCCTATACGTCTATTCATATTTACTAACCCCTATCTTTTAATTAATTTATAATAGCTATATTATTTTTACAAAAGAAAAAAATAGTTGACAATGCAACAATTTTAGTTTAAAACTACTTAGTTGCATTGTCAACTACTTCTATTATAGACGCCTTAAAAGCCTCACATAAAATTCTACAGTTTTTATTAATGTATCTATCGGAATCCGTTCATCATTGCCGTGAATCATTCCACGCTCTTCCTTTGATAGACGCATTGCAGAAAAGCGGTAAACACGATCTGTGATTCTGCAATAATGACGTGAGTCGCTGCAGGCCATCATGAGGTAGGGAGAAATTATAGCTTCTGGCCAGGTTTCATGAATTGCTTTTTTAAGTTTATCCCATTCTTCACAGGATGTATTAGAATAAATAGAAGGATTCATGCCATTTATCAGCTCTATTTCAATCTTGTCGTTCTTAATAGTGTTCTTGAGATATTCTTTGGCTGATTCAATGGTATCTTCTCCTAGTAAACGCATATTGATGCCGAAGCTTGCCTTTGGAGGAAGTACATTATAAGCCTTACTCCCTTCCATTTTTGTAACAGCCACTGTTGTTCTCATCATTGCATTTAATTCCCCTCCAGCTTTTTTACAGATCATATCTAGTACAGGGGCAAAACACCATAGATTAGCAAAGATCATTCTATATAAAAACGTAGAATTTCTTCCTAGGGTATCAAACATTTCCACCACAGGCTTCGTAAGCTGTCTCCTAAAGGGATTCTTTTCTATACGGACCACCGCTTCACTTAGCTGTCCAAGCACTGTTCTTACAGGAGGTGTAGAAGCATGTCCTCCTCCCGAAGCCATGGTAAATTTCATGTTTACTCCGCCTTTTTCACCAATGCCTATGAGTGCACATTCCTGGGTTACACCAGGAAATACATTTTCAACTACCGCACCACCTTCATCTAATACAATAGCTGGTTTTACACCCTTTTTTTCTAAATAAGCTACTATATCTGCACAGGAATCACCATCAATTTCTTCTTCCCCAGAGAAGGATAAATACAAATCATTCTCAGGAACATATCCATCTGACAGCATTTTTTCTAAAGCTTCTGTGATGGCACAGAGAGTGCCTTTGGTATCAAGAGTACCTCTTCCAAAGATGAAGTTATCTTCAATAATACCCTCAAAGGCTGGTTTGCTCCATCCCTCTTCCTCCACAGGCACCACATCATAGTGAGACATACACACAGAAGGTTTCTCAGAGGATTTTCCAGGAAGATAATATAAAAGTCCTGTTTTACCAATCTTCTCTAACTGACATTCTCTATGTATATTGGGGAAGCGTTCCATAAGAAGTTCCTGAAACTTAATAAATTCCTTTCTATCTATTAGTTCCTCATCTCTGTTGGAAACAGTCCTGCAACGAATCATATCAACCATATCTTTAACTATCTTATCATGATCTAGCTCTATCCTATCTTCAGTGACAGGAGTCACTGGCACTGGTTGGAACTTAAAGGTGCGAACCAAAATTACTAAAATAAATATTGCTATAATTGCCAAAATAACCCATCCTATCATTATATCCAACCTTTCTTATACATCACTCTTGCAGCAATAAGAGCAATGATTACTCCCACAGGAACTAAAACTCCTACGGAACCTGCAAGAGATGGAACCGCTAGGAATAAAATCACCATAAATATAAGGGGTGCTACAGCAAGCTTCCAATTCTTGCTTACATATACTACAGCAAGACCTCCAAAGAGGGCTTGAAGAATATTATCAAAGGCTGGTGCCAATGCTGGAGAATTGAGAAGTGGGGTGATTATGGCTAAAACACATACTCCTGTTACCAGTACCAAAGTAGTAACTATAGAAGATGTTGCAATAGCAATGGTGGAGATTACTTCCCCTTCTTCAGTTCCAGGCTTAACCTTGTTATTTTCCATAGCAGTGAGAGCACTAGGTGCCTTAAGACTTGTTAGATTTCCAGTAACAAAGGCAAGATAAGTACCTCCCACACCAAGCATAGGAGTGTAGGTAATAACTTCAATAATACCAACAGTCCAATAAATTGGTGCCACACCTAAGAGACCTTTTAGCACTGCTGCAGCCTGTGGCCATGCATTATAACGCAGGCAGATTGCCACAGGAACCATCATTATCACAACCACCGCTGTCCATATCCATATTTTTCCATACCAATCGGTTTCCTTCATGTATTTACTCATTCTCCTATCCCCCTTAACCAAGCACTGGTGTAATAACCACAGCAAAAATCATAGCTCCTACCATACTTATTGCCATAGCATAGGTCTCTAACCACTTCATATTAAACTTTTTAATCAATAAGCCGCAGATTCCCATGATTGCTGCCGATACTAATAATACAAAAACCGGAATCCATCCAACAAGCCCTCCTCTAAGGTCTGCAAAAACCATCCCTAAAAATGCAGAGATCATTCCTAAAAACATAGAAGTTAAAAACAGGTCTCCCCATTTGCTGTCTTTGTTTTTGAGCTTCACTATTCCACCTTGAATCCTCTTCATAAGTATGGGTGGCAGAATGATACTAGGTAATATTCCAAGGGTCATCACCCAAGCAATTGCAGAGTATACTTTAGGGTCTGTTATAATTTCCGATAAAGATATCCCCAGAGCATTCGCCGTAGATGTGGCAGCAGGCAACTCATAGGTAAGTGCACCGATAACGCTCATACGAATCCAGGGCAGCGGAATTCCCAAAAACTTTGATAAAGTTACAATTCCTATAAGTATTGATAATGCTGGAGCAATGGTAAATACAGCCGTTGAAACTATAGTCTTTTTTAATTTACCACTATCAATCCCAAGCTCCTTCCCCCTACGATAGGCTCGTACCAAAAAAAATCCCGATTGTGCCAGCACGAAAAGTATAACGACTATTGCAATAATATACATAAATAAACTGTTAGTACTAAATTCCACTCTAAATTCCCCCTTTTATTTATATGGTTTTAATTAAACCTTTCTATTACTTTTATTTTTTTAGCTCAAGAGCTTTCTATGATTTAGATGTATTCCTATATGCCCTATCCCAAGGATAGAAATTGCTATCAGCATCCATAAATTCTTTCCATAAACCCCCAGGAGGAAAAATCCTATCACAGGAAGTGTAGCTCCTGCAACGGGAATACCAAGAAAGCTGCTGTAAAAATCCTTCAATCCCTTTGAGCTTTTAAAGTACCGTAACCAATACATTTCATAAAAAATCATGAACACCAGGGATGCAGCAAACCAAAGGCTCCACCAGGAATTTATTCTTATATTAAAATCTGAAAAGATTACCGCTATGCAGGTTACAGCCACTTGTCCAATTCGTTCAAATATAACTAGAACAGGATTTTCTCCCTGAGGAGAATACCCTAATGGCTGATTTTTCATCCACATAGTATTTGGTATAAATAGCATCATAAGATAAATTACACCTATATAAGAAAAACCAAAATGTCCAAACATATAATCATCCCCTAAATAGTTATTGCTTACTTTTGAAGAAGGAAATTCATCATTACTTCCTTCATCCAATTTACATTGTCCCCATTTATATCTATTTTATTGTTTATGTCTTGTTTTATTCTCACCCATAGTTGCAGAGACACTTTACATTTTATGTCTATATAATAATTATATATTCTGGCATTTTCACCGTAAAGCAAATAAAAAAAGAGCAGTGAAATTAATTTCAACTGCTCAGTAAAAGTGTACTATTTTTACTTTAAACCTAATACATTTATTAACTCTTCATAAATAGACTTTGTTTTCTCAGCATCTCTCGTCCCAAATAAATAATGCTGATCATCTCCAGTAGTGAGGAGTATAAAAGGTTTACTGGTTGGGTCAAGACAAACAAACATTTTTCCCACTGACTTAGCAGAAAATCTTCCCTTGAGCAAGTTTTCCATACCAGTACCATTGGTTCGAATCATATTCCCTGGCAAACTTTCCATAAGTTCAACCTTCTTGACATCACTAATCAGCACGGTATATTCAGTTCTACCACTCCTTGAGATAATAGCTGTATCCGTCATCTCCAATGTTATAGGCTTATTAGCTGTCTTTTCGATTATAAGACTCATAAAGGGCATAAAAAGTAAAATAACTATCACAAGTCCCATGGAAACCTTCCCCATAGGTTTTGCCAAGTTGAAACTAGAATTTATGCCTACCCTGTCATTGACGATGTTGTGACTGTCCTTAGGATTATAGTAAAAAATGCCCCAAATCCATTTGTCATCATCATCAACGTAATAGTCATATCCACTGTGAGAAGTGAGCTTTTCCTGTACCTTACGAGTGTTCATTTCCACACGCAATAGGGCAAAAACCATAATAAAGGAGATAGCAAATATCACAATCATCATTGGTATTGGATGCTCTCGTGTAATCATAATTCCGAAATTTAGAGCCGCCATGCTATATGAAGATATTATCCAAACAATGCCCCAGTTATGACGACGCACCTGTGTAAGTGTTTTTGTAAGCTCTTGATTGTTATCCACTTTCTCAGATTTATTACGATATAGATAGCGATAGCATATCCAAAACAAGATTATACATAGTGCATCTATCGTGTATAGAAACCAAAGGCTCTGATCCCATGCCAGAGGAAGTAGGCTTATTATCAAAGGAACTACGAATAACCAAGGAGATATCCAGCGATATGTTGGTATCGATGAAGTGTCAATGGTTATACTTTCACTACCAGCACGGCTCCATCCACGTTCTTGCTTTATCTTTTTTAAGTCTCTATTACACATAACGTAGGGAATATAAGGTACTATTATACATAGTATAATCCAGATGAACCAGATAGACATTGACAAGCCGATGCTAGGTACAAACATACCTGGGATTGCCGCAAAAATCAACAAAGCACATACCCATAAAATCTGTTTTTTGAAACGGTTAAGTCTTGATTTAACTTCTTCATCCTCACGTCCCTCATAGGGAAAGGTAACTCCAATAGCAATGTTCTTCTTAAATTTAGTTTCGTTTTTTAGCATCAGACAAATTAGAGGTGCAAGCCAAATTATACTAGCCCATAAAATAATCCGTGTAATCATTTTGAACCCTCCTCATATAATCGCTCACAGAGGTTTAAAACATCATCTCTGCTCATGCCAGACAATCGCAATTCAGACAAGTGCAATCGTAGGGCTGATAACACATCCTTTGGAATTGAATAGTCGCCGTTCCTGTGAGATACTACGGCTCCACTTCTTCTATCTGTTGTAATATAGCCTTCTTGCTTTAGTAACTGATAAGCTTTGCTAACGGTCATCATATTAATGCCACTTTCCTGTGCCAAAGCCCTGATGGTTGGAAGTTGTTCTCCAGCCATGAGCTTTCCTTCGGCTATTCCAATTACAATTTGATTTCGAAGCTGCATATATAATGGAACATCACTGGAAAAATCAAAATTCAATAGCATATGAAAACCTCCTTTGCATTATCTATTATAATGCAAATAATGCAATAAATCAAGGAGTATATGATTATTTTCTGCAGGCTAATAAGCAATTAACTCCTAACTTAAAAGAATCTTTACTCCCTAACTAAATGATTGGATTAGTGAAATAGTTTTATCCATACAGAATAAAGAACTTAATAAAGTTCATTTATGTCGTATTCGTACAATTTAATACACTGGTGACTTTGCATTTTCAAAACTAAATCAGGATTAGCAATAAAGGGTCTTCCTAAAGCAACCAAATCAATTTCGTCATTCTCAATAGTTTGTATTGCTTGTTTAGGAAAAATATTACCCACACCAATTAAAGTATAATCCCAGAGGGATCTTGCTAACTCATGCAATGTTCTATTATCTTTTTTTAAAGGTTTATTAAACTCATCCACAGATATATGCAGGATCTTCACTTCATTCCTATTTAATATATTTACTATTTTTGATAAAGTTAATTCAGGTTTTTTCCAATAATAACTGGGGTCATCATCTTTTTTCTCTGAGATTCTAACACTGAGTTTTCCAGTAGGTATAACCTTAGATACACTTTCTACGACTTTTTCTAAAAAAATAAGACGCGCTTCTTCACTTCCTCCAAAACTATCTTCTCGTAGGTTAGTTTTTTCATTTATAAATTGATCTATCAAATAACCATGGGCAGCATGAATTTCAACACCATCAAAACCAGCTTCCATAGCGTTTATAGCTGCTTTTTTATAATCCTCAATAAGTATATTTATTTGACTTTCAGTCAATTCAACTGGTTTTTCATATGGTTTTCTTAATTTGTGAACTAATCCATCTGCTTGCACCGCTGAAGGAGCTACAGGTTTTTGACCATTAGTTAAAAAACTATGACTCAATCTACCAACGTGCCATAATTGTGCAAATATTTTCCCATTTTCTTTATGTACCTTTTCCGTTACTTTTTTCCAACTTTCAACTTGTCTCTCTGTATAAATTCCAGGTATTCCAAAAGTTCCTTTTCCAGTATTATTTATAGCAATTCCTTCACTGATGATTAAACCAACATCATATCTAGCTCTTCTGGCATAATAATCGGCAATTAGCTGATTGACCTCACCAGTTAAATTATTTGCAAATCCTCTTGTCATAGGGGCCATAATAATTTTATTTTTTAAGTTCAGCCCATATTCTGAGAAGGGCTGATAAATTTTGTTCATGTTAACACGCTCCTTTAATATTTCTATGCTAATATTAAAGTATGTAATAAACTTTAACCATAGGATTTTAAAAGTGTTTCGCTCAGAAACACTTTAAATTTTAAATAATTTTAAAAGGAGGAACAAATATGGATAATATAGATTTAAAAATTATCCAGTTATTAAAAGAAAATGCACGAATAAGTTATAGCGAAATCGGGAGAATTGTTCATATGACTTCTCCTGCAGTTAAAAATAGAATAGAGGCTTTAGAAGATAAGGTAATCGAAAAATATACCATTTCAATTAATAATAATCAATTTCCACATAAAAGTTTTATTTTATTTAAAACCACAAGTTGTGAGCAATTAACAAGATACCTTAGTGAAAGTGACTTAGTTTTAGAATTTTATAGAATAAGTGGCGAATACAATTATATTGCTAAAGTCCAATACGCTTCTAATACTGATTTAGATACCATTTCTAGAGAAACAACTAATTATGCTTTTTCTATTGCAATGCCAATACTTTCTTAGGAAAAAATTTATGCTTTTATATAAGAATTTAAGGGAGACTAGCCTGCATAGTCTCCCTTTTGAATAAAATCATTATTTATTTCTTAACCTTTTCTTCCATTTTTGTGATGCAAAAGCAATGAGGTAAAATGTTGATAATCCAAGTAAAATTGCATACCATAACACATTCTTTGTGTCCCCAGTTGGTGGAGGTTTTATTGGTGATTTTACAGCAGAATCCTTCACAATGGTTTCTAATGTAGTACTCTTCGTTAAAAGCAACTCCTGTGAAATAGAAGAATATACTTCAAAGTAAACTACACCTTTATACTTACCAGGAAGAGCTCTATCCCAATCCTTCTTATTAATGTTTACTGTAACATCCCATTTCCCATCTTCATTGATGTACTGCGGTAAATCACCGCAGATTGCTTCCCAGGACAATCTTCCTTTACCATCGATTTGTTTCATTTCACTATCAGTTATCACCACTATTCTTAAGTATTCATTACTGAATAGCAGCATCTCTTTTAAGCCTATTACTCCAATGTTTGTCTCCTCTTTGCCTGTTTCAATCATATGATCTGCTGGATTTAAAAATATGAGATGACGATCTACTATAGCATTAACTCTAGTTTCTCCTATCCCTTCCTCAGCTAAAGCAATCTGAGAAAAAAGCATGACAAAGATTAGAACAGGAAGTATTACAGCCATACCCTTTCTCATAATAATCTCCTTTACTTGAGATTATTCTTATTTGTTGTATTGATAGCTTATATTGAACTTCATTGTTCCTGAATAGCTACCAGCAGCCTTTAAAGTCTCGGGGCTACAGTTTACAGTTCCAGTAGCTGTAGAAGATTGATTATCCTTTACTGACTCATAGTTAAAGCTGCAGAAAGGATTACCTTTTTCAACTTTTCCAGCTTGATTTCTTAACTCATAGGAAAGCACAGCGCTGCCTATTGTCTTCTGAGTTTTCATTTCCATAGCATTATTCTTATCTAATGTAACAACTATATTTGCATCAGTTTCAATAAGTGCATTTTCAACTGAAACTGTAAAAGGTACGCTTTGCTCTGGCATTTTCTTATTTAAGGTTCCAAAGTCAACAACCTTAGGTATTGAAACCACGAAGGTAGGCTCTACATTAGCTACTACTTTAGTATCCTGCTCTGTACTCTCAATTGGATTTTTAACATTTTTATTATTTAACCAAGCTTCTCTAGAGAACCTACCTTCAACATATTTATCATAACTTCTTGTTTCTCCATTAATAGTAACATCAACTCTATCAGGCATTTTATTAGTAGCTAGAGTTGAAAATGGAGTATTCCTCCATGCCCACCTATTGGTTGTAGGGTCGAATTTAATTGGGCAAGTCAGTGATCCATCCTCTACATTTTGATCAGAAACAAGTGTTGCAGTAGAAAGCTTCACTCCACCGGAAAACAAGGTAACATCTAGACTTGATCCTGGATAAACGGTAATGTGTTCAAGTTCAACAGCTACATAATCTGTAAATAGAAACATCCATGCTGTAGACTTTTCGTTGAATCCAGCTGCTGATGTCTTTGGAAGATTAGTCCATGTTTCTTTACTTAAGTTTGTAAATTTATAAGTATTCATTACTTTACCATCAAGAATCAGTTCAACTTCAGTTGGAACATTTTTATTGTATAAAGGATAAGTGGTCTGTGTCCAATATTGTGGATCACTTCCACCATTGGTGAATATTGGGCAACTTAGTTCAGCAGGCTGGCCAATAGCTTTTACTGCTTCCGTTGCAACAACTTCTGCTAAAGTTATTGTTCCTGATTTTAATACTAATTTCATGGAATCTTTATAACTAATATTCGACATGCTAATATTTATTTGAGGAGCTAAGTCATTACTCCCACCTTTATGAACCATATAACCATCAATCTTAGGTTGAGCTTCCCCTGTAGCTTTCGCTGGAATAGCCATAAAAGCTACAAACATAATAACTGTTAAAAACATACTTGCAAAACGTTTCATTCCTCTTCCTCCAAGTTATATCTATATTTATATTTATATTCAAACCGCTTTCTTGCAGGCAGAAAGCAGGTATTGACAAGTTTACTTTGCATAAAGCTCAAAATCTAGCACTGCTCCATTTAGAGAGGACTTTGTAGTCATATCATAGGCATCATATTGAAGCTGAGCCTGATAAATCCCTGGCTTTAATTCACGACTTATTTCTATGTCATAAAATCCTTTTCCTGGTTCCACAAGACCAGATTCATACAGCACTTCCTTCTGCTCACCCTTTACTAATAAAAGGTGGAACACAAAATAACAATCATTACTGGAGGGATTTACGAAGCTTACTGTGACATTTTTACTGTTAGCTTTAACAGTCATGCTTTTATAGCCAGGAATGTAAATCTCATCATTTCCCTGCTGCCCAGGGCTATAAGGTAATTCCCCTGCCCATTTCACTGCCTGAGGATCAATTGGTGGAAGCACTGCTTCCTTCCCAAACCACTTGTCCCAGTTTGCTGAAAGAGCTAATCCAAAAGAAACCATAATAACTAAAATAACAGTAGCTGCTATCACTACTTTTTTCTTTCTTTGGTCAGCTGCTTTTCTACGGGAACTCCTCTGTTCTCCATCAACACTATCCATATGTCCTTTCATATTAAATCTCCTCCTATTTTTCCTCTAAGGGTAAAGTAACTTTCAACTAAATGTAGGATAAGAAATCGTCCTAGTACAATTATTTATATTTTATTAATCTACATTTATGTATAATATTTAAAATCAAAACCTATAGAAAACCTTCACTTGCCGTATTTTTATTTAATTTCATTAAAGGATATTGTGAGTGTAAAGATATGTAAAAGTAACACTGTAATATACTCTATGACTATTTTATATATTTTTACATTTTACATCAACTACCTTTATTGTAAAAAAATGGTTGTGGTCATTTTTTTGACCACAACCTACTTATAGACTTCTTTAATTTAATATAACTAGTTCTCTAGAGCTGCACGGAGCATATTTTCATATTCCAGCTTCACAGATAAAGGTGATAGTATTTTTATCTTTCCAAAAAATTGAAATATCCACCCATAAAAGTTTTGGCTTATGATAACTCTTACAGAAGCTTTAAAGGACCTATCAGATAATTTTTCTACTTCAACCTTCTCACCAAAACGATCTACAATTATCTTCATCATACTATTATGACATTCCAGCTCTATAGACATTTCCTCTCCAAGAAACATTTTAAAGGACTTATGAGCATACTCATTGCCGTTAAACCCTAAGGGAGGTGGAATAGCGTCTATAGGTGTGATCTTAATCTTGGAGATACGATCAACTCGAAACTGTACTAGCTTCTCATGTTTTTCAGAAAAGCCTAGCAAATAGTATTTGTCTTCATTCCATATAAGAGCATAAGGGCTGTTAAGATATATTTCTCCATTATTCCTTAAGACTTTCTTTTTCTCAGGAGTATATTCTATATACTGAAATTCCACCTTCTTGCCTCTATTAATTGCATCCGTTAGAATATCAACTATATAGTAAATTTGCTCATTACTAGCCTTAACCCCCTTAGTTATATAATTATTGCATATTAGCTTATTTGATTGGCTCTTCCCTGCCAATGCCGTAAGCTTTCCAATGAGCTTTTCACTTTTATTCTCAGTAATGAATTTTGATGATGATACCGCATCTATTAAAAGCTTAAGCTCTGGAACCTGGAAATGCCTATCTCCCCAAAAAAATGAATTTCTAGAACTTTTAACTGTAATAATATCATAGCCAGCATCAATAAGTATATCGATGTCATCCTTTATAGTCTTTCTCCCCACAGAAATATCCATTTTTTCAAAGTAACTAATTAAATCCTTTGTGGATACAGGGGTTTCTTCATCGGTATTCTCATATAAATACTTAAGCAAGTATATCAGTCTACCCTTCTTATTTATCATTTTCTCCATGTCTTCCTCTCAATTGTAAATAATCTTAAATATAAATAATGGGGCTAAAATATATAAACGCTCCAAGCGAAGCTCTACTTATATAATATATACTCCACTTATAATTGTCAATATATGTAAATTAGTTTAAATATTTCCATTTAGTTTTTTATTTTAGAATTAAACTTTTATGCTTTTACCTCTATGGATTCTAATTTTCAAATCTCATTGTATTCCTTTCTTTAAAATAATTACCTAGCTTAATATGAATATCTCTGCAAAAAAATAAGAGGACCAGCTTTATTTCAAACGACTCCTAAATAAATTGATATGGTTATTAAAAATCAAAAATGACATAAACCTAAGAGTAAATGTCTTAAGTTTATGCCATTGGATATTTCTCTCTTTTTAATTATTTAATAGTTAATTTACAAACACTAAATCAATATGACTGACATTATCACTCTTAATCAATTTCCCTGTTGGGTTTCCCATTGCTACAACGATAACCATATCATCTTTCCCTGCGGATTTGATAGTTTCATTATCCATTACAGCAATTAATTCACCTTGTTTAACTGCTTGACCCACTTCAACTGCTAGTTTAAATGGTTTTCCTTGTAACTGGACTGTATCAATTCCCATATGTATCAAAATTTGTTCACCATTCTCCCCTTCAATACTAATAGCATGTAGTGATGGAAATATATTCATAACCGTACCAGTTAATGGTGAATAAACTTTACCATTATGATTTTTCATTGCAAATCCATTTCCCATTGCCTTACTTGAAAAGACTTCATCTGGAATATCTTCAATTGGTATGGCATCGCCATTTGTTGGTGCATAAAGTGATATATTATATGTGTGTTTTTGAGATACTCTATCCTGAAGAACATTCCCAGTTACAATATCAAGTCCAGTTTTTCCTTCTTGTTTCAACTGAGATACATAGGCATCAAGATTATCCCGTAAGGTTTCTACTTCCATACCAATAATAATCTGGACATTTTTCTTTTTATCAACCACACCTGAGGATGGATAGGTTTTTAAAAGAGCAATATCTACTTGATTCTCATCTTTCACTTCTAAACGTAAACGTGTAAAACAGTTTTCAATGGATAAAATATTGGAGGCTCCACCTAATCCACGAACTAGAATTGATAATCCAACTTCATCATCAGCGGAAATCCTTTTACCTAGGACTGTCTCCCCAACCACATCATTGGTCATTGCTTCACGACCTATGGTTGGAATATTTAATTTAGTAATTAATGTAGTAAAGACGAAATATTCTATGGCAACCATTAATAACCACACTGGAATGATCATATATTGATGACCCAGATGTAAAGGAACCACTAATGATTGTAATGTTTCCGCCATATTCCCCACAACTACATTGATACCTGCAATATTTGAGATTACAAAGCCTAATCCATAAACAATGGCATGAGCTACCCAAAGTACTGGTGATATGAATAGGAATAAAAAGTCTAATGGTTCTGTAATACCAGCCATAATGGCACCTATAATAGTTGGAACAACAATAGCAATAACTTTTGAACGATTCTCTTTACGAGCTGTTTTAACAAAGGCTAATGAAATACCAATTGGCAACGCCATTGCACCAAAGTTTACTAAGTAGCCAATACTTGGATCCATTTGAGTTATTGTATTTAAATTACCTAATTGAGCTAACCAAATATTGAATGCCCCTGAAACACTTTCTCCAGCAATTACTGCTGTTCCTCCAAGGGGAGTATAGAATAATGGCATCCATAGTAAATGATGCATACCAAAGGGCAGTAAAAGACGATTTAGAAGTCCGTATAAGAAGAAGCCAAATGCTCCCATTGAATTCATTGTTTCAACTGAAACGTTTACTAATCCATTAATAAATGGCCAAATATAAGTTACAACAATAGCTAAAACTATGGTTGCCACAATGGAAATGGCATAAGCAAAACGTGTTCCCTCATATGGTGCTAGGAATTTATGAAACTTCACATCACTAAACTTATTCATAATAATTCCTACCATTACACCAATGATAATCCCTAAAAATACTCCCATATCACTGATTTGAACACCCATGACATAATTTTGGCCTGTTCCAAATAACCCAGAATCACCTGCAACAGCTAAACGATTTGTCAAGGTTAACCACGCATTATTAGCATATAAGAAAATCATGAAGGAAGTTACTCCTACAATGGCCCCCTCTGTTTTCTTTTTCGAAAAAGAAGCAGACAAGCCTACCGCAAAAATAATTGATAGGGAGCCTAAACCTCCTGAGTTAACAACACCAAAGACAAATTTACCTACATTTTGTAAAAAATCAGGCATAAAATCCATTTTTATAATAGCAGCTATGGCAACGAATAAACCTGTTACTGCCATAAACAGTACCGGTTGAATAATAGCACGAGAAAACTTTTGCATTGTTTCTTGAATCTTTTCTTTCATTATTTTTTCCCCCAGTTCAAATAGATAATGGTTGCAATTTCATTTCCTTGATAAAGAAGAGCAGTTTATACAACTGCTACTTCTATATCACGAAAGGTACCTAAAGTTATTCCTTTATCTTTAAATAGTTTTTTATAATCTGCTCTAGTCAACTCTCTCACTAGATAAGGCCTTACATTTGTAAAGGTTGAACGATCTAATAATTCAGCATCCACAAATCCTGGATGACACATTGCTTCTAAGGATCCAAATGTCAACACATCATCAATCAATGAATTAACAGACATTGACTTCCAAATTGGCTTTTCCAAACCAATACCATCCATCATAGTAAAGAAACGACGAGTGGTAATTAAATCCTTTGACACTTGATAGTTACCACGGACAGGTAAGTTATATTCCCTTGCTAATTTTTCAAATATATGAGAAATAGGGGCAATTGAATTTACATGATGGTGGGAGTCTAAATGAGTTGGATTAATTCCAGCTGCGATAACTTTATTGATTTGATCTTTCCACTCACGATATAATTCATCTAAATCAATTGAAAACTCTTCTTCATAAAAGGAGATATGTTTAAAGTTTCCTTTTTCATCAACTAATGAGGGTATATCATTGCGTAATGGTCGTCCACAAGTCAAAACCAAATGAACTCCAATTCCCAAATCAGGATTTTCTCTTGCAAGTTCTACCGCATGATCAAATCCTGGCATATTTGCCATTAAAGTCGTGGATGTTAAAATACCATGCCGATGTGACTCTATAATCCCAAAATTAATTCCCTTGCCATAACCAAAATCATCACCATTAATAATTAATAAAGGCATATTAATTTCCTTCTTTCTTTAGTTCTACCCAATAATCACCATTCGCTTCAATCATATCATCTAAAATTTGTTTCGCTACTACGGCATTTGGAACTGATTGATTTAATGTAAATGCTTCTAAAGCCTTTTGATAGGAATTTTCAAAGAATGCATCAACTAATAATTTTTCTGCTGCCACTTGAGATTCCATTAATCCTTTATGGAAGTCAGGAATATCCTCACGTAATGAAATTGGTTCAACACCCCGTGCATTTACATAACAAGGTACTTCAACAACAGCATCTGGTCGTAAATTCGGAATAGCTCCTTTATTTGGCACAATTAGCATGAAACGATCATTTTTATTGTGTAACAATGAAATAGCAATTTCTACAATATACAATCCATGACAATTGCTTTCATAGTCAATTGTATCCAAATCACGATTTTCTTGAATTTTCGCAACTGCATCTTTAATTGTCTGTAAACGAGTATCCATGATTAAGTTGGCACGTGTATATTGGGGATTTGCTTTTTCAACTACTTTATTATTAAATAAGTAATATTGCAAATAAATATTAGGTAAATGTGTTGGGAACATTGTTGTCATAGCTGCCATAATTTTATAAGCAGATCCCCAGGTCTCATCCACCCAAGATGTATCAAAACCATTTTCTTTAATATTTGCTAAAATTTCAGGCATGACATCTTTCTTAGCTTTTAAATCATAAATTTCTTTATACCAACCAAAATGATTTAGACCGTAATATATAGGTAAAAAGTTTTTCCGATCATAACCAAAGGATTTTTCTAACATTTCTTCAATCCCAATTGTCATATCACAAGCATTGACAATTTTAATCTTAGGAAACTTACGACGAACTGATTCGGCAATAATGGATTCAGGATTTGTATAATTTAAGATCCAAGCATCTGGAGCGTAATCTTGAATATATTGAACCATATCAAGAAACCCTTTCATGGATCGCATAGCATAGGAAAATCCGCCTAATCCACAGGTCTCTTGTCCAACTAAACCATATTTCAACGGAATTTTTTCATCTAGTTCACGCATCTTCATTCCACCTACACGAATTTGTGAGAAAATGAAATTCACATTTTCAAAGGCCTCTTTTGGTTCACTTGTTACTACCAGTTTTACATCATTATGACCATTTCTCTTTAATAAAAAATCCACTATAATTCCCATATCCCTATTACGTTCTTGGTCTATATCATATAGTCTAATCTCTTTAATTGGAAAATCCCGTGCATGATTCAAAGCTGTTAAAAGGATTCCTGGTGTATATCCACTGCCTGCACCTGCTACTGTAATAATATTTTTCATTAGTCCTCCTATTGTTTTTCACTAGTGAGTTTTTTAAGTAAGTAGAACTTTATATACATACTTCCTTTGTCGACATATATATTAAACCATTTTTTTCATTATAATTGAAATACGTTTACAGCACCTTGAATCTTTGTTTCAATTCTAAAAAAAACATGTCAAAAGTTGAAATTCTTTCCTAAAAAAATGATTTATTTGTTATACTAGATACGTGCTCATATCAAAGGAGGAATTAGAAATGAATAACTTATTTGTAGATTTATACGCAAAATACGCACAAGACTTGTCAGGAAACGAAAAAGATGTGCTAAAATTATTAGCTGACCAAGCTGACACTATCCCTAAAAGCACAATCAATGAATTGGCAAACCGTATTTATATTTCTACTTCTAGCTTATATAGATTAATAAAAAAGTTAGGCTTTCAAGGTTATTCAGACTTCAAATTTCGGGTCACTGACTCCCTTCAAACAAATACCATCATTAACGATTCAACGGAAAAATATCTTGAAAATACACTAAATGAAATCAAATATACCCATAAAATCAATCAACAAAATTTAATTAAAGCAGCTAAACTACTACTAGACCATAAAGACCGCTATGTTTATGGGACAGGCTTCAAGCAAAAACAGCTAGTTGATAATTTTGCCTCAGATATGATGCTATATGGCCTTAATTTTTTTAATGTCCGTACCTTAGATGATTTAGAAGTTGCAATCAAAAACATGAGTAGTGACTCTGTACTAGTTTTTGTATCTTTAAAAGGTATCAGACAAGACTATAATAAAATTTTTGACACCTTGGAGTTAAGAAATATTCCAATTATATCAATTACCTTAGATACAGCCAACCCTTTAAGTATGAGAAGTGAAATTGCTCTTTATTATGCTGATCAAGATATTGCCTCTGAACTAACACATTGGCGAAGCATTTCATTACTTTATTTGTTAAATTTATTAACACAGGCTATTCTTTTGGAAAAAGAAACAAAGTAAAAATGTTAAAACAGTATAAACACCACGCAATATATGCAAAAAAGACCGATTTAACCGGTCTTTTGTAAGTTCTATAGGTTATTCCATTCTAAGTATTCTTCAAATACAATATTAATTCTACCAATACACTCGTCCATGTGATAATGGCCCAAAAACCATCGATCATAATCCAATCTGTTTTCTAATTAATTTTATGACTCCTGAATGAAAAACTCAAATTTTTCATCTACTCCTAAGACTATATCCTTATCTAGGGTTATCTTAAGAGGAAAAATGTTAGATTTCTTTTCTGAAAACAGCCATCTTCTGCCGATGCTGGTTAAAAGAATAAAAACTCCATTCTTATCTTCTTGCATAAAGCCTAAGGATGAATTAGTAATTGGATTACCGTATTTTTCAATGATTTTTATTGCTTTCAATTCTTCGGAGACACTTATTGCATCTTTTACAACTAAACCGATCTCACTTATATTTAAAATGTTATTTGCTGAAAAAGGTGATTCGTTAATTGGATTTTCATTATATCGAGCTATGAGTTCGACTATATTCCCTGCGGGATCCTCAAAATAACAAGAATGTGCAGTTAATAATGAGAAATCAGCCTCATCTTCCCCATCTTCTAATAAAAGTTTAGTCTTTCCTTTTAACCATTCCTTTGCTTCTTGAAATTGATTGGATGGAATATTTAAAGCATAGTGGTAATATGGTTTCCCAATAACAGCTTTATTAGTAAATTTCAAGATGCTAACTCCCACTTTTAATTGAAAACATTCTGGACCTTCACCATAAAGAGGAAGACCTAAACATTGTGTATAAAATTCTTTCAATATTTCTAATTTATCTGTTTGCAATGTAAGTCTTTTTATTTTCATAAAATAACACCTCTTTATAAGTTCAATGTTAAATTCTTTAGAAAAGGTTATATACCATAAATCCACGTACCTGTAAAACAATTATTAAAGTAAAAAGCTGAATTTGAATACATCCGTTTCCTTCCATTATGACCATTTTACTTATTATACCATCAACACCTCTATTTACCTAGTACTGGCTTATAAAATACCCTACGGACTTTCTTTTCTGAATATGATATCACTTTTTCCTTCTTGATTTGTACGATTATAACCTTGTTCCAATGCAATCCATTTTTCATCATCTATAGGAAAAGCGAGTAATTGTCAAAGCAAATATAAATTTAAGCCTATTTTACAGGTTATTAATTATAATAAACACTGTAAAATAGGCTTTCTTATTTCAAATTATATTTGCTTTTTATTCCCACTCAATAGTAGCTGGTGGCTTAGAAGTTACATCATAAACAATTCTGTTTACATTCTTAACTTCATTAACTATTCTTGAGCTTACCTTTTCTAAAACCTCATAGGGTATGTGAGCCCAGTTGGAAGTCATTCCATCGGAGCTGGTTACTGCTCTTAGGGCTACGGTGTGGCTGTAGGTTCTTTCATCTCCCATAACACCAACGGAGCGGATGTCTGGAAGGCAGGCAAAGTACTGCCATATCTTACCCTCAAGCCCAGCCTTGGCAATTTCATCACGGAAGATAAAGTCTGCTTCTCTGGTGATTTCAAGCTTTTCCTCTGTTACTTCGCCTAAAACTCTTATAGCAAGTCCTGGGCCTGGGAAAGGCTGTCTCCACACTAGATCATGAGGTATACCTATCTCTTCACCAACGGCTCTTACTTCATCTTTAAAGAGCTCTCTTAAAGGCTCTATAAGTGATAGATTCATGTCCTCAGGAAGTCCTCCAACATTGTGGTGGCTCTTTATAACTGCAGAGGTGGAGGTTCCACTTTCAACTACATCAGGATATATAGTTCCCTGTACAAGATACTCAACATCCTGAAGCTTATTAGCCTCTTCCTCGAAGACCCTAATAAATTCCTCACCGATAATTTTTCTTTTTCTTTCAGGATCCGACACTCCTGCAAGCTTTCCTAAAAATCTCTCCTGAGCATTCACTCTTATAAGATTCATCTGAAATCTTTCCTTAAATATCTGCTCCACCTGATCTCCTTCATCCTTACGAAGAAGTCCATGATCTACAAATATACAGGTAAGCTGATTTCCCACAGCCTTGTGTACAAGAACTGCTGCTACTGAGGAATCTACTCCCCCAGATAGAGCGCAGATAAGCTTCTTATCTCCAACCTTTTCTTTAATCTCCCTTATCTTCTCTTCAGCAAAGGAAGCCATAGTCCAGTCCTTAGAAAGTCCACAAACCCCGTAGATGAAGTTTTCTATCATTTTAAAGCCAAAGGGTGTATGCTCTACCTCAGGATGGAACTGTACTCCATAAAGCTTCTTTTCTTCATTTTCTATAGCTGCTACCGGACATTGAGAGGTGCTTGCAATAATATTAAAGCCTTCAGGTATCTCTTTTACAAAATCCGTGTGGCTCATCCAGCAGAGCTCTTCTTTATTTATATCCTTAAATAATTTGCTGTCATTTTTTATATTTATTTCAGTTTTTCCGTATTCTCTAACTTCTGCTGCTGTAACCTTGCCCCCAAGGACATGGGACATAAGCTGACAGCCGTAGCAGATTCCTAATACCGGCACACCTAAATTAAATATCTCCTCATCTACTCTTGGAGCTTCTTCTCCATATACGCTGTTAGGTCCGCCAGTAAAGATTATTCCCTTTGGATTCTTTTCTTTTATCTTAGTAATTGAATAGCTATAGGGAACTATTTCACAATATACTCCCAGCTCTCTTACCCTTCTTGCTATAAGCTGATTATATTGTCCTCCAAAATCCACTACAAGCACTAAATTTCTCTCCATGTATTTCCTCCCAAATATTATCTATTTGTAAAGCTTCTATTGTATAACTATAAATCTTAATTTCCTGCATTTACACTATAATTTGGTGATTCTTTTGTAATATATATATCATGTGGATGGCTTTCCTTAAGTCCTGCAGAAGTCTGAACTACAAAGCGAGCTGTTTCATATAAGGTTCTTAAATCCTTAGAGCCTAAGTAACCCATACCGGATCTTACTCCTCCTAGAAGCTGGTATATTGTATCAGCAAGATAACCCTTATAAGCAACTCTTCCCTCTACTCCTTCTGGCACTAGCTTTTTAGCTCCCTCCTGGAAGTATCTGTCGGTGCTGCCCTTTTCCATTGCTGCTAAGGAGCCCATTCCTCTATAAACCTTATAGCTTCTGCCCTGATATATTTCTATAGCACCAGGGGCTTCATCACAGCCTGCTAAAAGTGAACCCATCATTACTACACTAGCTCCTGCAGCTAAGGCCTTAACCACATCTCCTGAATACTTTATTCCTCCATCTGCAATTACAGGAACTCCGTATTTTTCTCCTACCTCTACACAATCCATTACTGCAGTTAGCTGGGGAACGCCAACCCCTGCTACAACTCTTGTAGTGCAGATAGAACCAGGACCGATACCTATTTTAATTGCATCAGCTCCAGCCTTAATTAAATCCTCAGCAGCTTCAGCAGTTGCAATATTTCCTGCAATTATTTGAAGCTCAGGATATTTTTCTTTTATTTTTTTAACTCCTTCTATAACTCCTAAGGAATGACCATGAGCTGTATCTAAGGTTATAACATCTACATGAACCTTTACTAATGCATCTACTCTATCCATCATATCCTGCGTTACTCCCACAGCTGCTCCACAGAGAAGTCTACCCTTTGAATCCTTAGCAGCATTAGGATAAGCTTTGGTTTTTTCTATATCCTTTATTGTTATAAGTCCTACAAGATTATATTCTTCATCCACTAATGGAAGCTTTTCTATCTTATGATTTTTAAGGAGTTCCTTAGCCTCTTCTATGGTAGTTCCAACAGGGGCTGTAATCAGATTTTCTGAGGTCATAACCTCTTTAATCTTCTTATTATAATCAGTTTCAAAGAGTATATCTCTATTGGTAACAATACCTACCAGCTTGCCCTCTTTAGTTATTGGAACACCAGATATTCTATACTTTCTCATTAGAGTATTAGCTTCTTCTAAAATATTATCTGGTGATAAGGAAAAGGGATTAGTTATAACTCCGTTTTCCTGTCTCTTTACTGTGTCAACTTCTTGAGCTTGCCGCTCTATAGTCATATTTTTATGTATTATTCCTATGCCACCTTCTCTAGCCATAGCAATAGCCATTTTAGATTCAGTTACTGTATCCATGCTAGCACTCATAAAAGGAATATTTAGTTTAATCTTTTTTGTAAGATTAGTGTATAATTTAACGTCCCTTGGAAGCACCTCTGATTTATTAGGAACTAAAAGCACATCATCAAAGGTATAAGCAGTTTTTAATATGCAAGCCATTATATCACTCCTTTAAAAATATCGAATTAAATCTTTCATAAATAGGTAAAAAAAATAACTGGATTACAAAAAAATAAAATAAAAAGGCCCATTAGTTCTACGAATAAGTGAAACTAACAGACCATAAGTTCTGTAACTAGCTTCACCCATAGTCGAAAATTTCTGGTTTTCGGTAGAGACTCCCTGCCATATTCAGGGGATATACGAGTGTAAAGACCTATTAAATTATAGTAATTATAATGCTTTAAGGATAGCTTGTCAATGAAACTAAGAATAAATTTTTTAATCAATCCTTTGAATAATTGCAATGGATTATAAAGTAGTGCATTTTTATAGGAAGATACTATTATGTCTCATATTGGATTAGGGTATTAATCTTTTCCTTTTAGACCTTGTCCTTATTTTAAAATCCTTATGAAGTTATTGATGAATAAATGATTAATATTTTAAAAAAACTCCAACCATTGTTCTGACCCCAAAAACTTAGACAAAAATAGATACTAAGCAACCAACGAGGATTGAATCCTGTATTGAACAGGACTCAGTCCTTTTAGTTTACCTTTAATTCGTTTGTTGTTATAGTAATCTATATATTTTTTTAATTCAATTA
>JAEXZL010000202.1 GCA_023451395.1 Bacillota bacterium | reverse complement strand
GTGCTATCTCCTCCCCCATAAGTGCCTGAAGTATATTTACTATCCATACATTTCTAAGTGCTTGACCTATATCTTCAAAGTGTAGCTCTTTATCAAAGGCTCTTGCCTTCTGCAAAAACTCCTCAGTGCTATTAAAAAACTGATTTTTCTCCTTCTCATTAAGCTTATTAAGTAAAAAGAAGTTATCTTTCTCTATGGCAAAGGATATTAAGCTTTGAAGCTTCTTCTTCCAGGCCTCTTTATTTATTTCTTCCTTAGGAAGACTCTTAAAATGTTTGTCTAAGCTCTTAAGATGCTTATCCAACTCCTTTTCTCTCTTTCTTTTTTCCTCATAAGTTATTTTACTTAGCTCTAGAGTAAAATCCTCTCTTGAGCTTTCCCAAAGCTCTCTTATTTCCCCTAACCCTTGGTAAAAATCTTCTGTTTTTAATAACTCTCTCATTTATGCCCTCTCCTAAATCAATCTGCTCTTTACCAGTTACCTATAAATAATTACCCACAATTACTAAAATTCTAATAACATAATCTTTTAAATATACTAACAATAATAACATATATTCCTTATTATTTTATTAAGTAATCCTTAAAAATCTCCTCTTATTTTTATCCTCTGCTATATATGAATTTATTAATTCATATATAATAAAGCAATTTATATTAAAACTTATACTTATAATGAATGATATAATTATATATTATAATAGATGAGGTGCTTAATTATGGAAAATAAGAGCATAGTTTTAAAGACCCTTGAATATATAGAGGATAATCTGGAAAAAGATTTGAATCTGGAGGAAATATCGGAAAAAATGTATTACTCTAAATTTCATTTAAATAGAATATTCTCTGAGAAGGTTGGCTGCACTATCTATAAGTATATACAACAACGAAGACTTACAGAATCAGCAAAAAAGCTCATTGA
The DNA here is from genome assembly GCA_023451395.1 of Bacillota bacterium. GTDB lineage: Bacteria > Bacillota > Clostridia > Clostridiales > Clostridiaceae > JAEXZL01. The sequence continues at coordinate 29,245 of JAEXZL010000202.1, read as the reverse complement.
AACAGATAAGCCTATTCTTGATATAGCATTAGAAGCAGGCTATAACTCACAGCAGTCCTTTACTCTTGCTTTTAAACAGATTTATCTTTATCCCCCTCAGACCTATAGATTAATGGGAGTATTTAAACCTAAGCAAAATAGAGTTACAATACACTCCTCTGCTAACTATTCTAATGTAAATAAGCTATGGGAGGTAAAAGCAGCATGAGTACAATTCCTTATGTAGTAGAACAAACTAATCGTGGTGAAAGAAGCTATGATATTTTTTCTAGGCTCCTATCAGATAGAATTATCTTTTTAAGTGAGGATGTTTCTGATGCCTCTGCTGCTCTAATTACCGCACAGCTATTATTCTTAGAAAGTCAGGATCCGGATAAGGATATAAAGCTTTATATAAACAGCCCCGGGGGATCTATAACTGCCGGTTTTGCTATATTTGATACAATGAACTATATAAAATGTGATGTATCTACAATATGTACTGGTCTTGCTGCCAGCTTTGGAGCATTTTTATTAGCTGCTGGAGCCCCTGGAAAAAGATTTGCTCTGCCTAATTCTGAAATCATGATACATCAGCCTGTAGTCTCCGGAGGAGTTAAAGGCCCTGCCAGCGATATAAAAATTATGTCTGACTATATGCAGAGAAGTAAGAGACAAATTAATCGTATCCTTGCGGCTAATACTGGACGAAGCATCTCAGAAATTGAAAGAGATACAGACCGAGATAATTTTATGACAGCAGAAGAAGCTCTAGCTTATGGTTTAATAGATAAAGTTATTACTAGGTGATAAAAGAAGCTGATGCACAATAATATATTTATGTGTATCAGCTTTTTATTTATAACAACTTATCTAAGGCTTTCTTTAAATATTGCTTTTAACAATTCACTGGGAAGCTCTTGATTATGAAAAATTTGCAGCATACCTTTAGGTGTTATCTTATATCCTGATAATTTATCTTCATAAGGAGTTACTGCTTTTGCCTCTATATTAATATGGTCTTTAAAGGGTATAAGGCGAATAAAGTTATTACCTGCATAGAAGGATGGTAGCTTAGCCCACAATTTTTCCTCAAGATCTTTAGAAGTGCTTTCATAAATAAGTTCATATAGACTATGAAATCTTTCCCTAGTTTCTTCTCCAAAGTTCTCTAAATAATTATGTATAGCCTCATTCATTTATTAACTCCCCATTCCTATTAATCTTTCCCTGCAAGGTCATATAAACCATCCATTATACAATTGCATGTAATTATCTATTTCTTTAAATATCTATTTCTTTAATTATACATTTCTTTAATTATACATTATATAATTGTAAAAATTAAACATTTTACTATATTTAAAAATTAGTCAGCCTGAAGAGTTGTGTTCTCTTCAGGCTAGAGCTAGTGGTCCTAAATTAAAAACATTGCTGCAATGGTGGTAATTATTAAACCTATAACCACAGGCTTTAAATTCTTTCTCGTTAGCTCAAAGGGATCCACTCCACACATAGCTGCTGCTGGAATTACTGCCCAAGGGATCAAAGTGCCACCTCCGATCCAGATTCCAGATAGCTGTCCCAGTGCCGTTAAGGTGGCTGCCCCAGAGCCAAGCCCAGTGCTAAAAAGTCTTGCTATTGATCCTACTAGAGGTATTCCGGAAAAGCCTGAACCATCTAATCCTGTAATTGCCCCCACCACTGTTAAGGTCGCAGAGGATACAGAGGCGTTAACAGGCACTATATTAGCAAGGGCAAGACCTAAGTCATTTACAATTCCCTTAGAAGCCTCCGGTAAAACCTTCCCAAAAATATCTATAATAGCCATATCTCCTAAATAGAAGAAGGCTGCAATGGGAATAACTACTCCGAAGATTCTAAATCCAAACTGTAGTCCCTCTACCATATGAAAAGTGATTTTTTCAAAGACACCAGCCTTGTAGGCTACAGCTCCAATTATAGATAGTATTACTAAGGCTGTTCCCCCTATAAGGGCTGTAGCATCTCCCCCCTGTAGTTTAAAGATGTACATAATAACAATATCAGCAGCAAAAAGTACCAGCATCATGAGGGCTAATAGCTTCTTTGCTCTTGAGGAAAGGTTAATATCTAGCTTATTTTCCTCCTCTTGATTTTCTTGAGCTGCTTCCAGCTCTTCTCTGTATAATCCACTTTTTATTTCTTTTCTTAAGAATATAAAGGCTGTTATTGTAGTGGCAAGACCCATTATTATAGCTAACGGTACACTTGCCTTCATAACCTCATTTACCTGAAGTCCTGCAGCATCTGCTGTAAGCTTTGGTGCTGCTTGGATTATATAGTCAGAGGAGAGAGCAATTCCGTGGCCAAAGATGTTCATTGCTATAGCTACCCCTATGGCTGGAAGCCCTGCCTTTTTCCCTATGGGTAGGAAAATAGCTCCTATTAAAGCCACTGCAGGAGAGGGCCAAAAGAACCAGGATATTATCATCATGACAATTCCTATAACCCAGTAGGCCATTGTGTAGTTTTTTATAACCCTTTTAAAAGGTGATATCATGGCTTCATTAATACCTGTAGCCATTAGTACCTTGCTCATGGCTGTTATCACTGAGATAATAAAAATTGTAGGCATCAGCTCCTTGGTAGCATATATTAGACTATTAAAGATACCCATGAGAGATTTATATACTGATGCCGTGCCTATTATGCCCAGAATGAAAATTCCAACCATTGAAACAAGGGTTGTATCCTTCTTCATAATCATAAAGGCAATAACTAAGATTATAAATATTACATAAATGTAGTGAAGAGACGTAAGTGCAAGCTCCATAAATCCTCCTTTTCTCGAAATTTGTGCATAGTATAGAATATTCAGCTTATATAAAACAGTTACTCTCACTTAATAAATCTTATCAATGCCTTTTAAAAATAAAGCTGCACAAAAAAACTGAGCAGCACTAATGGCTGCTCAGCTTTTATCTCATTCTTTCTTTAAATTCTCTTTCAATATCTCTCTTATGGGCCTTTTCCAGCATAGAATCTCTCTTATCATAGTTCTTCTTACCCTTGCAAAGTCCAAGAGCTACCTTTACCCTTCCATCCTTTAGATATAATGAAAGAGGAATTAAGGTATAGCCATCCTGAGATACAAGACCAATGAGTTTTCTTATTTCACTTTTATGCATAAGAAGCTTTCTGTCTCTTAAAGGATCTACATTAAATATATTTCCAAAGTCATAAGGACTTACATGCATGTTTCTTATAAATATTTCGCCATTTCTTACGTCTCCATAGCTATCCTTGAGATTAGCTCTTCCATTTCTGATGGATTTAACCTCAGTTCCTACTAGGGCTATACCAGCTTCAAAGGCCTCTTCAACGAAATAATCATGCCTTGCCTTTCTATTTTCAGCTAATGTTTTTGTTCCTGTTCCTTTTGCCATAACCTTCACCTACTGTGATTTTTACTATTTTACCTAGTAATTATTATAATATCACAGTTTTATTTTTAAAGCTATTAATTAAGTTTATATTTTTCCTAAACGAAGAGGCTCTAAGCTTTCAATAACCGCTTCTAAGCTCATGCCACAGCTGATGGATACTGCTGCAGTTATTCCTCCTTCTATAAGTGGAGCATCAATTATTCTTATTTTCTCTTTTTTACTATCTTCAAAGCTATCAATAACCATTTCAGCTACCATGAAGGTACTGCCTAAATCAAAGAGTATTATTACCCCTTCTTCACAGTATGCCTCCTCAATAACCCTTTGCGTCTTTTGAAAATCAGAGCCAAGGGAGCCATCCTCAGTTCCCCCTACTCCAAAGACCTTAACCTCCTTGGCCATTTCATGAATAAGCTCCTTAAGGCCTTCTACTACCTTACTACTATGAGATAATACCACTAGACTAACCATCTATATCTCCTTTTTCTCTAGGTACTGGGATATGCAGCGTATCATTAAATAACTGGAAGTGGCACCAGGGTCCTGATGTCCTATGCTTCTTTCTCCTAGATAGCTTGCTCTTCCTTTTCTTGCAGCTATTTTTTTGGTTCCCTCTAGAGCCTTTTCTGCTACTGCTAATGCAGCTCTTAAAGCCTCCTTAGAGCTTTCTTCCTTATCTATGCTTTCTTTTATGCTATCCTGTACTGGAATTAATACATCCAGCATAGTCTTATCCCCAAGCTCACTTTTTCCCCTGAGCTTTATCCCCTCTATAGCAACCTTAAGCATTTCATAAAAATCCGTCAGGAAGATTTCTTCCTTTCCTGGTCCTTTTGTAGCAGCTTTCATAAAAGCTGTGCCATATAATGGTCCCGAAGCACCGCCTACAGTGGATACCAGAGTCATTCCCGTTACCTTTAGCACCTCTGCTGCATCCTTAAAGTCAACTCCTGAAAGCTTTGCCTTAACTCCTTGAAATCCCTTATTCATATTAATTCCATGATCTGCGTCCCCAATTGCTGCATCTAAGTCCGTTAGATATTGCTTGTTTTCCTCTATAGCTAGAGATATGTTATTAATTATCTCAACTAGGTTCTTTACATTAATGCTCATATTAAACTCTCCTTTCTAAGATCTCTTATTATATACCCTTATTGCAATTTATGGTTCATAGCCTTTTCTATGATTAAAAAGGGTAGTTAATATTTTTATTTCAAATATAAAATAAGAGTAGTAAGAAGGCTTACTACTCTTAAAAACCTATTAAGCTATGATTATAAAGACTTAAAGGCGGGAGTATCCGCAGGTGCATCTAAAAGCCTCTTAAGTTCATCATCAAGCTTTAATAAACTAATAGAGAAGCCAGCCATTTCCAAGGAGGTCATATATTCTCCAACTAGTGTCTTATATACCTTTATCCCCTTTTCATCTAATATGGATTTAACCTTTCTGTTTGCAATATAAAGCTCCATAAGAGGTGTTGCACCAAGTCCATTAATAAGTACCGCAACCTCGCTGCCGGTATAATCAATATCCTTCAATATTTTATCTAAAAGATGCTCTACAATCTCATCGGCACTTTTTAGCTCTTCCTTATGGGTACCAGGTTCTCCATGAATACCCATACCAATTTCCATTTCCTTCTCACCCAATGTAAAGTTTGGCTTACCTGCTGCGGGAACTATGCAGGGGCTTAAAGCCATTCCCATGCTTCTTACATTTGCAATAACCTTCTCTGCCACAGCCTTTACCTCTTCTAGAGAAGCTCCCTCTTCTGCCTTAGCTCCAGCTATCTTGTGAAGAAGTACTGTTCCTGCTATCCCTCTTCTTCCTATGGTCCAGGTGCTGTTCTCCACAGCAACATCATCAGCTATAACCACATGATCAACCTTAAGACCATCCATTTCAGCCATTTCCTGTGCCATTTCAAAGTTCATAACATCGCCGGTGTAATTCTTAATAATAAGAAGAGCTCCCTTTTCGCTAGACACAGCCTTTACAGCTTCATAAACCTGATCGGGAGTAGGTGAGGTAAAAACTGCTCCTGCTACGGCAGCATCCAGCATACCCTTACCAACAAAGCCTCCATGAGAAGGTTCATGACCGCTTCCACCACCACTTACAAGGGCTACCTTATCCTGAGGTGAATCCTTTCTTACTACAACTGTAGCATTGTCTAGCTTTCTTATATATTCAGGATGAGCTGCCACCATACCATCAAGCATTTCCTCAACTACGTTATCAGGACTATTGATAATTTTTTTCAAATTATTCCACCTCCAAAATTTATTTACTTTTACAAACTCCCGAGCCAATAAATGGCCCGGGAGAAATGAAATATTATGCCCAACCTAATAACATGTATACAAGACCACCACAGATACCGCCAACTATAGGTGCAATAACTGGTATCCAAGCATAACCCCAATCAGAATCTCCCTTTCCCTTTATAGGAAGGAAAGCATGAGCTATTCTAGGTCCTAAGTCTCTTGCAGGGTTTATAGCATAACCAGTATTACCACCTAAGCAGAGACCAATTACCCATATAACCATACCAACAGCTATTGGTGCTATTCCAGGGCCCATTTCTGTATTACTAATACTTAAAAGTGCAAATATAAGAACAAATGTACCAATGAACTCACCGATAAAGTTAGAAGCAGTACTTCTTATTCCAGGTGCAGTTGCAAATACAGCAAGCTTAGCTCCCTTATCCTCTGTTTCGTCAAAGTGAGGCTTGTATGCAATATATACAAGTGTTGCACCAACGATAGCTCCAAGCATTTGAGCTGCAATATAGCCTATAGCTTCTCCTACTACCATATTACCAAGAATAACTTGAACTATGGTAACTACTGGATTAAAATGAGCTCCAGTAATAGGTCCAAAAATAAATACAGGTACTGCAACAGCTAGAGCCCAACCAGTAGTTATAACTATCCAGCCGGAATTATTACCCTTAGTTTTATTTAAAACTACGTTTGCAACTACTCCATCTCCTAAAAGGATAAGAAGCATAGTTCCTAAAAACTCGCCTATATATTGTTCCATTAATATTTCCCCCTAATAATGATTTTTTAAATATTATTACAAAAACCTTAAAGGGATTAATTAAAATTCATTAACTGCTTCATTGAACTTGTACATTAGCTAATAAAAGCAAATTAACCCTTAATATTTACCTAATAATCATAATCTTCTAAAATATCTAGTGCTATCCGGTGCCAGGCACCGGAGATTTGTAAAGTCTCTGGTGCCTGGCACCAGAGATGGCACCAGAGATTTCTCAAAGAGACACCAAAGAAGTTTTTATTTATTCTCCCAGTCAAGAGATCTGCCAACAGCCTTATGCCAGCCCTTTAATAGCTCTTCTCTCTTTTCATCAGTCATGGAAGCTTCGAAGTTTCTTGATACTGCCCAGTTCTTGCAAACATCGTCAGTATTCTTCCAGTAGCCAACAGCTAATCCTGCTAGGTAAGCAGCACCAAGAGCTGTAGTTTCTATAACTTCTGGTCTATCAACTTGAACTCCAAGAATGTCTGATTGGAACTGCATTAGGAAGTTATTAGCGCAAGCTCCGCCATCAACCTTAAGAGCCTGAAGCTTAATTCCTGAATCCTCTTCCATAGCCTTTAATACATCATAGGTCTGATATGCTAAAGATTCTAAAGTAGCTCTTATTAAGTGCTCCTTCTTAGCTCCTCTAGTTAAACCTACAATAGCTCCTCTGGCATATTGATCCCAATGAGGTGCTCCAAGTCCTACGAAGGCAGGAACTACATAAACGCCATTTGTATCTTCTACTGCTGTAGCATATTCTTCAGTATCTGCAGCATTCTTTATCATTCTTAATTCATCTCTAAGCCACTGAATAGCAGCTCCAGCTATGAATATACTTCCTTCAAGAGCATATTCAACCTTGCCGTCAATACCCCAAGCTATAGTGGTTAATAGACCATTCTTTGATTCAACAGCCTTTTCACCAGTATTCATAAGCATGAAGCAGCCTGTACCATAAGTGTTCTTTGCAGTACCTGGCTCATAACAGCACTGTCCGAATAAAGCTGCCTGCTGGTCACCAGCAACACCAGCTATTGGAATTTCTCCACCAAATAATGTTGGGTCTGTCATTCCATATACATAGCTAGATGGCTTAGCTTCAGGAAGCATTGCCTTAGGTATATCTAAAATTTCAAGGATTTCTTCATCCCACTTTAATTCATGAATGTTAAAAAGGAGTGTTCTTGATGCATTTGAGTAATCTGTTACATGAACCTTACCCTTTGTGAGATTCCAGATAAGCCAAGTGTCGATGTTTCCAAAAAGTATGTTACCCTTTTCAGCTTCTTCTCTAACACCCTCTACATTATCCAATATCCACTTAACCTTTGTTCCTGAGAAATATGCATCCAGGATCAAACCAGTCTTAGCTCTAAATGTATCCACTAAGCCTCTTTCCTTTAATGCATCACAGGTATCTGAGGTTCTTCTGCACTGCCAAACTATGGCATTATAAACAGGCTTTCCTGTTCTCTTATCCCAAACAACGGTAGTTTCTCTTTGATTTGTGATACCTATTGCAGCAATATCTTGATAGCTGATACCTATTTTTGCCATAGCCTCTGTTGCTACACCTAGCTGGGTTGACCAGATTTCTATAGGATCATGTTCAACCCAACCACCTTTTGGATAAATCTGAGTAAATTCCTTCTGTGATACACTCTCTATAAGTCCCTTTTCATTAAAGATAATGCATCTTGAACTAGTTGTCCCTTGGTCTAGTGCCATTACGTATTTTGCCATAATGTGCCTCCCCTTTTTTATAATATTTACTCTATGGAAACGAAATTACATACAAGGCCTTAGGTATGGAATTTCATCTTCAACAATATAAAAAATAATATCTTGCTATTCCCAAAGTTCTTTAGCTGTAGTAGAAATAGCCATTGCTCCAGCAGAAAGTGATTCCATAACCTCTTTCTTAGTATTTATTAGCCCTCCAGCAATTATAGGAAGTCTAATCTCATTTTCTAAAGAATTAATTATCTTGCTAGCTACACCAGGCATTACCTCTACAGCACTAGGCATTGATACCTGTATGCTTTTAATAGCAGTTTCTAAAGAAAGTGAATCAATTACAAAGATTCTTTGAATTGTATAAAGGTTGAGATTTTTTGCATGCTTTATATTCCCTTGTTTAGTAGTTATGATACCAAAAGGATTTGCTGCCTCTTTTATAAACTCAATACCCTTTTGGTCAGATTTCAATCCATCTATAAGATCTAAATGAACAAAAACCACCTTTTTATGCTCCTTAAGGGTATTACATATATGTACAATGTTAGATATTGATCCATAAAGAATAAAAACAATTTTCACATTGGATAAAACTACCTTTTCAAGGTCACTATTATTTCTAATTGCTGCTACAATAGGATTTTCTATAAGAAGGTTTTCTAAATCCGCCATATAAATCCACTCCCTCCGTAATGTTACTTTTTCTATATAGGTTGTCTCATAAATTCTATCCAATGTAATTATATAAAATTTTTATATAAATTATCACTCTTATCTTTATTTATCATTGCTATAGAGGCCTTTTATTTTATAAAAACACTAATTTAGGGTATAAAAAAGGTCGCAATTTAAGACGGTTCTTAATTGCGACTTCTCCAAATCTCAGCCGTAAGTATCTCTATTTATACTTTACTACACTTTGAAATAGTTTACAATAACAATTCAATTATTTTAATTGTTAATTATTAAACAATTTTAAAATTCTACTTATAATATATGTTACTTTATAGATTAATTGTAAGATTATTTAAACTTTTTTAAAATTATCATCGGATTCTTCATATTTAAAAGCTTGAATATCAACTTTTTCTTCCAAATTCTCTGATAAATTTGTTTCCTCTTCAGAATCCTCCTGGGATAGTAAATTAAAATAGATTTCTCTAGTGTCTATATCCACTTTTGTACATGTTACTTTAACAAAGTCTCCTAAACGATAAAGTTTTTTAGTTCTTTCTCCAGTGAGGGTCAGATGATTTTCATCATACACATAAAAATCATCATCTAAATCGCTTATGTGTACAAGACCTTCTATAGTATTTTCAAGCTGAACAAACATACCAAAGCTGGTTATAGAGGACACTAATCCAGTAAATTCCTCTCCAATTCTCTCCTTCATATATTCAGCCTTTTTAAGATCCTCCACTTCTCTTTCAGCCTCCTGTGCTACTCTTTCCATTTCCGAGGACTGTTTAGATGCTCTTTCTACAGCTTTTTCAAGCTTTTTTATCCTTTCATCACTGATTTTACCATTTATGAATTCTTTTATAATCCTGTGAATCTGTAGGTCAGGATACCTTCTTATAGGAGAGGTAAAATGAGTATAAAATCTCGCAGCAAGGCCAAAATGTCCAAGACTTTCCGGTGAATATCTAGCCTGCATCATAGATCTTAGAAGGAGTGTGCTTACTATAGTTTCCTCTTTGCTTCCCTTGACCTTGTCTAATATTTCCTGAAGAAGTCTTGGATGAACTTCCTTGCCCATTCTTAGGGTATAGCCTAAGTTATGCACAAAGGTAGAGAATCTTTGAAGCTTTTCATCATCGGGATTCTCATGAACTCTATATACAAAGGGAATATTAGTCCAATACATATGCTCAGCTATAGTTTCGTTGCATATAAGCATAAATTCCTCAATTATTCTATTAGCAATTTCCCTATCATAAGGCTTCACGCTTATAGGTTTTCCCTTCTCATCAAGGGTAATCTTAGATTCCTCAAAATCAAAATCTATAGCCCCTCTGGCTGTACGTTTTTTATTTAGTATATTGCATAGCTCTTCCATGGCAACAAAATCATCATAAAAGTCTGAGTATCTAGCAATAAGTTCTTCATCCTTATCCTTAAGAATCTTTGTTACATCTGTATATGTCATTCTCTCATTAGTTCTTATTATGCTTTCTACAATCTCATGCTCTAATACCTTGCCACTCTTATCTATAGTCATAATACAGCTAAGGGCAAGTCTATCAACCTTAGGATTCAAAGAGCAAAGCCCGTTGGAAAGCTTCTTAGGAAGCATGGGAATAACCCTATCAATAAGGTATACGGATGTACCTCTTTCTAAAGCTTCTTTATCTAGAGGACTCTTTTCTTTAACGTAATAAGTAACATCTGCTATATGTACTCCTAGCTTAAATCTTCCCTTAGGTAATCTTTCAATGGACACAGCATCATCTAAATCCTTTGCATCTTCTCCATCTATAGTTACCATCTTTACTTCTCTAAGATCCTTACGTCTTTTGTATTCACCCTTAGGAATCTCTTCTGGTATAGCCTCTACATAGTTTATAACCTTTTCAGGAAATTCCTCAGGAAGGGCAAATTTTTTAATTATTGTAAGAATATCAATGCCCTTATCGCCCTTTTTACCTAATACATCAATTATTTTTCCCTCTGGATTTCTCCTCTGCTCCGGATATTTTGTAATTTCCACCACCACAAGATCACCGGTTTTAGCATTCGCCTTTTCAGATTTGGGTATGAAGATATCCCTCTGAAGCTTTTTGTCCTCAGGCACAACAAAGCCAAAGCTCTTGCTGTCTTCATAAACACCTACCAAGGTCTTAATAGTTCTTTCTACTATCCTTGTAATCTCACCTTCACGACGTTTCCCAGCAGTATCCTCCTTGGTAACCTTTGCTATAACCTTATCTCCATTCATTGCACCATTCATCATAGAGCTTGGGATAAACACATCTGTTACTCCCTCTTCTTCAGGTATAACGAAGCCATAGCCCCTTTGATGTACAGAGATTTTACCAGCTACCAAGCCCATCTTTTTAGGAAGTCCAAACTTATCAGCTCTAGTCCTTATTATAAGTCCTTCCCTTTCCATGGTTTTTAAAACCTTCTTAAAGCTCTTGTATTCATTTTTTTCTATATTAAATACCTGCGCAAGCTCCTGAATATCCATTGGCTTATAAGCCTTTTCTCTCATAAATTCCAATAGTACCTTTTTTATATTCATATAAACACCTCCAATAACAGTATTATTTCTCAGGAAATATTCCTTATATTTTTCCCATAATAACCCCTGTTAATGCTTACTATATTACATTATTTTTTATAATACAAGAAACATTTTGTAAAACACATAGCTATTATGAAAAATTAAAGCTCAGAGGTAAATATATGCCCCTGAGCATCATTATTTTTTTATATTATTTTATGAAGCTTAAAAGTATTCCTCCATACTTAACTATGAGAGGTGCAAATACTACTGAAACTATTGTCATAAGCTTTATAAGTATATTTAGTGCAGGTCCTGATGTATCCTTGAAAGGATCTCCTACAGTGTCTCCAACGATACCAGCCTTATGGGCAGGGCTATTTTTTCCGCCATGAACACCAGACTCTATATATTTCTTAGAGTTATCCCAAGCAGCTCCAGCATTTGACATGAGGATTGCCATAAGCACACCGGTAGCAATTGCACCTCCTATAAGTCCACCTAAGGCTTCGGCTCCTAATAATAGACCAACGGCTAAAGGAATAACGATAGCCAAAATACCTGGTAATATCATTTCCTTTAAAGCTGCACCTGTAGAAATATCTATACAGGTTCCATATTCAGGTGTTGCTTTTCCTTCCATTATTCCAGGAATTTCCTTAAACTGCCTTCTAACCTCTTCAACCATCTGATTAGCTGCTCTACCTACAGATTCCATGGTAAGGGCTCCATATAGGAAGGGAAGCATTGCTCCTATTAATACTCCAATTAAAGTTGTTGGGGCTAAAAGATCTATAGCAGTTACATTAACTGCCTGAGCATAGGAAGCAAAAAGTGCTAAGGCTGTTAAGGCTGCAGAGCCTATAGCAAAGCCTTTTCCTATAGCAGCAGTTGTATTACCAACAGAGTCAAGCTTATCAGTGACTTCTCTTACAGAGTGAGGAAGGCCTGCCATTTCAGCAATACCTCCAGCATTATCCGCGATTGGTCCATAGGCATCAACAGATACAACCATACCAGTAGTAGAAAGCATTCCAACTGCCGCAAGAGAAATTCCGTAAAGACCTAAGGTAGGATTTGAATTTCCTCCTAAAACAAAATAGGAAAAGAGTATACCTACTGCTATTAAAGCTATAGGCCATACAGTAGATTTCATTCCTACTGCAAGTCCAGATATTATTGTGGTTGCAGAGCCTGTCTCAGATTGTCTAGCAACCTCTTTAACACTTTTATAATCAGCTGAAGTATAAACCTCAGTAATCTTACCAATTAAAAGACCTACAATTAATCCTGCTGCTATTGCCATAAAGCCCTTAAAATCTCCAAAAACCTTATAGCCTATAACTGCTGAACTGATCACTAATATGACACCGGAAATATAAGTTCCCATATTTAAAGCTTTTTGAGGGTTTTCATTCTTATTGCTTCTTACCACTAAAGCTCCTATGATTGATGCTATTACCCCTGCCGCAGCCAAAATCATAGGGAAGATAATTCCCTGCTCCCCTTGATAAGCCACTGCTCCAAGGGTTATAGCGGATATAATTGCTCCCACATAGGATTCAAAAAGATCTGCTCCCATACCGGCAACATCACCTACGTTATCACCTACATTATCTGCAATAACTGCTGGATTTCTAGGATCGTCCTCGGGTATCCCTGCCTCAAGCTTACCTACTAAATCAGCACCAACATCCGCAGCCTTAGTATAGATTCCTCCACCTACTCTTGCAAAAAGCGCTATAGAGCTGGCTCCAAGGCCAAAGCCTGTTAAATAAGAACTATTCATATCAAAAGCAATTGCTAGTATTCCAAGTCCTATGACTCCTAAGCCTACAACGGACATACCCATAACAGCTCCACCAGAAAAGGCAATTTTTAGAGCTTTCTGCTGTCCACTTTTTGCAGCTTCTGCAGTTCTTACATTTGACTTAACTGCAACCTTCATTCCAAAGAAGCCTGCAAGTATTGAGAATACTGCACCAACAACAAAGCATACAGCTGTCGGTATGTTTATGAACACACCTATAACTATTGCTACAAGAGTAATAAATATCGCTAAATATTTATACTCCCTTCTTAAAAATGCCATAGCTCCTTGTTGTATATATCCTGCAATTTCCTTCATTCTTTCATTTCCTTCTGATTCTCCAGAGATATTCTTTGTAAGAAAAAAAGCAAATAAAAGTGCCGCTATTCCGCTCACGGCAAGTACAATAGAACTAACCATATTATTCCCTCCAAGCTTATAAAAAGTATGAATTATTAATAAATATATAATATCACACAGTGTTCAATTAGTGTATACTTTTTTCGCAAAATTCAAGATATTATGTAACATAATCGTTTACATTACACATTATTCCATTGTTTTTACAAGGTAAAAAACTTTTAGTCCTTTAAATCGATAAAATATCACATTTTTTATTCTAAATCAATCCTAGAGATAGATGAAGTATTTTTTACTTACTGATATTATAGTTTTCATTGGAATTATAATCCATAGGTTATGTATAATAAGAATATAAGCTAATTAACAATTGTAATATACAATGAATAAAATCTATTCATTTTCTAAAAGGAGGGAATGCTTTGGAGTGGTTAGGATTTGTTGCAATCGTAATTATATGTTGTTATTCTTCATATCCAAGTAAGATTAAAAAAATAGAATCAAAAATAAAAAAACTTGAAAGAAATATGAGGGGAGAATTATCTATGTCTAAAATATTATCTGAAATTATAAATAAGAAATGTATATTGATAAGTGATGAAGCTATATTAATAGCTCCTAAAAGAGAAATTGAATGTACTATATTAGATGTTGATGATGAATGGATTAAGTTTACTTTTGCCGATAAAAAAGGTCTTATTAAAACACATATTTTTAGGATTGAATCAATTGAAAGAGTAGAATTAATTGAAGGTTAAAAGCAAAAACTGACCGGCAAGCCGGTCAGTTAATTAATTTACTATATTAAGTTTAAAGCTAAGGTATTTGCAGCAAATAAAATTGCGGAGACTATTGTTACTCTATAGAGTAAAGCTTCCTTTGTTCTCTTCTTATTTTTAGAAAAGAAGGTATCTGATGCTCCTTGAACAAGCCCCTTTAACCCATCGGATTTACTAGGCTGAAGCAATACAGAAACTATTAAAATTATAGATAAAACAACCTCAAATATAAATAGTGTCATTCTCATAAGATTCACCTCCATAGAGTACAAAATCACCTTTTTAATTGTATCACATAAGATTAAGTTGTACAACTAAATATTTATCTGCCTATAGCTCTTAAATTCTACTTGTTTAAGTTTTTAATGTTCTTTACATTAAAGAAAGCATCAAGGCCTCTGTATTCAGCAACCTCTCCAAGCTCATCTTCAATTCTTAGAAGCTGATTGTACTTAGCAACTCTTTCAGATCTTGCTGGAGCACCTGTCTTAATTTGACCTGCATTCATAGCAACAACTAAATCAGCTATAGTAGTATCTTCAGTTTCTCCTGATCTATGGGAAACAACTGCAGTGTAGCCTGCTCTGTTAGCCATTTCTATAGCATTTATAGTTTCTGTTAAAGTACCAATTTGGTTAAGCTTTATAAGTATGGAATTAGCAGTTTCTCTGTCAATACCCATCTTTAATCTCTTTGAGTTAGTAACAAATAAATCGTCTCCTACTAACTGAACTTTATCTCCTAATTTCTCAGTGATAAGCTTCCAGCCATCCCAATCTTCTTCTGCCATACCATCTTCAATGGAGATGATTGGGTACTTTTCGCATAAATCTGCATAGTAATTAACCATTTCTTCTGGAGTAAGAAGCTTTCCTTCACTAGCAAGATTGTACTTTCCATCTTCGTAAATTTCTGAGGAAGCTGGGTCTAGAGCTATGAAGATATCCTTTCCTGGAGTATAGCCAGCCTTCTTTATAGCTTCAACTATTACCTGAATAGCTTCTTCGTTTGACTTAAGATTTGGAGCAAATCCACCTTCGTCACCTACACCAGTTTCATGTCCCTGGCTCTTTAGATAGCTCTTAAGAGCATGATAAACTTCTGAAGACATTCTTAATGCTTCGCTGAAGCTTGTTGCTCCTGCAGGCATAATCATGAACTCTTGAAGATCTACAGAGTTATCAGCATGTTTTCCACCATTAATTATGTTCATCATTGGAACTGGAAGAACCTTTGCATTTACACCACCAATATATTTATATAGTGGAATAGCAAGATAATTTGCTGCTGCCTGAGCAACTGCTAAAGAAACACCTAAA
Source organism: Bacillota bacterium (assembly GCA_023451395.1). Lineage (GTDB taxonomy): Bacteria > Bacillota > Clostridia > Clostridiales > Clostridiaceae > JAEXZL01. The sequence continues at coordinate 13,544 of JAEXZL010000202.1, read as the reverse complement.
GTAGCATTAGCTCCTAGCTTACCCTTATTGTCAGTTCCATCTAATTCTATTAAGGTTTTGTCTATTAGAGGCTGATCAAATACATTTAAGCCTATTAGCTCAGAAGCAACTAGCTCATTAACATTTTCAACAGCCTTTAAAACACCCTTACCATTGTATTTTTCTTTGTCGCCATCTCTTAACTCAACAGCTTCAAATATACCTGTAGATGCACCTGAAGGTACTGCTGCTCTTCCCATGGTTCCATCCTCAAGAACTACTTCCACCTCAACAGTTGGGAAACTTCTTGAGTCAAGAATCTGTCTTGCATATACGTCTACTATCTCTACATATTGTTTTTGTAGCATTTTATAATCCTCCTTAATGATGTTAATGGTTTTTTATATTAAAAATATAAATACTAATTTAATGTTTGCATATGGACGATTTTTATTCATCCATATGCAATTATATCATAAAACAATAAATTTACACTTCTGTGCTTTTATTTTTCAATTAATGATTTACCTGTCATTTCTGTAGGGATTTCCACACCCATTTCATCTAAAAGAGTTGGAGCTATATCTGCAAGCTTTCCACCATCTTTAAGAGTTCTACCCTTTGCATTCTTTGATACATAAAGGAAGGGAACTGGATCTGTGGTATGTGAAGTCATAGGTCCTCCAGTAGAATAGTCAATCATTATTTCAGCATTTCCATGATCAGCAGTTATGAAAACTGAACCATCCATAGCTAAAATCTTATCTACTACCTTTCCTAAACAATCATCCACTGCCTCTACAGCTTTTTTAGCTGCTTCAATTACTCCTGTATGTCCTACCATATCCGGATTAGCATAGTTCATTATAATAAGATCATAATGTCCTGAATCTAATCTCTGAAGAACCTCCTGAGTCATTTCATAAGCGCTCATTTCCGGCTTAAGATCATAGGTTGCTACCTTAGGAGAAGGTATTAGAACCCTATCCTCGCCTTCATTTGGGATTTCAACTCCTCCATTGAAGAAGAAGGTTACATGAGCATACTTTTCTGTTTCTGCTATTCTAAGCTGCTTTAATCCCTTAGAGCTTACATATTCGCCAAGGGTATTTGTATAGCTTTGAGGGCTATAAGCCACATGCACATTTTCTAAGGTTTTATCATATTGAGTCAAGGTTACATAGGTTAAATCTAGATTTTCTCTTTCAAAGCCTGAGAACACCTTATCATTTAATGCTCTTGTAATTTCCCTTGCTCTATCTGGTCTAAAGTTAAAGAATATAACTGAATCCTTATTCTTAATGGTAGCTGTAGGTCTTCCATCCTCTAAGATTACACTTGGAAGTACAAATTCATCAGTTTTATTGTCATGATAGGAAGCCTCCATGCATTCTACAGCACTATTTGCTGTCTCACCTTTACCATATACTAGGGCGTTATATGCAAGCTCTACTCTTTCCCATCTGTTATCTCTATCCATAGCGTAGTATCTACCACTGATGGTGGCAACCTTACCTACACCTATTTCCTTCATTGCATCTTCAATTTCTACGATAAAGTCCTTACCGGAGGAAGGAGGAACATCTCTTCCATCCATGAAAGCATGGAGATAAACCTTTTGAAGTCCTCTCTGCTTTGCCATTCTTAATATTCCCTTCACATGATCAATATGTGAATGAACACCTCCATCGGATAAAAGTCCTAAAAGGTGAAGGCTTGAGTTATTCTCCTTAGCTTTATCCATAGCCAATTTTAAAGCTTCATTTTCGTAAAAATCTCCATCCTCAATGGCTTTTGTAATTCTGGTAAGCTCTTGGTATACTACCCTTCCTGCTCCAATGTTTAGATGTCCAACCTCAGAGTTTCCCATCTGTCCAGTAGGAAGTCCTACCTCCATGCCACTAGCATTAAGCTGAGTATGGGGATAGGAAGAAAATAGCTTATCAAAATTTGGTTTATATGCTGCTTCTACAGCATTTCCTTCAGATTTTGGTGCAATACCAAAACCGTCTAATATCATTAACATTACTGGTTTTTTAGCCATAGTTTCCTCCAAATCAACTTTTATAACGACAATTGTAATTTTTCCACCTTAGATTATACTATCTAAGGTGATAAATTACAATATAACAAATATTATCTATCTGTTAATAGTCAATATTCTTGAAGGCTTAATAGTTAACAATTGCTGAAAAGTCTGATGCAATAAGGCTAGCACCACCAACTAAAGCTCCATCAATGTCTGATTGCTCCATTTGTTCTTTAATAGTTGAAGGTTTAACTGAACCACCATACTGAATTCTTACCTTCTCAGCTACAGTCTCTCCATAAGCCTTAGCAACCATTGCTCTGATAGCCTTTATTGTGTCATTAGCCTGTTCTGAGGTAGCAGTTTTACCAGTACCTATAGCCCAGATTGGCTCATAAGCAATTACTAGAGCTTCCACCTGCTCTGGCTTTAAGCCTTCTAAATCTTTTTCTATTTGAGCTCCAATTACTTCATCAGTCTTGTTAGCTTCTCTTTCCTCAAGACTTTCTCCAACACATAATATAGGAATTAAATTATGCTCATATGCCTTTTTTAGCTTCTTGTTTACTGTTTCATCAGTTTCATTGAAATATTGTCTTCTTTCGCTGTGTCCGATTATAACATAATCAACCTTTAAGGACTCAAGCATTCCTGGTGCAACTTCACCGGTGAAAGCACCCTTTTCTTCAAAGTGCATATTTTGAGCACCTACCTTAATATTAGATCCAGCTGCTGCCTTCACTGCAGCATCAAGAGCTATAAAAGGAGGGCATACTACTACATCACAGCTTGCATCCTTTACTAAAGGCTTAAGCTCTTCAATAAGCTTAACTGATTCATCAACGGTATAATGCATTTTCCAGTTTCCTGCTATAATTGCTTTTCTCATTCTTACACCCCATTCTCGATTTATATTAAAAAGGAAAAATCAAAGGATTATTTGCTATTTAAAGCTGAAATACCTGGAAGCTCTTTACCCTCTAGGAACTCTAGGGAAGCTCCTCCACCAGTAGAGATATGGGTCATCTTATCTCCGTAGCCTAAAATATTAACCGCTGCAGCACTATCTCCTCCACCGATGATAGTAGTAGCATCTGTTTCAGCTAGAGCTGCTGCTACAGCCTTTGTACCTGAAGCAAAGCTTTCAAATTCAAAAACTCCCATAGGACCATTCCAAATAACAGTTTTTGCATCCTTAACAGCATCAGCATAAAGCTTTGAAGTCTTAGGTCCTATATCTAGTCCCATATATCCTGAAGGAATATTTTCATCCTCTGTAGTTACTGCTTCAGCATCAGCTGAAAACTTATCAGCTACAACATTATCTACAGGTAATAAAAGCTTAACACCCTTCTCTTCAGCCTTAGTCATCATTTCCTTTGCATAGTCAACCTTATCCTCTTCTACTAGGGAAGTTCCTATTTCAAAGCCCTTAGCCTTTAAGAAGGTATATGCCATTCCTCCACCTATGATTAAAGTATCTACCTTATCTAAAAGGTTGTTGATAACATTAATTTTATCTGAAACCTTAGCTCCTCCTAAAATTGCCACAAAAGGTCTTACTGGATTTTCTACAGCGGAGCCTAAGAATTTAAGTTCCTTTTGGATTAAGTAACCACATACAGCAGTATCTAAATATTCAGTAACTCCTACTGTGGAGCAATGAGCCCTGTGAGCGGTACCAAAGGCATCATTTACATATACATCTGCTAAGGAAGCTAATTCTTTACTAAATTCCTCACCATTTTTTGTTTCTTCTTTTCTGTAACGTGTATTTTCTAGGAGTACAACCTCGCCATTTTTCATAGCTTCTACAGCAGCCTTAGCATTAGGTCCTACTACCTCAGCATCAGCAGCAAACTTTACTTCCTGTCCTAAATGCTCTGATAATCTTTTTGCTACAGGTGCTAAAGATAATTCAGGCTTTGCTTCACCCTTAGGTTTACCTAGGTGTGAGCATAATATAACCTTTCCACCATCAGCAATAAGCTTTTTTATGGTAGGAAGAGCAGCCACTATACGGTTTTCGTCGGTAATTTTACCATCCTTTAAAGGAACATTAAAATCGCATCTAACTAAAACTCTAAGTCCATTTACGTTTATATCATCTACAGATTTTTTATTGAACATAGATATACCTCCTAATTATCAAAAGTTTCTCTGCATGAAGCAGAAATTAATTAAGCCTCCTAAAAAATGGGTCCGATCCTTAAGATCGGACCCATCCTAGGATCTTGATTTATCGTCAATACTAATAATTATGCTAATTCTGCAAAGTACTTTATTGTTCTAACCATCTGGCTAGTGTAGGAGTTTTCATTGTCATACCATGAAACTACCTGTACCTGAGATGTTCCATTATCAAGGTTAGTAACCATAGTCTGTGTAGCATCAAATAATGAACCATAAGTGATTCCTACGATATCTCCTGATACTAATTCCTCTTCAGTGTATCCAAAGGACTCAGAGGAAGCTGCTTTCATAGCTGCATTGATTTCTTCCTTTGTTACTTTACCTTCTACAACAGCTGTTAAAAGAGTAGTTGATCCTGTTGGAACTGGTACTCTTTGAGCAGCACCGATAAGCTTACCGTTTAATTCTGGAATAACAAGACCGATAGCCTTAGCTGCACCAGTGGAGTTAGGAACTATATTTACAGCTGCTGCACGAGCTCTTCTTAAATCTCCCTTTGGATGAGGGCCATCAAGAGTCATCTGATCACCTGTGTAAGCATGGATAGTAGCCATGATACCAGACTTTATTGGAGCTAAATCATTTAATGCCTTAGCCATAGGTGCTAAACAGTTTGTTGTACAGGAAGCAGCAGAAATTACTGTATCCTCAGCTTTTAATGTTTCATGATTTACGTTATATACTATTGTAGGAAGATCATTTCCTGCTGGTGCAGAAATAACAACCTTCTTAGCTCCAGCTGTTATATGAGCAGAAGCCTTTTCTTTTGAAGTAAAGAAACCAGTACATTCTAATACTACATCTACGTCTAATTCACCCCAAGGTAAGTCTTGTGGATTTCTCTGAGCATAGATTTTTATTTCTTTTCCATCAACAGTTATGGAATCTTCTCCTGCAACAACCTTATCTGCTAATGCATATCTTCCCTGTGCTGAATCATATTTTAATAGGTGTGCTAACATTTTTGGGTTTGTTAAGTCGTTTATAGCAACTACTTCATATCCTTCTGCCCCAAACATCTGTCTGAATGCAAGACGTCCTATACGTCCAAAACCATTAATCGCAACTTTTACTGCCATAATAATATAACCTCCTAAAAAATATATTTATATTTTTAAAAAAATATTGACAAGTATTATAATGCGGCAAAGAGTGTACTTTATTCATTACTTTCATTTTTTTCTTCTAAAAGTTTAATAATTTCTCTCCCCGCAGATTCGTCTGTGACTATCACAGCCTTATGATTGTTCTTACATGAGGATAATATGGCTTTAGCTTTATTTTTTCCTCCAGCTACAGCTAAATGAACATCTATCTTGTCTGTATCGTTTAAACTTATCCCTAAGGTTGGAGTTGAATATATAACTTCTCCATTTATGTTAAAATAACACCCATAGGCTTCTGCTACAGCGCCAAGAGAAATAAGCTCCTTAACCTTTTCTTCGGAAATTCCTCTTTTTCTAGCCATATGCTCTGCATTTCCTATACCGTAAATTAGTATATTTGCTTTATGTATAGTTTCAACAGCATCCTTTATTTCCTTTTCCTTCATCAGGCTCTCCATAACCTCTTGACTTATATTATCAGGTATATGAAGCATTTTATAGTTTCCATTAAGCTTATTAGCTAGTATTGATGCAAGAGTATTTGCCTGGGTTTCAACCTTTCTACCCATACCTCCTCTTGAAGGTACCACAAGTATGTTGCTAAATTGGGTAACCTTAGGAAAGCTGTCCACTACTTCTTTTATGGTGGTCCCTCCAGTAAGAGCAATAATATCATTTTCTTTAATTACATCCTTTAAGAATGTAGCTGCAGCTTTTGCAAGCTCCTTAAGAACTGAACCATCCTCTTCAATATTTCCTGGTACTACTATAACCTTGCTGACTTTTAAGGATTCTTTGAGATTAGCTTCTATATTAGTTATTCCTTTAATTTGCAACATGTATTCCTTAAGCTTTTCTATAATTTCCTCTCCATCTTTTGTCATCGTCATACCGGAAGCATTGATGTCAATAAGATTTTGGTCCTTTAGGAACCCTATCTCTGTTCTAATTATCCTCTCACCTAACTGAAGCTTATTAGCAAGAATTCTTCTGCCAATAGGCTGATTAAAGTAAATGGTGCGAAGAATGCTATATCTCTTCTCTAATATATCAATAAGCTCAGGAATAATTTTAATCTGTAATCTTAATATTTCCTGCAAGATAAGCACTCCTTTGGTCTTTAAATGTCCCACTATATTTTTTTATGTCCCACAATCATTATTATAAACTATCATCTTCATTTTTAAAAGAGGCTTTATTGGATTTTTCAAAAAAAAATTATTTATTACAAACTTTTGTAAAAGGACCTGGTCTATAATTTAAAACTATATTTCCAGGTCCTTTTTCATAAATAAATACCTATTTTCCCTATTTGAGGCTTTTCCCAACCTTAGCAGTTAAATCTGCTAATCTATTGGAATATCCCCATTCATTATCATACCAAGCTACAACCTTCACCATATTTCCACCAATTAGCATTGTGGATAAGGCATCAATTATCGATGACCTCTCATCTCCTCTGAAGTCCATGGATACCAGAGGCGCTTCCTCATAGCCAAGTATTCCTTTTAGATAGGTTTCTGATGCTTCCTTTAAAGCTCCATTAACCTCTTCTACTGTCACATCCCTTTCAAGCTCAGCAACTAAGTCTGTGCAGGAAACTGTAGGAGTAGGAACTCTTAAAGAAAAACCATTTAATTTTCCTTTTAGTTCTGGCAATACTAAGGCAACAGCTTTAGCAGCTCCTGTAGTTGTGGGAATCATAGATTCAGCTGCTGCTCTGGCCCTTCTTAGATCCTTATGAGGAGCATCTAATATCTTCTGATCATTAGTATAGGAGTGAATTGTTGTCATTAAGCCTTTTTTAATTCCAAACTTCTCCTGAAGAACCTTTGCAAAAGGAGCTAAACAGTTTGTAGTACATGATGCATTGGATATTATATTATGCTTTGCAGGATCATATAAATCATCATTAACCCCTAAAACTATTGTAATATCCTCATTTTTTGCTGGGGCAGAGATTATTACCTTCTTTACAGTACCCTGATCCATGTGAGCCTTTGCCTTTTCTCCATCAGTGAAGAAGCCAGTAGACTCAATTACTATTTCTGCTTCCACAGTACTCCATGGAATATTTTTAGGATCCCTTTCTGCAAATATTTTTATTTCTCTGCCATCTACAGTGATAGAGCTATCACTGTAGCTAACATCTTTATCATATTTACCAAAGAGGGAATCATATGTTAATAAATGTGCCAAAGTCTTAGCATCAGTTAAATCATTTATAGCTACAACTTCTACTTGGCCTGGATAATTTTTAAGAAGTGCCTTAAAAACATTTCTGCCAATTCTTCCAAAACCGTTTATTCCAACCTTAACCATATAATATTACCTCCTGAATTTTATTTTAAGCATTAATTAGTATTCTCTGAAAGCTATTAATTTATTAATAATGATAACACTATACTTTACTGAGTTAAAGGTTAATTAAGTAAACATTTTGTCAATTACTCCCTTTTATAAGCAAAATAATAACGTATAATCTATGGGATTATACGTTAAAATCTCTTTCTTTTACTAGAGCTTTTTATACCAAGCTCCTCTCTATATTTTGCTACAGTTCTTCTGGAAATATCATATTGCATCTTATTTAAAGCATCACAGATAATCTGATCTGATAGTGGTTTAGCCTTATCCTCTGCATCAATAAGATCCTTTATGGTCTTTTTAATATTAACCACAGCTACATCTTCACTGGAGCTGGTTCTTTGAATACCGGTAGCAAAAAGATCCTTTATTTTTATGGTTTTTCTTTCAGTGAGAATAAATTTATCTCTTATAGCTCTGCTTACGGTGGATTCATGTACTCCTATATCTCCTGCTATGTCTTTAAGGGTCATAGGCTTTAAATATTCATCACCTTGCTCAAAATAGCTTTTTTGTCTCTCTACTATCCTTTCTAAGACACGGTATAAAGTGCTTCTTCTACTTTCGATGCTTTTAATTAGAAACATGGCAGAATCCAGTTTCTCCTTAACATATTCAGCGGCATCCTTATTTTTATCTGCTAAAATAATCTCCTTATATAAGGGATTCACTGACAGCTTTGGAAGAACACTATCATTCATAATAATTATATATTCCCCTTGAAGCTTTTTAATATAAGCATCAGGTATTATATACTTTGTATCCTCACCAGTATAAAAGCCTCTAGAAGGCTTTGGCTCTAAGGTTTTTATAATATCTCCAAGACTTTGAGCCTCTTGAGGAGTAATTCCTAATGACTTTGCTATTTGAAGATATCTGTTATCAGCTAAATCCTCTAGATGTTCCTTAAGAAGCTTAAATAACTTTTCATCCTTGTAGCCTTTTCTCTTAAGCTGAAGTTCAAGACATTCTGTTAAATCTGATGCTCCTATCCCTGGTGGGTCTAGGCTTTGAACAATTGAAAGAGCTTTTAATACTTTTTCTTCAGAAAGCTGAAGCTCACTACTAATATCTTTATAAGAGGTTATTATATATCCTCTCTCATCTATATCCTCAATTAAATAATTGCATAGTGCTAAAAGCTCTCTATCATTTCCAGCCTCTACCAGCTGCTCCTGAAGATATTCCTTTAGGGATTTTTTATTGCTTATAAAGGTAAAGGGTGAAATATCCGAGTCTTCATCATAGCTTGAATAGCTTTGAGATCCATAATTATCAAACTCAAAATACTTAACCATTTCTTTATAGTCAAACTTATCCCTTGGTCCAAAATCTTCTTCAGGCACTTCATACTTTGCCTCTAGAGTAGGATTTTCTGAGAACTCTTTATCTATATACTCTTTTAATTCCATGGTTGACATCTGAAGCAGCTTAATTGATAACTGCATAGACTGTGTCATCACAAGTTTCTGCTCTTGGGTAAGAGCTAAATTATAATCTAATTTCATTTGCTTATCACCATTCAATCCATAATGTATATAGCTATTATATCATAGTTGTCTGATGGTATAGCAAAAATATACCTAAATATTCTACCTTTCACCCTTTTTATAAGGAATGCCATCTGCAGCAGGAGCCTGTGTCTTACCTACAATCCCAATAAGTACAAGCATTGTAAGGATATAAGGGAAAGCAGCATAAAACTCTTGAGGAAGTTTAAAAGCAAAACCTTGAGCCGTTAGCTGCAGTGCTTCTGCAAAGCCAAAAAGAAGGCATGCTATCATGGCATTTTTAGGCTTCCAATTACCAAAAATCACCGCTGCTAAAGCGATGTAGCCTCTTCCGCTAACCATGTTTTCCCTATAGGAGCTCAATAATCCTATGGAAAGGGTAGCTCCTCCTAGCCCTCCTAATAAACCTGACATAAGCACCGAAAAATATCTCACTCCATAAACACTTATGCCTAGGGTATCAGCTGCCTTAGGATGCTCTCCCACTGCCTTTATTCTAAGGCCTAAAGGAGTTTTATTAAAGATGAAGGTAGAAATAACTACAAATATAAAGGCAAGCCACACAAAATAGTTTAAATCCGCTAATATGGTTCCTATGAAGGTATTTCCAACTAAAGGCATATTAAGAAAGAGGTCTTTGGGATAAGGAACAGAAGCTACAGAACTAGATTGAGAGGGATTTCCAAAAAAAACATAAAGGAGAAAGCCCACAAAAGCAGAAGAAAATATATTTATTCCTACACCAGAAACTACCTGATCTGCCTGCAAATTAATACTTAGAAAAGCATGGATAGCTGCAAACAACATCCCTCCCAGTATTGCAAAAATTATTCCTAGCCAAGGGCTTCCAGTTAAATAGGATCCAAGGACACCAAAGAAGGCTCCAGCAGTCATTATTCCCTCCAAAGCAATATTAACAACTCCCGCTCTTTCAGAAAAGACTCCTCCTAAAGCTGCAAAGATAAGTGGTGTGGATAATCTTAAGGTAGCCGTAATAAGTCCAATAATTGTAACCCCTACATCACTACTCATGCTTTATAACCTCCTTCTTCTTTCTTTCTCCTATAAAGCGATATATATGTTCTGCTGCAATAAAGAGAATAACTGTTCCTTGAATAAGGTATGACACAGCTTTAGATATACCGTTTAGCATCAAGGTTCCAGAACTTAAATTTAAGGCTCCAAAGAGTATTGCAGAAAATATCACCCCAAAGGGATTGCTCTTAGCAACCAGAGCTACAGCAATTCCATCCATACCAAAGCCTGGAAAACCGAATAGCTTAAAAGCTTGATGCTGCACCCCTGCAATATGAACTCCTCCACCTAGACCTGCAATTAAACCGGATAAAGCCATAGCAAGAATAATATTCTTTTTTATGTTTATACCTCCATATTCTGATGCAAAAATATTAAAACCCACAGCTCTGAGCTCATAGCCTATAGTAGTCTTCCAGATAAGAATATAAACTAATATCACAAAGATAAGTGCTATAAATATCCCTATACTTAGCCTATATTGACTCCCTAAAAATCTGGGAAGAAATGCACTTTTTTTAATTAAAGGAGTTGCCTCGGAGCCTGGAGCCTTTACTAAGTTTACTATGTAGTTAGATAAATACATGGCTATAAAATTCATCATAATTGTATTCACTACTTCATTACTTCCTGTCCTAGCCTTTAAAAAGCCCGGAATAGCTGCCCAAATAGCTCCACCTAAGGCCGAAGCTAGCAGCACTAATATCAAATGGAGCACTGGAGGTATCCCTGGTATTATTCCCACTAAAGCTCCCAAGAGCATTCCCATTATAAATTGACCTTCTACTCCAATATTAAAAAGTCCTGTTTTAAAGGCCAGACTATGGGCAATACCTGTAAAGATAAGAGGGGTGGCAAACACAAAGGTTTCTATAAGATTATCCCTAGTTCCAAAGCTTCCTTTCCAAATAGATTCAAAAAGCAGGGAGGCAGAATTTATAACCCCTTTTTTAGAGGATAAAACCACAAAGATAACGGAAATAAGGAGTCCTAAGATAATTGCCGCTACGGAATTTAATCCTCCCCTGTATTTATTGAAGTTAATTTTAATCCCTTTATTCATTTTTTCCTCCTCCAGAACCTGTTCCTTTTAATCTGCCACCAGCCATTAAAATTCCAAGCTTCTGCTCAGTTGTTTCTTCCCTTGATAGAATTTCAACAATATTTCCCTCATAAATAACTGCTATTCTATCTGCAAGAGATAAGATTTCATCAAGCTCTAAGGATACAAGCAGCACCCCAATTCCTTTATCTCTTTCTTCCACAAGCCTTTTATGAATATATTCAATAGCTCCTACATCAAGGCCCCTGGTAGGCTGTGCTGCAATTATTACCTCAGGATTTTTTTCTATTTCTCTTGCAATAATAAGCTTCTGTTGATTTCCTCCTGATAGAGCTACTGCTGGTACTTCTTCATTAGGTGTTCTCACATCGTATTCTTTAATGAGCTTTTTACACCAATCTCTGATAATGTCATACTTCATAAATATGCCTTTTGAGAAGGGTGGCTTGTAATGATATCCTAAAATTGAGTTTTCCATCAATGAGTATTTAAGAATCAGCCCTCTTTTATGTCTATCCTCTGCAATATGGCCAAGACCCGCTTCTATTATATATCTAGGACTTTTATTGGTAATTTCCTTTCCAGCAATCTTAATTATTCCTCTTTCTGCCTTTCTAAGTCCAGCAATAGCTTCAACAAGCTCCCACTGCCCATTTCCGTCCACTCCTGCAATGGCCAATATTTCTCCCCCTCTTAAATCAAAGCTAACCTCTTTAACTGCTGGGAGACCTCTGCTATCTAGTGCCTTTAGGTTGCTCACCTTAAGCACTTCCTCTCCAGGAACCTTAGAGGCTTTTTCCACCTGAAGATTAACCTTTCTTCCTACCATCAGCTCAGCTAAATATTCTATTTCAGCATTTTCTGTTCTTACTACATCGATTATTTTTCCTCTTCTTATTATGGTTACTCTGTCACTCATGCTTTTAACCTCTTTTAGCTTATGAGTAATGAGTATTATAGATTTTCCTTCCTTCACCAGATTAGTTAATATCCTCTCTAGGTCTTTTATTTCTTGAGGAGTAAGCACTGCCGTTGGTTCGTCTAAAATCAGTATCTCTGCTCCCCTATATAAGGCCTTTAAAATCTCCACCTTCTGCTGCTGTCCTACAGTCATATCTTCAATGACATCCTTAGGATTTATGTAAAAGCCGTATTTATCGGAAAGCTCTAAGGTATCACTTTCTGCTTTTTTTATATCATTAATTAAGCCTTTTCTAGGCTCCTTTCCCAATATCATATTTTCAGCTACTGTAAAATTATGCACTAGCATAAAATGCTGATGAACCATACCTATACCTAGCTTAATTGCTTCTTTAGGAGATCTTAGTCTAGATTTCTTTCCTCTAACATATATCTCCCCCTTCTCTTGCTCGTAAAGTCCATAGAGAATATTCATCAGAGTAGTTTTCCCTGCTCCGTTTTCTCCTAAGAGAACATGGATTTCACCCTTATATAAATCGAAATTCACATTATCATTAGCTATGGTTCCAGGAAAGATTTTTGTTATATTTTTCATTTCTATGACCTTTTCCATATAATGCCCTCCTATTATAAGAAGGCTAGACATATGATTCTAGCCTGTGTTTACTTATTCTTCAAAAGGTTTGGAGCCTGGAATTTAAGCAGTTCCTCTAGAGTTGCAGGAACTATAATACTTTCTCCTCTTATTTCCTCTTCTGCCCTTTTGGCCACATCCTTAGCATTATCAGTAACCTTTTCATTAATGGTATCAGATATCCCTAAGGCACTTTCCTTTATCCCTAAGTTTAAGGTTGTTCCTCCTTTAAAATTTCCCTCTTTATAATCTCTTATTGCTGAAAGCACTGCCTCATCAACTTTTTTTATCATAGAAAAGAGAATAACGTTTTTATAATGAGGAAGTGTTGCAGCTTGATCTGAATCTACTCCTATAGCAAAAAGCTTTTTTTCCTCTGCAGCCTTAAATAAGCCTTCACCAGCTCCTCCTGCAGCATGGAATATTATATCCGCTCCAGAGTTATAGAGCATATTAGCTGCCTCCTTAGCCTTACTCTGATCTGAGAAATCATTAATATATTTCACAAAGGTTCCATGGGTTTTAGCGCTGGAAGGCATAAGTCCTTTAGCTGCTTCAGGGTTCACTGACGCTACACCAGCTATAAAGCCAGACTCAAATCTGCCAACTACCTCACTTTCCTTTATCCCTAAGTTTAAGGTTGTTCCTCCTTTAAAATTTCCCTCTTTATAATCTCTTATTGCTGAAAGCACTGCCTCATCAACTT
>JAEXZL010000191.1 GCA_023451395.1 Bacillota bacterium | reverse complement strand
CAGAGCTTTTCTCTCTGGTGGAATTTTTCTTGATCTTGCCATATAAAAAACCTCCTAGATTAATTTTATTTTACCATTAATCCAGAAGGTCTTATTTGTTATTTACACAAAAATTTTTACAGTCTCGTAGGAAGCGTTGGCTTACCTAATGATGAGCCAAAAGCATCATATGGTATTTTAAATTTTGATGAGGATAATTTTGAATATAGTATTAGAAGAATTAAATTAAATTTATAATTTTAATAAAAAGCCATTGGATATCCAATGGCTTTTAAAATTAAAGGTTTAATTATTTTATTAAAAACTTATACGTTATATGTATTTCCCTTAGGTACTTCATTATCCTTAGCTTTTGACTCATAATCTTCACCAGGAATAATTACATTTAGGATAATTCCTGCTAAGGAAGCAATGGCAAGGCTTGTAAGGCTTGCAGTTTCATTAATTGGTATCTGCACTCCACCTAAAGCAGTTACAAGTATAACAGCTGCAATTATTAGGTTTCTGCTCTTAGAGAAGTCAACCTGGTTTTCAACGAGGTTTCTAATACCTATTGCAGAAATCATACCATAAAGTACAAAGGATACACCACCTACTATTCCAGCAGGAATTGTATTAATTAATGCGGCAAACTTTGGACATAGAGAAAATAAGATTGCAAAGCAAGCAGCAATACGTACTACTCTAGGGTCGTACACCTTTGTTAGAGCTAGAACACCAGTATTTTCCCCATAAGTTGTGTTTGCAGGGCCACCAAAGAGTGACGCTAGGGTAGTTGCAAGACCGTCACCTAAAAGTGTTCTATGAAGGCCAGGATCGGAGATGAAGTCTTTTTCTGTTGTTGATGAGATAGCAGAGATATCACCAATATGCTCCATCATTGTTGCAAGAGCTATGGGAGCTATTGCAATAATTGCACTAATTGCAAGGGAGGAGTCTTTAATATTTCCGAATACTAAGGCTTCTGCCTTGATAGGGAAGCCAATCCAGGCTGCTTCAGCAACTGCTGTAAAATCAACAACACCCATGAAGATGGCTGCTATATAAGATACTACAATACCTATAAGAATTGGAACGATTTTTACCATTCCTTTACCCCAAATATTACATATTATTATTACTGAAAGGGCAATTAGTGCTAGGGTCCAGTTTGTAGAACTGCTAGAAACAGCTGTACCAGCAAGGCTGAGACCAATTGATATAATTATAGGACCTGTAACTATAGGAGGGAAGAATTTCATTACCCTCTTAACACCAAAGGACTTAATAAAGAATGCGAGAATAAGATAAATAATACCTGCAGCTGCAACACCTAGACAAGCATATGGAAGCATTTCAATATTAGGTACTTCTTGGCCATTTTCTAGCATAATTTTAGGAGCTATAGCAGCATAGCCTCCGAGAAATGCAAAGGAAGAACCAAGAAAAGCTGGAACCTTTCCTTTTGTTAAGAGGTGGAATAATAGTGTTCCTAGACCTGCCATAAGAAGTGTTGTGGACATATCAAGTCCTGTTATCATAGGAACCAGAACCGTTGCACCAAACATAGCAAAGGTATGCTGAAGTCCTAGAAGAATCATTTTGGGAGTACCTAATTTCCTTGCATCATAAATACCGTCATTAGCAATGAATTTTTCATGATTTGCCATAGTAAAAACCTCCTGGAAATATTATTTGTGATTCTTAGTAAATGAATTACTTAAACCTTATTGTAATAGAGAAATTTGCAAAAAAAATCCTGCAATGCAAATAAGCATAGCAAGATTGTATCATCAAATTTCACAGCAAAAGAGGTAAATACCACTTAGGCCTTCCAATATTACAATCTTGTCGGTCTCTCTATACCGAATTAAAGATTTGTTTTTACATTCACTGTATTTTATCATAATAAAGATATCTATGTAAAGAATTTTTTATAGATGATTTTATTTTCAATATAATTTTCCACTGAATTACTCAGCATACAGCTTTGCAATGCTCGCAGACAAATTAGCTAAATAATCCCGTACCCGTTTCGGTGCAAGACACTCACATTTATCTCCAAATTGAAATAAAGTTTTATAGCCATCTTCATTATCCATTGTGATAATTTTTCCTGTATAATATCCATCCTTGAATGTTTCAATTATACCATCACCGCAATAACCAATTATATCTGCCTTGTTGTTTTCATGAAAGCGAATTGTAACTTCAACTTTTGACGATGTCTCGTAAAAGTTTTCATTAAACTCAGAAAGGTCTATTTTCCGTGGTTCAAAGGTTTTATTTGTTTCGGATACTTTTTCTATCCTATAAAAACGAAATGTCCGTAGTTCGTTTCGCAATAAGCAATACCCTTGCAAGTACCAAACCTTATTTTTATTGAGCAAGCGATAGGGTTCTATCTCTCTTGTGCTTAAACTGCCTTTTGAATTTTTGTATTCCAAAATAAGTATTTGCCTTTGGGAAATTGCTTTTTTAAATATAGAAAAGTAGCTGCTATGTCGACTGTCATCTACCCAAGGGGTCATATCAAAAACAATTTCATTGGCTTTTTGCTCAATTTCCGTTATCTGTTCCTCGGGAACCATTCCTTTAATTTTTGCTATTGTATTTTTAACTGTTCCATCAGATACAACACTATGGAATCCTTTTAGCCCTATTAGTAATGAGGTAAGGTCAGATATTGTGAACAAACGCTTATCAACACGATATTGTTCCATAATACAAATACCACCTGTGGGTCCTGGACTAGTAACGATAGGAATTCCAGCTTGGTTAATAGCCTCAATGTCACGATATATAGTTCTGGTGGAAACTTCAAAAATCTTTGCAAGTTCCAGTGCGGTTATGGTTTTTCGCTGCAGTAGCAACATTATTATTGATATTAGACGGTCAACTTTCATAGTATCATCCTTTGAAGTTATTTTTTTACATTATAGATTGTTGACATATAGATGTCAACAATTTGTGGTATGCTGTATGTAAACATAACAAATCAAAAAGGAGTGAGATAATGGAACAACGTAAGTTAGTATTGTTTATTGCTTCAACCTTAGATGGGTACATCGCAACAAAAGATCATAACCTGGATTGGCTCTTTAATGTTGAGGGTGAAGGTGATAACGGAACATCAGAATTTTATAATACTATCGATACTATAATAATGGGAAGGACTACTTATGATTGGATCATGGACCATGAAGATGTTTTTCAATACAAAGATAAGGAATGCTATATCTTTACCAGAACACCAAAAGTAGATAATGAGTATGTATCCTTCGTCAATAAAGATGTGGTTTCATTCTCTAAAGAAATAAAAAATAAAAGCGGAAAAAACATTTGGCTTATGGGTGGCAGTGAATTAATATCCAATTTTATTAAAGAAAAATTAGTCGATGAAATTATAGTTACTATCGCTCCAGTTATGTTGGGGAGTGGTATTCCCTTATTCAGTGAAAACAATTTTCAAACACTTTTAAGATTAAATAGTATAAATCAATTCAACCAATTTGTAGAACTTCGATATGAAGTTATAAAATAATCAGTACTTTTAAGTTGCTATAAGACATAAAAATGTTGTAACAAGGACTGAAAAAGTGTGTGAACCAAAAAAGAATACAGTAACTAACAGCGGTATTGAAATATCAATTTCAATACCGCTGCTTATCTGTTTAATAGTTTTTATTGTCAGTGCTTAATGTTAAATCATCTACTACGATGTTTATGATGTTAGCTTCCTCAGAAAGCTTCAATATTTCTTCACCAGTCCCCATTACCACAATTCCATAGCTCTTAACCCCATTATTTTCTACATAATTTAAAACATCTTTATAATAAGCTTCGTAGTCTATTTTATCATCCATGGTCTTAAAAAAATTTAGATGGTCCAATTGATAGTTTATTAGAGCTTTAAAGTGACCTTCATAAGCCTTAGCAAGGGAAGTTTGATTATCTACTAAACCCTTCCAAAGGTCAAAATAATCATAATGGGAGTTTAAATTGTCATAGGTATTAACAGACCCATAAAAATCAAAGCCAATGAGAGGATAGGGCTGTATTTCCTCTGAGGAGCTTCTTACTCCTGCCCAATGGAAGTAAAGACCTTCTTTAGAATATTTATGGTATAAACGTTCCAATTCATCCATGGAAATATCCTTACTAAAGGATACATAGGCCTTAACGGCTACATAACCAGGGAGGTCCTTTAAATAGCTCAGGGTTTTAGGGTAGTTATTCTCTATAACTTCAAGAGATGTGGAGGTACTTCTGCCATATGCAAAATTAGTTGGAAAGGGTGTGTTAAATAACACTTCTGAAGTTTTTAGTTTTCCCTTATTCATATTTCCTTTTATATTATTATCTTCGCTGGTTAGGGGATCATAATAATGAATATTTAAATCGTAATTACCAATGCCTATATTTTTTGCATCTATACCTCCAAATTTATTATCTGGGGAGTGAAGTCTTATTAAGTTTTCTAAGCTGATTCCCATATCCGTATTCTCAAAGGAATAGGTGCTCTTTAGTGGATTATAATATAAATTATTTAACAGTGGTTTTAAAGCCACATTAAATAATATTATAAGCACGAATACCACAGCTGCTGAAGCAGCTATTAAGCGAATATTTCTCCTTTTTAGTGATTTATTAATCATTTTCAACTCATCACCACCATTGACTTTTCCATTGGAAAAATCCATGTCTTCATCTAGCTTTGAGACATCATAAAGATAATCGGAAAGGAGAGAGGCCTTTTCCAGCTCATTCTCCACATATTTTTTCTCTTCTTCATTAGCTGTGTTGTTTTTATATTTTTCTAAAGCATCTTTAAAATTCATAACCTTCCTCCTCCAATGATATTTTTAATTTTTTTCTAGCCCGATGTAATATTACCTTTGTATTTTCTTTAGTTATTTTTAAGAGAGTAGCTATTTCTGTTAGAGTCATGGAGCTATAATAATAAAGTACTAATATCTCACGGTATTTAATATCTAGTGACATAATTGCTTTGTAGATTAGCCTATTTCTTTCAGAATTAAGAATGATCTCATCTATTGCTTCATCCACAGCCGCTGCTTCCATTTCCTCGAAGGTGAAAAGTGATCTCTTTTTTTCTTTCCTAAGATAATCAATATACAGATTCTTGCACACCACAAGTAACCAGTATTTAAAGCTGCCATTATCCTTTTTTAAGGATAAAAAGGCTTTAACAAAGGCATCACTTACAATATCTTCAGATAAAGCTTTGTTATTACATAGGGAAAGAGTATAAAGGTAAGCAGCATTATAATATTTTTTATATAAGATTTCTAAGATATTTGAATCCATTACACTCCCCCTTTCACTTAACAAACGTTCTGGATATAAAAAGGTTACACAGATATTTAAAAAAATAGTATTATCTTAATTATAAAGCATCATCAAATTCCACACCTCATAAGATGAGAAAAAGGATATTTCCAGGGAGGAAAATATCCTTTTTATTATAATTTATCAATATATAAGATATATAGACAGGCTAGCCTTTCAGCCCATTAGCTTGACGCTCCATATTTTCTACAACCACATCGAAGATTTCTCCTAAAGAAGCACAGTATTCAAGGAGCTTCCATGGTGTATTGGTGTGGAAATGAATTTTAATCAATTCATCATCACCAACGGCAAGGAGACAGTCCCCTTCGATATTATTTGTAATATAATCATTTATTGCATCCTCTGAAAGGTTCTGTCCTTCTATTAACAATTGGGTATCAAATTTGTATTCAACCATAATACACCCTCCTATAATCTTTTTAACTTATAGTATACCAAAATACCATATTTATGAAAATGAATTTCTATTATTAATTTTTATTTATGATTTCTTTTAGTTTAGTTAACAGAGTATATTCTTCATAATAGATTTCTTTTATCAATACAGATATTTCTTTTAAAATATTTCTATCTAATGCTTCTGATAACCTCCACAATAAGTCTCCAACAGTATCCCATTTTTTTGATACATATATATATGCATCTCCTACTTCTTTAAATTCTTCAATTTCAACAACATCCCTTGACTCTATTAAGAACTCTCCATACATTTTTCTAAATAGCCCTCCACCGGTTCCACCATCAGCACTTATTTGAAAATAGTTAGTGATACCTGCTATTTTCAATTTTTCATTATCAAATTTATCCCACTTTAAGACTTCTTTAGAAAACTTATTTATTCCCTTTAGCCCTAATAGTTGTGCTGGAGCATTTAACATATTTTCACAAGTTTCATTTATTGCTGAAAAAATAATAGATTTTGTTATTGAGGTATGTTCATTAAAGTTTACATCAAGATATTTATTTTTGGCAGGAAAGGGCCGGTGGTTACTTTTTCGAGCCATTTCTACTCGGTCATAGTCTACTAAATGAAAATCTTCTGCTATATCTCCTTTAGGAGTTCTAATAGCATAGTCAGAATTATCCCTATCACTTATATAGAATTTTTTATTTTCATCATCATATCCAAAGATAACTATTGCATGTCCACCAAAATGGTTATCTTCAGGCAAATTTAAATAATCAAGGTAAGGCATATCAGCATATACTAGAACTGGTTTATCTTCATTTAGGTGTTTAATGGTCTTATCAAATGCAGATTTATAATTTCCGCTTGATTTACATTTTATTTCAATATTAAGTCTCTCTCCAAGTTTTTTCTCAAATTCAAAAATCTTTGTTCTTCCAGATACCATAGGTGATTTTTCAAGATTTATATAACAAAATGATAACCCAGAACCAATACCAAAAATCGTTTCCTCTGTCATGGGATAATCATAATAGTGAAATATTTGTTTCAATGCAGTTGTAATACAATGCTTACCACCTGTAGGTTTAAATTTATCAACTACTCTTTTCATTCTGAGTCCTCCTTTTTATACCAGAGTAACATATATAATAAGACATCATTATGTCATGTTTATATAAAAAAGAGATAGATCACTAAATGTTAAGATATTAAAAACAGTGTAATAATAATAAAAACTTTTAATTTAATAGGTGTAAAGATATTCTTAAAGCCATTGTAGCAATGAATAGATTAAGCTACCATAGATATAATATATCTAAAGGAGGTATTTAAATGAATAATGAGATATTAAAAGGTAAATGGAATCAATATAAAGGCGAAGTAAAGAAAAAATGGGGCGAGTTTACTGACGATGAAATAGATCAATTAAAGGGAGAAAAGGATATTATAATCGGAAAGATTCAGGAAAAATACGGAAAGAGCAAGGAAGAAGCTGAAAGAGATTTTAATGATTGGTACAACAGATTAGACTAATAAAAAGCCATTGGATATCCAATGGCTTTTTATAATACTCATATAGCTCTGTTATCCTCTGGAACGATGATGTTTAATAAAAAGGCCACCAGGAAGGATAATACTATAGGAGACTTTCCTATTATATTCTGAACATCCACTGGGAAGAACTGCAGCGATGCTGTAACAGTGCTTATGCCGACCCCAAGAGCTAGTGAAATACCTACGATCATCTTATTGCGATAATTTAAGGGTTGTTCTGAAATCAGCTGTATTCCTGACATGGTTATAGCAGCAAAAACCGTCACAGTGGCTCCGCCAAGAACAGGGTAGGGGATGGTGGTCATCAAGGCACCGAATTTAGGACAGAGACCTGCCACCAGCATTATTAATCCAACAATGAGGAATACACTTTTAGCAACTACCTTGGTTGTAACGATGAGACCAACATTTTGGCTATAAGGATCTGTAGGAAGGCCACCTATACAGGCTCCCAGCATACCACAGATACCTTGTCCTTTTATAGCTCCACCTATTTCTTTGTCTGTAGCCTCACGATTGAAGGCACCTATTGCTGTGGAGGAAACATCGCCAATGGTTTGAACTGCCTGAACTATATACATTAATATCATGGAGATAATAGCAGAAGGGTGAAATTCTAATCCCCACTTAAATAGCCTTGGAAGGGACACCCAGGAGGCACTTTTCACAGTATCAAAGTTTATCATATCTCCCATAAATAGAGCTATAATATAGCCTATTCCGATGCCTATAAGCATTCCAGATACCTTTACATAGCCCTTGCCAAAGAAGGAGCAGGCAAGAGTCACAGCTAGGACAACTAAAGTTATAATCCAGTACTTAGGAGCTCCGAAATCCTTCATGGATGCATTACCACCAGCCATATAGTTCACAGCAGTGCTGTATAAGGATAATCCAATGCTTAGTACCACAGTACCGCTAACTATAGGAGGAAAGAATTTTCTTATTTTTCCCATGAGCATTCCTAAAAAGATAGAAGCAAAGGCAGCCACCAGCTGAGCACCGAATATAGCTCTTATACCGTAGGCTAATCCTATAGCCGATAGTATAGGCATATAGGCAAAGGCAACACCCATAACGCTAGGAAGTCCCATTCCAAAACCAAAGATAGGGAAGAGTTGAATTAAGGTAGTTATTCCCCCGATAACCATAGCTGCTTGCATTAAAAGAATTTTATCACTCTCTGGAAGACCAAGCAGCTGAGCTACTAGGATAGGAGGAGTTATATTACCCACCAGCATAGCCAGAACATGCTGCATGGACTGAGGCAGAGCAAGAGCGAAGGACGGCTTGCCCGACAGCTCAAATAAAGAGCTTTCATTCTTAACAATTTTTGAAGCCTTAGAATTTAACATAAGACTGACCCCCATATTATTTAATAAATCCCATAATATCTTCCCTCATAATAAAGGCTTTATCTTACAGTAGGCAAAAGAAAATACAATATCTCTTACCCCTTAGTTAATCTTCTATCTTTTAGCTCTTTATCTCTTATCTTTTTATCCCTTAGTTCCTCTCCCTTAGCCTTTAGTTTTTAACTCTTCACTTTTCACTCTTAGTTCTTACCTATCTTCTACTTAATATGTGTCCCGGTCTCCCCATTAATCCCAGCTTTCGCCTTCTCAAGGAGAGTTATAAGAGCACTCCTTTTAGGAGAAGAAGAAGCAAATTCTACAGCAGCCTGCACCTTTGGCAGCATTGAGCCAGGAGCAAAGTGACCTTCAGCCATATATTTCTTGGCTTCCTCAAGGGTGATATTGTCCAGCCATTTAACCTCTGGTTTTCCAAAGTTGATAGCTACCTTTTCCACAGCTGTAAGGATTATAAGGAAGTCTGCATCCACTTCTTGAGCTAATAGGCAGCTGGCAAAATCCTTATCTATTACAGCACCAGCACCCTTTAAATGGTTGCCTTCTTTTGTTACAGGAATACCTCCGCCTCCGCAGGAGATAACCACTTCACCAGCATTTACAAGGTTCTTAATGGTTTCTATTTCTATTATTTCTTTTGGCTTTGGAGAAGCTACCACTCTTCTATAGCCTCTTCCTGCATCCTCAATTACCTTAAATCCATTTTCTTTTGCGACTTTAGCTTCTTCCTCAGTCATAAACTGACCAATGGGTTTAGTTGGGTTTTGGAAGGCAGGATCCTCAGAGTCTACCCTTACCTGAGTGATTATAGTAGTTACGGATTTTCTTATGCCTCTATTTAATAATTCCTCTCTCAGAGCATTTTGCAGGTCATAGCCAATGTAAGCCTGACTCATTGCCACGCACACAGATAGGGGAGTGAAAGAAGGAGAGGAGGGGTTCTGGTTTCCGTAAACAGTCATTGCTTGGTCAATCATACCCACTTGAGGACCATTTCCATGAGATATTATAACCTCATAGCCAGCTTCGATTAAATCAGCTATAGCCTTAGAGGTATGTTTAACAGCTATCATCTGCTCTGGTAGAGTATTACCTAATGCGTTTCCACCTAGGGCGATTACTATTCTTTTAGTCATATTGTTTCTTGCTCCTTTATTAGTCAAGTTTTCTCTTTGCAGCTCTTTCCTCTAAAGCTTTAAGGGTTCTTTGGGGATCTTGGAATTTACTTAAGAATATCATTGCTGCTATGATATAGGGCTTATAGCTTGCTTCCTTGTAAAGAGGATCTCTATAGCGGTCAAATACTGAAGCGTCAACCTCGCCAGTTTCACAGCTAACTCCTGTGATATCAGCAGGGAGGCAGTGAAGATATAAAGCCTTTCCATCTTTAGTCAGCTTCATCATTTCTTCGGTACATGCCCAATCCTTATGCTGTGCATTTTGAGCTAGCAGCTCCTTCTCTAGAGCTTTTATTCCTTCCATATCATTTTGTCCATAAAGCTCAGTACGCTTTTCCATAGCTACAAAAGGAGCCCAACTCTTTGGATAAACTATATCCGCATCCCTGAAGGCTTCCTCCATACTATGAGTTTTGGTAAAGGAGCCGCTGGATTTCTTAGCATTTTCTTTTGCTACTTCTTCAACCTCGGACATTATTTCATAGCCCTTAGGATGAGCTAGCACAACATTCATACCCATTCGAGTCATAAGGCCTACGATACCCTGAGGTACTGATAGAGGCTTTCCATAGGAAGGGGAATATGCCCAGGTCATGGCAATCTTCTTACCCTTTAGATTCTGAGCTCCTCCAAACTCATGAATAATGTGAAGCATATCAGCCATGGATTGAGTTGGATGGTCTATATCACATTGGAGGTTTACTAGAGTAGGTCTCTGCTCCAGAATCCCTGCTTTATTTCCATCCTGAACTGCCTGAGAAACCTCTCTCATATAGGTATTTCCTTTTCCAATGTACATGTCATCTCTTATTCCTATTACATCAGCCATAAAGGAGACCATATTAGCAGTTTCACGAACTGTTTCCCCATGAGCAATTTGAGATTTTCCCTCATCCAAATCTTGAACCTCAAGTCCTAAAAGATTGCAGGCAGAGGCAAAGCTGAAGCGGGTACGGGTTGAGTTGTCACGGAATAGAGATATTCCAAGACCGCTTTCAAAAACCTTTGTGGAGATATTGTTTTCTCTCATAAAGCGAAGAGCGTCAGCAATGGTGAAAACAGCCTCCAGCTCGTCATCACTCTTTTCCCAGGTAAGAAAAAAGTCATTGTTGTACATTTCCTTGAAGTTTAGTTTATTAAGCTTCTCAATATAGTCATTTAAAGTTTTCACGTTAATCCCCCTTATAATAGTCATAGTTATGTTTAATATCTAAAGAGAGGGAAAGAAGCTCCCCCTAATTAGATTGATATTTAATTGGTATATATTTTACTTCAGATACATATCAGGCAATGCAGCATAGACAGCAGCACATTTAACCAGGTCATCCTTCCAGGTCTTTTCATTAGGAGCATGAGCCTGTGCCTCTGCACCAGGACCAAAGCCTATAACAGGAATTCCGTTACGGCCCATGATGGAAACTCCATTGGTGGAGAACGTCCATTTGTCAGTAAGAGGACGGTCTTTTCTTCCGTCATGAGTTTCAGAAGAGCCAGTTCTTGAGGTTCCAAAAAGGCCTTTATATGCCTCCTCCATGGCTCTTGTTACTTTATGATCCTCTGGGATTACCCAGGTAGGGAAGTAGCATTCAATAGGATAGATTAAGCCTGTAAAGCTTGGCCTTTCATAGTTGTACATAGTTACCTGACCATTATATTTCTTAACAGCTGGAAGATTACGGATTTCTTCTAAGCAGCTTTCCCAGGTTTCACCAGCAGTCATGCGGCGATCTAAGGAGATGGAGCAGGAATCAGCAACAGCGCAGCGGCTTGGGGAGGTGAAGAATATTTGAGAAGTGGTAACAGTACCTCTTCCTAAGAAGTTAGCTTCCTTCCACTCCAAATTATATTTTTCATCTAACATTTTTACGAGACCCTTTATTTCTTTATCCTCTGCGTCATCATTTTCATTGAGGTCACGGATGTTCATAAGTATTTCAGCCATCTTGTAAATAGCATTATCTCCTCTTTCTGGAGCGGAGCCATGACAGGAAACTCCTTGAACATCAACACGGATTTCCATACGGCCTCTCTGTCCTCTATATATACCACCATCGGTGGGCTCTGTGGATACTACAAATTCTGGTTTCATTTTATCTTCCTTGATGATGTATTCCCAACATAGTCCATCGCAGTCTTCTTCTTGAACGGTACCTACCACTAAGGCAGTATATTTTTCATTTAAAAGACCCAGTTCCTTCATTATTTTTGCACCATAAACTGATGAAACTATTCCACCTAATTGGTCAGAGGTACCTCGCCCACCTATTTCACTGTCTGATTCGAAGCCTTCATAAGGATCAAAGGACCAGTTATCTCTATTTCCTATACCTACTGTGTCTATGTGAGCATCAAAGCCTATTAATATTTCTCCTGTACCCATAAAGCCAAGGATGTTGCCCATAGGATCAATTTCAACTTTATCAAAGCCTAAAGCTATCATCTCAGCTTCAATTCTCTTAATTACCCCTTCTTCTTCGCAGCTTTCACCAGGTATAGCCACTAGATCTCTTAAGAACTTAGTCATAGCTGGTAAATAGCTTTGAGATGCTTCTTTTATTTTATTAAAGTCCATTTTTACAATCCTCCTGAAAAAATATTCTTATTTATCAGTGTAAATAGTTTGATTAATCAATCAAAGATATTCAAAAAATAAAAGACTTATGCTAAAAATAGTCTTTTCCTACCCAAACAATTTCCTTATATCTCTGGGGATCTGTATCTCCTTCAGTGGAGAAAAGCAGTACCCTTGAGCTTTCGCTTAAGCCTAAGGCTGTTTTTAAAGGGATAAGCTCTGGCATAGTCATAGTACAGAAAAGAGCACCAAAGCCTGCAGCTCCAGATTCTCCTGATACCACCTGTGGGTCGCCCTTAATTGGAGCACTGAGTATTCTCATGGCTTTTGCAGCAGCCCAATCTGGAAGTGATATAAAGGCAGCAGAATGATTCTTTAATATATCCCAGGAAATTGTATTTGGCTCTCCACAGGCAAGTCCTGCCATTATTGTTTCCATATCACCAGTAACAATTCTTTCTTTTCCATCTCCTGCTACAGCACCTCTGTAAAGGCAATCAGCAGCATCGGCCTCTACAACCACTACTATTGGGGGATTTTCAGGATATCTATTTTTATAATAGCCTTGAACAGCTCCTGCTAGAGAACCAACTCCAGCCTGTACAAAAATATGCGTAGGAGCTTCAATCTCTGACTCCTTAAGCTGTTCATCAGCTTCCATAGCCATGGTTCCATAGCCCTGCATAATCCAGGAGGGGATCTCTTCATAGCCTTCCCAGGCGGTATCCTGAATTACCACTCCATGGGGAATTTTAGCTGCCTCTGCTGCTGCCATTCTTACACATTCATCATAGTTAGCCTCTTCTATGGTAGCCTTTGCTCCTTCAGCAATTATGTTATTAAGCCTTGTGAGAGTGGAACCCTTAGGCATATAAACCACAGCCTTTTGTTTTAGTTTCTTTGCTGCCCAGGCAACCCCCCGTCCGTGATTCCCATCTGTTGCAGTGAAAAAGGTAGCTTGGCCAAATTCTTCTCTTAATCTTTCTGAGATAAGGATATCAAAATTCAGTTCTGAAACATCTCTTCCTGTTGTCTTAGCAATATACTTTGCCATAGAAAAGGAGCCACCTAAAACTTTAAAGGCATTTAAGCCAAAGCGGTAGGACTCATCCTTTATAAAAACCTCACCAAGGCCTAGGTGTTCAGCCATTTTGCTTAGCTTTGAAAGCGGGGTTCTTCCATAACCAGGTATAGTTTTGTGGAAGCTCTTGGCTTTTTCTACATCCTCTAAAGCCATAACACATAGGTTTTCATCAGCGGTTTTTGGCATAGAATTTAAAGTCCATTTTATCTCTCTCATTAAATACCTCCTTAATAAAAGAATACTAATGACTAATATTTAACAAAATTATACGTTTTCATAATAGCATAATTAAATAAAAATTCAAGATATTTTCTAAAAATAAACAATAAATAAAATATTTTGAATTTTTGTTGATTTTTAATATATGCTGATGTTAGTATATTTTTATATAGGAATCCAAAAGTGATGATATATTATTAACAAAATTATACAATTAATAAAGAACTTTCATAGTAAAAGTTAGGGAAAATCTTACTTCTAATTGTTAAATATTTATTTTTTTTACTAGTAGTTTGATTGACTAATCAAACTAAGTATATTTTGTCCATTAAAGTATATAAAGTTATAGAGGAGAGAAAACTATGCTTTTATTTGTAAATGGAAAGGTTATTACTAGAGATGATGAGAGACCCTTAATAGAAAAAGGAGCAGTTGCCGTCCAGGGAGAGGAAATAATTAAAGTAGGGGAAGAAGAAAAACTTAGAAGAGAATATCCTGAGGCAGAACTTATTGATGCCAGAGGTGGCCTTATAATGCCTGGGCTTATAAATACTCATAATCATATCTATAGTGCCATGGCTCGGGGACTGTCTATAAATGGCTATAAGCCTCAGGGGTTTTTAGATATCCTAGATGGGATGTGGTGGACAATAGATAGGCACCTTACTCTAGAGCAGACAAGGCAAAGTGCTATAGCTACCTACATCGACTGCATAAAAAATGGGGTAACCACAGTTTTTGATCACCATGCTAGCTTTGGTACTGTTACTGACAGTCTTTTTACCATTGCAGGGGCAGCAGAGGAGCTGGGAGTTCGTACATGCCTCTGCTATGAGGTGTCAGATAGAGATGGAAAGGAAAAGACCAGAGCAGCTATTAAAGAAAATGCTGACTTTATAAAATATGCTCATTGTACGCAGTCTCAAATGGTTAAGGGAATGATGGGACTTCATGCCTCCTTTACCATATCTGATGAGACCTTTGCCCTCTGCAGAGAAAATACTCCAGAGAATGTGGGCTACCATATTCATGTGGCTGAGGGAATAGAGGATTTACACCATTCTCTAAAGCACTATGGCAAAAGAGTAGTTAATAGACTTATGGATCAAGGGATCTTAGGACCTAAGACCATAACAGCTCACTGCATCTATGTTAATCCTCAGGAGATGGAGCTTTTAAAGGAGACGGACACCATGGTAGTTCATAATCCTGAATCAAATATGGGCAATGCCTGTGGATGTCCTCCAACCTTGGAGATTTATAAGAGCGGAGTACTATCAGGTCTCGGTACCGATGGCTATACCAATGATATGTTCGAGTCCTACAAGGTAGCAAATCTTCTACATAAGCATTCCTTATGTGATGCAAATGCTGCCTGGGGAGAGATACCTTCTATGCTTTTTGATGGAAACAGAAGAATTGCCAATAGATATTTTGAAAGACCCTTAGGAATATTAAAGGAGGGAGCCACCGCCGATGTGGTAATTGCAGATTATAATCCTCTTACACCTTTAACAGCTGAAAATATAAATGGTCACATGCTTTTTGGACTAAATGGCAGCAAAATTATAACTACCATAATCAATGGGAAAATACTCATGAAGGACAGAGAGCTTTTGTATATTGATGAGACGAAGGCCATGGCTCACTGCAGAGAGCAGGCAGAGCTTTTAAGAAAAAGTATTAATGGATAGGGGAGAATGAGATTATGGGAGATAGGATGACACCAATTCCCTTTAAGAATTTAATGGAATGGATTTTTGAAGAGAGAAAGAAAACCGGCAGGGTATTTGGAGTTTATAAGCCCTTTGTAAAGAAAAAAGAGCAGTATATAAATATATTTAATGAAAAGATAGAAACACCCTTTGGTCCTGCTGCAGGACCCAGCACTCAGCTGGCACAGAACATTATAGCAGCTTATTATACAGGAAGTCGCTTTTTTGAGCTTAAAACAGTTCAAATTTTAGATGGAGAGGATCTTCCTGTGAATAAACCTTGTATATTAGCAGAGGATGAGGGTTATAACTGTGAATGGTCAACAGAGCTCAGAGTTCCAGAAGCTTATGAGGAATATGTTAAGGCTTGGTTTGCCTTAAAGGTAATTTCCAGGGAGTTTAACTTAGGAGCTGAGGATGGCTTTGTATTTAATATGAGCGTAGGCTACGACTTAGCTGGAATAAAATCAGATAAGATTGATGCCTTCATTGAAAACTTAAAAAATGCAGAAAACACTCCTATATGGAAGGAATGCATGGAATATCTTAAGGAGAATGTAAGCTCCTTCAGCAATGTAGATTTGAAGTTTATAGAAGGTATATCACCTAACATCTGTACTTCCATAACTGTTTCTACCCTTCATGGATGTCCTCCACAGGAGATTGAAAGCATAGGAAAGTATCTCATTAAGGAAAAGCATTTAAACACCTATATTAAATGTAATCCTACTCTCTTAGGCTATGAAAAGGCCAGAAAAATCATGGATGATATGGGCTACGATTATGTGGTCTTTGGTGATTTTCATTTTAAGGATGACCTGCAATTTGAGGATGCTGTTCCAATGCTAAAAAGGTTGCAGAGCTTAGCTTATGAAGAGGAAGTGGATTTTGGAGTTAAAATAACCAATACCTTCCCGGTGGATGTTACAAGGAAGGAGCTTCCCAGTGAGGAGATGTATATGTCTGGTCGTGCCCTCTGTGTGCTTTCTTTATCTGTAGCTCACAAGCTCTCCGAAGCTTTTAATGGAAGACTCAGGATTTCCTACTCTGGTGGTGCGGATTATTTTAATATAGATAAAATATATAACCTAGGTATATATCCTATAACCTTAGCTACCTACTTTCTAAAAACAGGAGGAATATTAAGAGGTACTCAAATTGCTGAAAAGCTGGAGAATCTTGATTATACCCCTTTTGATAGGGTAGATGTGGATAAGCTTTATGCCCTTATAGAAGAGCTTAAATTAGATAGGCGTTACAGAAAAAGTGTAAAGCCTCTTCCTTCTAGAAAAATGAATAAAAAGGTTCCTCTTTTTGCCTGCTATAAGGCACCCTGCAGCGATGAGTGTCCTATAAATCAGGATATTCCAACCTATATAAAGCTTCAGGGAGAAAATAAACCCTTAGAAGCGCTTAAGGTTATAGTAGACAATAACCCTCTGCCCTTTATCACCGGTACCATATGCAGTCATACCTGCATGAATAAATGTACCAGAAATTTTTATGAGGAATCAGTTAATATAAGAAGAACTAAACTTAAGGCTGCAGAGGAGGGCTATGAGGACCTACTAAAAGAGCTAAAGCCAGTGCCTAATATTAAAAACAAAAAAGTTGCTGTAGTGGGAGGAGGTCCAGCTGGAATAGCTGCTTCATTCTTCCTGGCAAGAGAAGGCGCTGAGGTTAAGGTTTTTGAAAAGAAAGAGAATATAGGAGGGGTTATTACTAATGTAGTCCCTGAATTTAGAATAGCTAAGGCTACGGCAGAGAAGGATATATCACTAGCAAGGGCATTGGGAGTGGAATTTGAGACTAATCATCCTATAAATTCCTTAGAAGAGCTTAAAGCCTCAGGCTATGATAAAGTGATATTAGCTGTAGGAGCCTATAAGGGTACACCTCTTAATATAGGCTGCGTTAACGAAATGAACGCCATAGAATTTTTAGAAGCCTGCAGAAAGGCTCCAGGAACTATTAACTTTGGAAAAAATGTTGTGATAGTAGGAGCTGGAAATACAGCTATGGATGCCGCAAGGGCAGCTAAAAGAGGAGAAGGGGTAGAAAATGTATATGTAGTATACCGCCGCACAAGAAAGTTCATGCCTGCTGATGAAGAAGAGCTGGACCTCGCCTTAGAAGAAGGTGTTAAATTCTTAGAGCTCCTGGCACCATATCAGTGGAATAATGGAAAGTTAATATGCAATAAGGTTCTTTTAGGTGAGATGGATTCTTCAGGAAGACAAAGACCTATGGTTACGGAAGAGCAGGTGGAAGTGCTCTGCGACTTAGTTGTAGCAGCTCTAGGAGAAAAGGTTGATAAATCCTATTATGAAAGCTTAGGAATTAAGGTGAATTCCAGAGGCTACGCAGAGATTAATCCGGAAACCATGGGGTCATCTATTCCTGGGGTTTATGTCATTGGTGATGGAGCACAGGGTCCAGCGACTGTGGTGGAAGCTATAAGAGATGCAAATAAGGCTGTGAGCTCAATATTAAGCCTTCCTCCAAGACTTGAGATAAGGCATAAGGAAGCAATAAAGCCTACTAATAAAAAGGGCATTATTCTTCCAGCTCAGGAGGCTATTAATGAAGCAGAACGCTGCTTAGAATGTAATATTCTTTGTGAAGCTTGTACAGAGGTATGCCCTAATAGAGCAAATGTTGCAATTACAGTTCCTGGAAGTGCTATGGATACAATAATTCATGTGGACTATATGTGCAATGAATGTGGTAATTGTAGAAGTTTCTGTCCTTATGATAGTGCTCCATATAGGGATAAGCTTACCCTCTTTAACAATACAGAGGGTCTATTAAACAGTGATAATCAGGGCTTCACCCTTCTTGATGAAAAGGAAAAGACTTTCTTAATTCGCTTAGGAGGAGAGATAAAGGGGATAAGCCTATCTAATGAGGATGACTCTCTGGAGGAGGAGATTAAAAATCTTATCTCTACTATACTTGAGGATTATAGATATTTATTAATGAAATAATCTAATAAAAGAGGCGTGAAGAAAATGGATATTATTCTAAAGGGAGGAGAAATAGTAGCTCCTCAGGGAAGTAAAAAAGCTGATGTAGAAATTAAAGAGGGTAAGATATCTAGGATAGGGGAAGGAATAACTTCTCCTACCGCCAGAATTATAGATGTATCAGGAAATCTTCTTTTTCCAGGCTTCATTGATACTCACACTCATTTTAAGCTGGATGCTGGAGACTTTTTTACTGCTGATGATTTCTATACTGGCACTAAAGCTGCCATAGCAGGTGGTACCACGGTGATTTTAGACTTTGCCACGCAAAACAAGGGAGAGACCTTATGTGAGGCTCTAGAAAACTGGCACAAAAAGGCTGAGAATCAATGCAGCTGTGATTATAGCTTTCACATGTCCATAACCCAATGGACACCAGAAGTTCGTGAGGAGCTAAAGAACATGACTGGGGAGGGGATTACCTCCTATAAGCTATATATGGCCTATGATAATTTAAAGGTAAGGGATAATGAGATTTTAGAAGTCCTTAAGGCTGTATCGGAGCAGGGGGGGATCGTAGGAGTTCACTGCGAAAATGGAGATCTGATCAATGAGCTTATCAGTGAGGAGAAGAAAAAAGGGAATTTATCTTCTAAGGCACATCCTCTCTCAAGACCTGATGAAATAGAGGCGGAAGCGGTGAATCGCCTATTAACTATTGCACGTCTTGCAGAAGCTCCTGTAAATATTGTTCACTTGAGCAGTACTTTAGGCTATAAGGTGATAGAGAGAGCAAGACTTCAGGGGCAGAAGGTTTATGTGGAAACCTGTCCTCAATATCTTTTACTGGATGATTCTAAATATCTTTTAGAGGGCTTTGAGGGAGCAAAATATGTTTTGTCCCCTCCCCTTAGAAAGGAAAAGGATATTGCTTGTTTGTGGCAAGCTTTAAGAGGAGAAAAAATAGAAACTATAGGCACAGACCACTGCAGCTTTAACTTTAAAGAGCAAAAGGAAAGAGGCCTTAAGGATTTTTCTAAAATACCTAATGGTATTCCTGGAGTGGAGCACCGCCCTGTACTTCTTTATACCTTTGGTGTTAAGGAAGGCAAATTAAGCAAGGAACAGCTTTGTGCCCTATTATCCACCAATGCTGCTAAGCTTTTTGGAATGTATCCTCAAAAGGGAGCCATACAAGAGGGCAGCGATGGAGATATAGTGGTTTGGAATCCTGAATTTAAAGGAGTTATCACCAATAAGGAGCAGCTACAAAATGTTGACTATACTCCATATGAAGGAATGAAGACCTTTGGCAGAGCTGAATATGTATTTTTAAGAGGGATTCCTGTAGTGGAGCAGGGTAGGGTCTTAAGAGAAAGGGAAGGAAGGTTTATCCCAAGAGGGAGAATTCAGGATTTTTAAAAATATTAATGTGGGGATGGTCACAGGAAAGGAACATTCATATGTTTTTATTAAATATAAATGGTAAGGATGTTGAGGTAAAAGAGGATAAGAAGCTCATGACCCTCTTAAGGGATGACTTGAGAATAACCTCTGTAAAGGATGGCTGCAGTGAAGGCGTTTGTGGAACCTGTACTATTCTTGTAGATGGAAAGAAGGTAAAAGCTTGTACTCAGTTAGCTTCTAAATTTCAGAGGAAGAAAATTCTCACGGTAGAGGGATTAAGTGAAAGAGAAAAAGAGGTTTATGTTTACTCCTTTGGAGAAGCAGGAGCGGTACAGTGCGGCTTCTGTATACCTGGCATGGTAATCTGTGCTAAGGCTCTTTTAGATGAAAATTTAGATCCCACAAGAGAAGAGGTTAAGAAAGCACTAAGAGGAAATATCTGTAGATGTACTGGCTATGTAAAAATAGAAGAAGGTATTTTATTGGCAGCAAAAATCTTCAGAGAAGATATAGAGATTCCTAAAAAGAAAGCCTCAGGGGCTATGTCCTCAGATTTTCATAGGGTAGACACTGAAGAAAAGGTTCTGGGCACTGGAATATATGTTGATGATATTATTCTTCCTGGAATGCTCTATGCTAAGGCTTTAAGAAGCAAATATCCTAGAGCTAGGATTAATAAAATCGATATATCAAAGGCTATCCTTCATGAGGACTGTGTGAAGATACTTACATCAAAGGATGTGCCTAATAATGTAATAGGACACTTGGTTCAGGATTGGGATGTTATGATACCTAAGGGTGAGGTTACAAGATATGTAGGAGATGCCTTAGCTTTAGTTGCTACCAATCATAAGGAAACTCTTGATGAGGTCCTAGCCCTTATCGAGGTGGATTATACAGAGCTTATTCCTGTATCAAATCCTTCTGATGCCCTTAAGGCTGATGCATCTCTGATTCATGCTGGTGGAAACATCATGAGTAAGGAGTTATTAAAGAAGGGAAATGTAGCAGAAGCTATAAAGAATTCAAAATATGTAGTAACTAGAAAATACAAAACACCCTTCCAGGAGCATGGATTTATGGAGCCGGAATGTGCTATTGCCATGCCTGAGGGGGAGGATGGAATACTACTCTACTCTGGATCACAGTCTGTATATGATGAGCAGCATGAAATATCTAATATGCTAAGGATACCACCAGAAAAGATACACTGTCAGTCTAAGCTTGTAGGTGGTGGCTTTGGAGGTAAGGAGGATATGAGCGTTCAGCATCATGCAGCCCTTATGGCCTGGCATACAAAGAGACCTGTAAAGGTTAAGTTCTCAAGGCAGGAGAGCTTAGATTATCATACTAAACGTCATGCCATGGAAATGGAATTTACCACAGCCTGTGATGAGGAGGGGAATCTAACAGCAATGAAGGCCTTTATCCTTGCAGATACGGGAGCTTATGCCTCTTTAGGAGGGCCAGTGCTTCAAAGAGCCTGTACTCATGCTGCGGGACCTTATAATTATCAGAATATAGATATTCTCGGTATGTCAGTATACACCAACAATGTGGTTGGAGGAGCCTTCAGAGGCTTTGGAGTTACACAAAGCTGCTTTGCTACAGAAAACAATATAAATCTTCTAGCAGAGATGGTAGGAATATCCCCTTGGGAAATAAGATATAAAAATGCTATTAGACCTGGACAGGTGCTTCCCAATGGACAGATAGCCGATGAGAGCGTAGGTATGGTAGAGTGTCTTGAGGCTGTAAAGGAGGACTTTGAAAGCAGTCCTTATGCAGGAATAGCTATAGGCTTTAAAAATAGCGGAACGGGAGTAGGTTTGAAGGATATAGGAAGATGTATTCTTTCTGTAGAGGAGGGAAAAGTTCATATCAGAACTTCAGCTGCATGTATGGGACAGGGAATTGCCACCATGTGTACTCATATGGTATGTGAAACTACAGGACTTGATCCTAGGGTAATGTATCATGAATCCCCAGATACAGTTCGCACTCCAAACTCTGGTACAAGTACTGCATCAAGACAAACGGTAATTACTGGAGAGGCTACTAGAAGGGCAGCAGAAAAGCTCAAAGAGGCTTTAGATAAAGCTGGTTCTTTAAAGGAGCTAGAAGGAATGGAGTTCTTCGGAGAATTCTCTGCGGTAACAGACCCCATGGGAGCTCCAAAGGAAAATCCCGTAAGCCATATTAGCTATAGTTATGGAGCTCAGGTGGTTATATTAGATGAAAAGGGGAAAGTATTGAAGGTAGTAGCAGCCTATGATGTAGGAACTCCAGTGAATCCTAAGGCAGTGGAGGGACAGATAGAGGGGGGTATAGTTATGGGCCTTGGCTATGCCTTGACAGAGGATTTTAAAACAGAAGGTGGCTATCCAAAAACTAAGTTTGGAACCTTAGGACTTATAAGAGCAACAGAGTCTCCTGAAATTGAGATAAAGCTAGTTAAGGGGCCAGGGAAAATTCATCAGGCTTATGGAGCAAAGGGTGTAGGAGAGCTATGCTTAATACCAACAGCTCCTGCCTGCTCACATGGATACTATAGATTAGATAAGAGACTTAGAACTGAGCTACCTTTAAAAGATACCTTTTATAAAAAAGAGAAGTAATGAAGAAAAGCCTGGGGATGAGATAAAGGCTTGAATAGCCGTGCTTTGTATCCTTTTGAATAAAGTAGATATATGGTAAAATATAGATATTAACTAGTAATTATAGAAGAAAGAGGTAGAATCATGGCAGAAATATCTCAGAAGGATCCTAAGGAAAGAATTTTGGATGCAGCTTTAAATGTGGTAAATAAAAACACAATAAGCGGTACAAGAATGCATCTCATTGCTGATGAAGCCCAGATGGTGCAATCTAATATACATTATTATTACAAGACCAAGGATGAGCTTATGCTGGCTTTGCAAAATTATATCCTAGAAGAGTGCTACACCTTTCGAGAGAAAGAGAAGCGAAGCTCTAAGGATGATTTAGAAAGTCAGTTGGACATATATATCAATCAAAAAAAGAAGCTCATCCTTGATAAAAATAAATATGATTTTGCGGAAATAGATTTTTGGGTTCAGGGAAAAATCAATGAAGAAATTCGCTTAAGATTTGAAGCTTCCTATGAGGAGTGGAGAAGAGAAATAGGAGAAATTTTAGACAGGTATTGTAATAATCTGGACAGTAATACTAGAGAGCAGCTGCCCTATATTGTGGTTTCCATGCTAGAGGGAGCTACAATCCAATATGGAATAAGTAAAGAGGGCTTTGATGTGGATGGATATTTTGATTTTGTTAAGAGGATGATATTGAAGGAAGTGGGTAAGAGATAAGAGAGAAGAGTTAAGAGTTATGAGTGTTGGGAGATTTGAGTTAAGGGATTAAGGGGAAATAAGGGATTGGAAAAGAGGATTGGTATGAGGGAGTTTTATGAAATTCTTAGAGATTTGTCTTCTGATTATGAGAATGTAGCTATGACGGTTATTGATGGAGAAGATATTGGGGAAAAGGCTATTTTTTCTAGGGGAGAACTCCTTTATGAAAGTAAAAAAGGGGTGTTTACCTCTAAGGAAATTTTAAACTTTTATACTGAAAGAATTCAGGGGGATAAAAAGCTTATTGTTTGCGGAGGAGGACATATTTCTATTCCGTTAATCACCATGGGTAAGTTACTGGGATTTCAGGTAACGGTTATTGAGGATAGAATTCTATATGCAGATAATGCTAGGAGGGCAAAGGCTGATAAAGTAATTTGTGATAGCTTTCAAAAGGCCTTACAGCGAATTGAAGGTGACTCTAATAGTTATTTTATTATTGTAACTCGGGGACATCGTCATGATAAGATTTGTCTGGAGGAAATAATTAATAAAAATAATGCCTATATTGGTATGATAGGGAGTAAGCTGAGAGTTAAAAGGGTCAAGGAGGAGCTTCTAAATAAGGGGGCTTCAAAGGAAGTTTTAGATGGAATATACAGTCCTATAGGGCTTAAAATAGGTGCTGAAACCCCTGAGGAAATAGCTGTAGCCATTATGGCAGAGATAATAATGGTGAGTAAAAATGTTGGGGAGTCTGGAGGATATTCTAGAGAGCTCCTTTCCGCTATTCTCAAGGAGGAGCAGGAGGAAAAAATCCTGGCTACAATAATAGAAAGAAAAGGCTCTGCACCCAGAGGAGTAGGAGCAAAAATGCTCATATATAAAGATGGAAAAACTTTGGGGACCATAGGTGGAGGCTGCCTGGAGGCAGATATTATTAATAACGCTCGTTATAAGCTTCTAGAGGGTGATGAAACCCCTGGGATATTTAAGATAGATATGACAGGAGAAGATGCGGAAGAGGAAGGGATGGTCTGCGGAGGTACTGTAGATATACTTTTGGAATGGGTGTAGAGATTAGGTATTATATGGGTGTAGAAATTAGGTGTTATATATGAAGGAAAAGATCCAAGGCTATAAGGTCTTAATACTGGCTGCAGGTATATCCAGCAGGATGAAAAGGTTTAAACCTCTTCTTCCACTGGGAGATACGACAGTCTTAGAGCAGACCATAAGTCGTTTTTTAGAAGCAGGTATAGTTAGGGAAGATATTTTGGTTGTGATAGGTAAAAGAGCAGAGGAAATAACTGAGGTATTAAATAAAATGGGGATAGCTTCTGTAATAAATGAGAAATATGAAACTAGCGATATGTTTTTCTCTATAAAGCTAGGGCTCAGAAATCTCCATGGACTATATAAGGGGGTATTAGTATCTCCTGGGGACATTCCGCTTATTAAGCCTAGCACCATAGTCAGGCTATTAGAAGAAGGGGAGAAAAACTCCTTTAATATAATCATTCCTTCTTCTAGTAATAGGAGAGGGCATCCAATACTACTATCAAATGAAGTAATTCTGGATATTCATGTCTATCAAGGTGATGAAGGAATCCATGGATTTTTAGAGGAGCATAAAGAACAGCTTCATTATACAGCTGTAGAGGACAGATTTATGCTTATTGATTTAGATAAGCCTGAGGATTATGAGAGAATATTAGAGATATATAGTGTGGTAAGAGAACCATAGGGGTGAGATAAATGAAACAGATAGAGACAATAAAAGCAGTGGGACATATCCTATGTCAGGATATCACGCAGATAATACCTGGGGAGAAAAAAGGTCCTGTGTTTAGAAAGGGTCATATTGTAAGGGAAGAGGATATTCCAGTTTTGTTATCTGTAGGTAAGGAACATTTATATATCTATGAAAAAACAGAGGGCATATTACATGAGAATGAAGCAGCGGAAATACTCTTTGACATTTGCAAAGGGGAAGGGATGAAAGGCTCAGAGGTTAAGGAAGGAAAGATAGAGGTTATTGCAGAAAGGGATGGTCTATTAAAAGTAGATGGAAGAAAGCTTAAAGCAATAAACAGTCTTGGAGAAATGATGATAGCTACAAGGCATGGAAATACAGAGGTAAAAAAAGGAGACAAACTTGCAGGAACTAGAATAATACCTCTTATAATTGAAAGAGAAAAAATGGATAAGGCCCTAGCCCTTAAAGGAGAGGATCCAATATTAAGGCTTCTTTCATTTAAGGAGAAAAAGGTTGGTATAGTTACCACGGGCAGTGAGGTATATAAAGGAAGGATAAAGGATAGTTTTGGACCTGTGATTTTAGATAAGCTGTCAAAATATCCTACTAAGGTTTTGGGGCAAAGGATAACCGATGATAAAAAGCAAGATATAAAAGAAGCTATTCTAAGCTTTATAGAGGAAGGGGCAGATTTTGTTATCTGTACTGGTGGCATGAGTGTAGATCCTGATGATTGCACTCCTGGAGCTATTATGGATACAGGGGCAGAGGTGATCTCCTATGGTGCACCGGTGCTGCCAGGGGCAATGCTTTTACTTGCTTACTACAAAGAAGAAAAGAAGATTATACCTGTTCTGGGATTGCCAGGCTGTGTTATGTATGCTGAAAGAACTATATTTGATATTTTACTTCCAAGGTTAATGGCAGATGATTATATAACAAGGGAGGAACTGGCGTCCCTTGGAGAAGGAGGACTATGCCTTCAGTGTCAAGTATGCACTTATCCAAACTGCGGCTTTGGCAAGGGAAGATATTAATTTGTGAAATGAAATATATCATGAGAGAAATACAATAGAAATATGTAGAGCCTTCCGGGGCTTTATTTTTTTACTTATATCTGGGAGAATGGCCTGTGAAAAATTTGTAGTATAATATAACTAACATGGAAT
The DNA here is from genome assembly GCA_023451395.1 of Bacillota bacterium. Taxonomy (GTDB): domain Bacteria; phylum Bacillota; class Clostridia; order Clostridiales; family Clostridiaceae; genus JAEXZL01. Next base: position 314 of record JAEXZL010000191.1, on the reverse strand, counting down.
AAATAAATTCAGTTAATAACAATGCGATGAGAACGTGTGTTTGGTATTCTTAATTATGGATAGAATGCTAATATACTACACTTATAAGGAGAACATATATGTGGAAGGATAAGGGATTACAAATATTAAAAGAATACTTTGGTTATGATAGCTTCCGAAGGGGTCAGGAGGAAGCTATAGCAAATATTATGGAAGGTAAAGACACTGTGGTAATAATGCCTACTGGTGGAGGTAAATCCCTTATATATCAGGTGCCTGCAATGCTACAGAAGGGATTGACGGTGGTAATTTCACCTCTTATTTCTCTTATGAAG